>JBFHSI010000069.1:0-14407 GCA_041591245.1 Marinobacter sp.
GGAACGGCATCGGCCGCACGCCCGGGGCGCAGAACCGCACCCTGGGTGGTCTGGGGAGGTGGCTCCGCTATCGTCTGGTTCTGGGCCATATTCAATCGTCCGGATGCTAATCCTGATACCAGGATATTTTATGCAATTGTCATGTATATCGACCGCTTAAGCGGATTCTTGAGGGCAGGATCAGATGCTGCCCGGAGAAACGTGACCAACCTTGGCATTGAGGTCCTTCGCCGCTATCCTTGTTTTCTTTTCTCCACCACCGCCCAGGGGCGCCATTCCATGAGGTCCGGTTATGTTTACGGGTATTGTTCAAGGTATTGCTACTGTCGAAGAAGTCTCTGCTGCTCCGGGACTGAGCAGCTTCAGAATCCAGTTTCCCGACAGCTGTGTGGATGGCGCCATTATTGGTGCTTCGGTAGCCATTAACGGAACCTGCCTGACCGTAACCCGGGCAGATGGCAACTGCCTGTATTTTGATGCCATGCAGGAAACCCTGCGCCTGACCGTCCTCAGCGAGCTGAAACCGGGCGACAAGGTCAACTTCGAGCGGGCCGCCCGGATTGGCGACGAAATCGGCGGGCACCTGCTGTCTGGACACATTCATACCACCGCCGTCATCGCCGACAGGGTACAGACCGAAAACAACGTAACCCTGTGGTTTGAGGTTGCCCCTGAATGGACCCGCTATATTTTTCCAAAGGGCTTCATTGCTGTTAACGGTGCCAGCCTGACCGTGGGAGAGGTCACCGACAACCGGTTCAACGTACACCTGATCCCGGAAACCCTCAGGGCAACCACTTTTGGCACCGCCAGCAAAGGCGACAGGGTCAATATCGAAATCGACAGCCAGACCCAGGCTATTGTCGACACCCTGGCCCGGATGGGATACCAGCCCTCAGCCCAGAACGCCTGACCCAGGCGTTACTGAGAGTCCTGTCCTGCCTCAAGCACCACAAACTTGGGACTGGCATCCAGTTGCCGGACTCCGGAAAAATAGCGCCGCAGACTGCGGTGATAGCCCAGGTGCCGATTGCCCACCACCAGCAACCGGCCTCCCGGCAACAAATGGTCGGCAGCCTGCCGGAACAGCCGCAGGGCAATATGATCGCCGACCACCCCTCCCTCATGGAATGGCGGATTCAGCAGGATCCGGTCAAACAGCCCTGCCGACCCGGGAATACCGTCAGCATGCATACAGTGCACCCGGGCCTCCGGAAAGTTTCCGGTCACATTATGCTGAGCACTGATGATGGCCTGGCTGGACACATCCGCACAGGTCAGCTCCAGGTCCTGGCGCCGGGCCAGCACACAGGCCCCCACCACACCGTTACCACAGGCCAGATCCAGCACCCGCGCCCCGGAAGCCAGTCCGGATACAGCGTCCTGCACATGGGGCAGAAACAGGCGAGTTCCAATATCCAGCTTGTCCCTTGAAAACACGGCGGGCAGCGCCTGTATCTTGCCGACGCCGTCCAGAGCGTAGCCTTTCCAGGCATCGCCCCAGCCATCCAGCCCCTCTGCCCCCGCCCGACAGATCACCACCCGGGCCTTTTTTCTGGCCGGGGTCACGGTTTCGGTGACCACCAGGCCGGCAAAGACATCCACGCTTCGGTCCGGCAGGTGCTTGATCATGCCCCCCGCCAGCAGCAGACCTTCGGGGGCTAGAACTCCATTCACCCAACGTAACAGCCAGGCCAGATAATCCGCCTGCCGGGGGATCCTCAGCACCACCACATCGTAGGGTCCCCGGGGCGGGTTCAGCCAGCTGTGCACCTGGATATCCCCGGCCCCGGCGGGACTTCCGGCCGTATTGTGCTCAAGGGCCCCCGCCAGCAGAGCACTGTCGGCCACCACATCCGGAGCAAAAGACTGCAGGCCAAGGCTCAGGGCGCCGAACTGGTCATCCACAACCAGCACTCTCGGCTTCCGGGCAGCATCCAGTCGTCCACTGGCCTCCAGCAACAGCAGTTCATCGGCAGCATCCCAGGCCCGCAGAGAGGGGCCACCGCCGGGCCGGGACAGGGACAGGGCTCCGAACGGAGCATCAAGAACATCAGCAGTCATATCGGAATATCCGCAACCAGCTCATCAGAATTTCAGGATTTTAGGGTGTTTATTCTAAAAATTAACCGTAGATTGGCATCTGTTCACAGCAAAACCCTTTTGGTTCGCTCCGGTTCTTTGGATGCAGACCTGTTGCCCCTCATACCCCAGGGGCTTTTTTCGTTTCAGGATCAGGAAAACTGCAGAGCCTAGCGCCGGGTTGCCCGGTACACCGTGAACCGGCGATCCTGGGCCATCTTCTCCACTGGCCCGATAAAGCGCTGGATCAGATTCTCGTAGGGCAGAAAACTGTTCGCCACCAGACGCAGTTCCCCACGGGAACGCAGATGCCCGGACACCGCCCGCAGGAAGTTCTCGGTCATGGACGTATCAGTACGCACCCCTGAGTGGAAGGGGGGATTGGTGACAATAGCCGACCAGGTGCCATCCACACCGGCCAGTCCGTCAGACGCCTGAATATTGCCCTCGGCACCCGCCCGTTCATAGGTAGCCCGGGCACAGGTGACCGCCTGGAACTGCACATCAACCCCGTCTACCGGCGTCACAGTATGTCCCTGGGCCCGCTGCCAGCACTGCAGCCAGCTGCCGATTACCCCCGCACCACAGGCAAAGTCCAGCACCCGGTCCGCCCTGAGCGGGGTCTTTGCGAGAGAATCCAGCAACATGGCAGTACCCGCATCCAGCTCCCCCTGACTGAAAATACCCGGCAGCCCGGCTACCTCAAAGGCCACATCGGCACAGGACACCGGATACCAGACCCGCCACTGATCAAGATCGAAACCGGACAGAGGCGCAGAGTTGCTTGCCCGCCAAAGCTGACAATGACGGGCACTGTCCACTTTCATGGCATCGGGAGCCACCGCTTGCAGCTGCCGGGCAGCACCCGCGATGCCTTCCCGCTTTTCCCCCACCATAAGCAGAACCCCGTCCAGTCTTGCCAGCCAGCGGGCCAGAGCCAGCCGCAGGTCCATTTCAGCCCGGGCCTTGGGCATGAAAACAACGACGGTATCGAAGCTGCCAGCTTCCAGGTCCGCACTGTCATAACCAAAACAGACCTGCCAGCCGGGCTGCCCTGACAGGGCCTGACAATGTCCGGCGTGTTCGGTCATGGCCAGACCACCAGCGGGAAGCGCCGCCAGCAGCGCCGGGGAACTGACACCGAGGAGCGCCGTCCGGCCTGTCAGCAACGGAAGATTGCGAAGCAGGGCTTCGTGGGAATTGGGCATAACGGACATGAATGGAGAGTCCCCGTGGTAACCGTGAAAACGGGATACTCTAACCGGATTCAGCCTCCGAGTCTCGCCATGGATGGCGGCCCGGAGGACTGTACAGGAGAGAAAGGAACAGGAAAGGACTATTTGTAACGGGCAACAGTACCAACCCGCAAGGCATCTTCAGGGGACATATCCCAGTCCTCACCCTGCCGGCTACTTGTGTCTTTCCTGGGTTTGCTGCGGGTCTCCGTACCCTGGCGCGCAGATTTCTGATGCACCAGTGTGTTCAGGGCCTTTTGCATCAGTTCTTTCATGGTCAATCTCCTCACTCACTACATGCCATACTCTAGCAAAGCGCAAGGTGACCATCTGTGATGCCCCTGAGGGTCAGCAGGTGACGCTGCTCACAAACTACTGACATTTTTTTTCACTTTCGGCGAATCTTTTGCCCGTCCGGCACGCACCGGGCGGGAGATCAGGGCCTCCAGGCTCTCCCTCCGCACCCGCTCCCGGTCCTGCTCGCGGGAAATGGACAGCCCCATATCCCGCAGCAGGCCGTCCGCCACATCATAGACAAAGCCATGGACCGTCAGCGGCTGCCCCCGGCTCCAGGCTTCCTGAACAATATTGTTGCGGCACACATGGCTGACCTGCTCCACCACGTTCAGCTCACACAGGCGGTCGATCCGGTCCTGCTCATCAGCAATGGCGTCAATCACCGGCCGGTGCAGGTCACGCACATCCTGTACGTGACGCAACCAGTTACCAATCAGGCCAAACCCCTCATTCAGCAATGCAGCCTTGACGCCACCACAGCCGTAATGGCCCACCACCATGACATGGCGCACCCGCAGCACGTCAATGGCGAACTGCAGAACCGACAGGCAGTTGAAGTCCGTGTGTACCACCACATTGGCCACATTCCGGTGCACAAACAGCTCACCGGGTAACAGGTCCACTATCTGGTTGGCCGGAACCCGGCTGTCGGCGCAGCCTATCCACAGGTACTCCGGCGCCTGCTGCCTGGACAGGCGATCGAAGAAGTTGGGATCTGCGGCCTTGATATTACTGGCCCAGGCCCGGTTTTTCGCCAGCAGGTCATCAAGCTGTCCCATCAGAGCACTCCCCTGTCTGTTGCGGAATCCGGTACCAGCCGGGAATACCGGCCGCAGCCGGATTCCCGAATGATTTGAGATTCATCTCAGGCCTGCACCGAATGCATGGTGCTCTGGGCCAGATCCAGCAGCTCCCGAAGGGCTACAGAGAACATGGCGTATTCCGGCTCCCGGACGGTTTTGATTTCCGCCAGCATGGACTTCCAGCGGTCGATCATGGGGGCATTGTCCTCAAGCCAGGCTTCTACCCTGGCCGGAACATCCTCCGGCTTGTCAGCCAGGCGCAGTACTCCGACGGTGAGAGCCCGCTGCTGCCAATCCAGATCTTCCCGGAAACTCTCCCGCGCCAGCGCCTGCCAGTGGGATGCCGGCTTCAGGTCGGCAATGGCCTCGGCAAACCAGTTCAGATCCAGACTGTCGCCCAGATCAAAGTACAGATTGGCCACCACTTTCAGCGGCATTCCCGAGGCTTCCTGGGCTTCGATAATACCCAGCGAGGCATACAGGTAATCGGTTCCGGACACCACCGAAGCCAGCTCTTTGGGAAGGCCCGCTGCCACCAGTTCCGAGTTACGCTGCTGCCAGGTTTCCCGGGCCTGCTCGCCAAGGTATTCCGGCAACTTGGAGGTAATGGCCCAGACGCTGTCGGCAAAGCGCTCCATATGATCCTGCACACTCAGTTCCGCCCGGCGGTTGCGCAGCAGCCAGCGTACCGAACGGCGCATCAGCCGCATCAGATCCTGCATCAGTTCCATCTGCAGACTGGCCGGAATATGGAAGTCCATATCCTCAATGCGATCCCACCAGTTGTCGATCCGGAACAGATCCCGGGCAATAATCCAGGCCAGGGCAATGGAGGCGGCATCGGCTCCGGTGGACTGATTCAGCCGCTCCACAAAGGTAATGCCCATGTGGTTGACCATATCGTTGGCAATCTGGGTGGCGATGATTTCACGCCGCAACTGGTGCTCACCCAGCTCTTTGGAGAATTTGTGGGTCAGCTCCCTGGGGAACACCTTGTACATTTCACCGGCGAGCAATGGGTCATCCGGCAGGCTGCTGGCAGTCAGGGTCTGCTTCAGGTCACCCTTGACGTAGGAAATCAGCACTGACAGTTCCGGCCGGGTCAGTCCCTTGTTGGCCACCTTGCGCTCGGTCAGGGTCTCGTCATCGGGCAGGAACTCCAGGGCCCGGTTCAGCTTGCCCTCACTTTCCATGGCATTCATCAGGCGCCGGTACTCTTCCAGGCGGATGGCCGCATCCTCACTGGCAATACTGATGGCCTGGGTCTGCCGGTAGTTGTTTTTCAGCACCAGTGCCGAAACATCGTCGGTCATTTCCTCAAGCAGGGCGTTGCGCTGCTTGGAGGTCAGATCCCCCACCGCGACAACCTGGTTCAACAGGATCTTCATGTTGACTTCATGGTCCGAGCAGTCCACACCGCCGGAGTTGTCGATAAAGTCGGTATTCAGACGGCCACCTTTGAGGGCGTATTCAATACGACCCAGCTGGGTCATACCCAGGTTTCCGCCCTCGCCCACCACCTTGCAGCGCAGTTCGGACCCGTTAATCCGCAGACCGTCATTGGCCTTGTCCCCCACATCACTGTGGGATTCCGTGGTGGCTTTCACATAGGTGCCGATACCGCCAATCCAGAGCAGATCCACCTGGGCCCGCAGGATATGGGAAATCAGCATGTTCGGCGGAACCCGGTCTGCCTTGATATCAAACAGCTTTTTCATTTCCGGGCTGACCGGAATGGACTTGGCGTTGCGACTGAACACACCACCACCCTGGGAAATCAGCTTGCTGTCATAATCGGTCCAGCTGGAACGGGGCAAGGCAAACAGCCGGCGACGCTCCCGGAAGCTCTGCTCCGGGTCCGGATCCGGGTCCACAAAAATATGCATATGGTTGAAGGCGGCCACCAGCCGGGTTTTCTCCGAGCACAGCATGCCGTTACCAAACACATCACCGCTCATGTCACCAATACCCACAGCGGTAAATTCATCCAGTGCCGGATTGACACCCATCTCCCGGAAATGGCGCTCCACGGAAACCCAGGCACCCCGGGCAGTAATCCCCATTTTCTTGTGGTCGTAGCCATGGCTGCCACCGGAAGCGAAGGCATCACCCATCCAGAAGCCATATTCCGCAGCCAGTCCGTTGGCGATGTCCGAGAAGGTGGCTGTGCCCTTGTCCGCTGCCACGACCAGATAATGGTCATCCTCATCGTAGCGGATCACCCTTTCCGGGGGCTGGATGCCGGCATCCACCAGGTTGTCGGTAATATCCAGCAGACCCCGGATAAAGGTCTTGTAGGCCTCGATACCTTCCGCCTGGAAAGCTTCCCGGTCGGAAGGATCGGGCAGGCGCTTGGCCACGAAGCCACCCTTGGCTCCCACCGGCACAATCACCGCGTTCTTCACCTGCTGGGCCTTCACCAGCCCCAGGATTTCAGTACGGTAGTCCTCGAACCGGTCGGACCAGCGCAGCCCGCCCCGGGCCACCTTGCCACCCCGCAGATGCACACCTTCCACCCTCGGGGAATACACGAAGATCTCGAACATGGGCACCGGCAGTGGCATGTCGGGAATCTTTGACGGATCGAACTTCAGGCTGATGTAGGATTTGTTGCTGCCCTGTTCGTCCAGCTGGAAGTAGTTGGTTCGCAGGGTCGCCTGGATCAGTTCCAGGTACAGCCGCAGCACCCGGTCTTCACTGAGGTTGTCCACCCCATCCAGACCGGCATTGAATTCGATTTCCAGCTTCTGCTGGGCGGCTTCACTTTTCACATCACTCTGGTGACGGTCCGGGTTGAAGCGGATGTCAAAACAGTCCAGCAGCAACCGGGTCAGGCCGACATGGTTCACCAGAGTATTGGAAATGAAGGTCTGACTGTTGGAGAAGCGGATCTGGCGCATGTACCGGGCGTAGGTACGCAGCAGGGCAATTTCACGCCAGCTCATGTAGGAGGATAGCAGCAGGCGGTTGAAGGCATCGTTCTCCGCCTCCCCGTACCAGACCTTGCGGAACAGATCCTCAAAAATTGGCCGGATACGGTGAATATCCACCGTGACACCGGTATGGGCTTTCAGGGTGAAATCGTGAATCCATACGGTCTTGCCGTGGCGGTCCAGCACTTCAAAAGGGTGCTCGCCAAGCACCCGGAAACCCAGGTTGTCGAAAATCGGCATCACGTCCGACAGGGGAATCGGCTGGTCCGGGTAGAAAAGTTTGAAATGCAGGGTGCTTTCATCCTCTTCCAGGGCCCGGTAGAAACTCATGGACAGGTCGTCCCGGTCCGCAGAACCGGCGATATGCTCCACATCTATGGCCGCACGCCGGGGTGAAAACATATCGGTATAGCTGGCAGGGAAGCCGCCGGACCAGAGCCGGAACAGCTCATTGCCCTTCTCCTCGCCGTAGGCTTCAGTGAGCGCATCAGACAGCCCGTCCCGCCAGGACTGGGCCATGCCGATCACCTCATCCCTGATTTCCGCTATGGGCAGCCTGCGGTCTTCCACTCTGGGCACACGGATGGTGAACTGGACCCGGGCCAGCACCGACTCCGAGAAGTGGGTGACAAATTCGATATCTTCCGCTTCCAGCCGCTCCAGCAGAACCTTTTCCACCTTCAGGCGCAGCTCGGTGTTATAGATATCCCGGGGGAAGAAGGCCAGGCAGGTCACAAACTGGCCATAGACATCCTCCCGCAGGAACAGCTCGATACGCCGGCGCTCCTGGATATAGAGGATGTTTTTGGCGATTTCCAGCAGCTCATCCGCTTCGATCTGGAACAGCTCATCCCGGGGGTAGAGGGTCAGGATCTGTTCCAGCTCCTTGCCGGCATAGTCTTCCCGCAGGAAACCGGAGCGGGACATCACGCTTTCGTATTTCTGGCGCAGCAGAGGAATCTCATCCGGGCGTTCGTTGTATACCCGGGCCGTATACAGACCCAGGAAGCGGCGTTCACCCACCACTTCGCCCTTGCTGTTGAACTTCTTGACGGCGATGTAATCCGGATACGCCGGCCGGTGTACGTGGGAGCGCTGTGCCGACTTGGCAAAAATGAAGATATCGTCGGTACGGGTCATTTCATGACGGGTACGCTGGGGCAGTTCATTCAGCCGCACCCGGTCCGGGCGCTCATTGTTGACCCGCAGAATCCCCAGCTCGGAGCTTTCCACCCGCTGCACCACCATGCCCTTCCGGTCCTTGGCGAAATCGTATTCGTCATAGCCCAGGAAGGTGAAGTGATCTTCCAGCAACCAGCGCAGGAATGCCTTGGCCTCTTCCTTGTTCTCTTCAGTAATCCCCGCCGTGGTTGTTTCCAGTTCTTCGAGGGTTTCGGTGATCTTGCTGGTTACCACCGGGAAGTCGGAAACGGCAATACGCACCTCATGCAGAACCGTTTGCAGGGCTTCTTCAAGCGCCTGCAGGTCCGCCGGGTTGGTGTGGCGATCAATCTCAAGAACAATAAACGCCTCGTAACCGGAGCCGGAAACGGACTTTTTGCTGGTATGCAGCTTCTTGAGCTTGCCCCCCTTGTCCCGCTCCACATGCAGGATGGAGTGCTGGATGGAATGGGTACCGATTTCCCGCTGATTGATTGCAATACGCACAGAATCGATCAAAAAAGGGATATTCGGGTGTAGTATGAAAATGACCGTGTGGGTGGATTGCCAGCCGTCACTTTCCAGGTCCGGATTGAAGACCGATACCGGTGACTCGTCGCTGCTGCGTTTTTGCAGAAACTGCCAGGCTGCCAGAACTGCGCCATAGGTGTCGGAAAAATTCCGGCTGACGAGTTCTTCAAGCGGGATATGAGCATAATGCTGCTTGGCGAACTCGACAATTTTCCGGGCTTCTGTCTTGGCAATTTTTTCTGCGAAAGCGTCGGCCAACTGATTAAAAAACTGTTCTTTGCTGGCCACTGTCAGCGCATTCATGATCAACCTCGATGAGTGTGAATAAAACGTAATCGTTGAATCGTCACGTAAGCATAGTCAAGCCCTTGATTTTTGCAGGCTAGACGCCAAAACTTCGGCAACTACTTATTACGTACGAAGCATGTCCATCAGATGAAACCTGATACCGGGAGCAGTCACATTCCAATGTCACTACAGCATACGTTCGGTGAACTCAGAACGCATTTGGCCAAACGGATAATCGGGCAAAAAAAACTGGTAGACAGGTTGCTCATCGCGCTTCTGGCAGACGGGCACCTGCTGGTTGAAGGTGCTCCGGGTCTGGCCAAAACCACCGCCATCAAGGCACTGGCAGACCATCTGCAGGGAGACTTCCACCGCATCCAGTTCACCCCGGATCTGTTGCCTTCCGATGTGACCGGCAGCGAGATCTACCGGGCCGAAACCGGCCAGTTCGAATTCCAGCGCGGCCCCATTTTTCACAACCTGGTTCTGGCTGACGAAATCAACCGGGCTCCGGCCAAGGTACAGTCCGCCCTGCTCGAGGCCATGGGGGAGCGCCAGGTCAGTGTGGGTATGCGCACCTTTCCCCTGGACCGGCTGTTCATGGTAATGGCAACCCAGAACCCCATAGAACAGGAAGGCACCTACCCTCTCCCGGAAGCCCAGCTGGACCGGTTCCTGATGCATGTGGTCATTGACTACCCCTCCGCAGAAGCGGAAAAGTCCATACTCCAGCTGGCCCGCAACGAGTACCGCCTGGGCCAGGCCGAGGTGGATATACGGCTGTCACCGGAGCAGGTGTTTGCCGCCCGCTCGGAAGTGGCCGACATCTATATGGCAGAGCCGGTTGAGCAATATCTTCTGGCTCTTATACTGGCCACCCGGGATGCCAGCGATCTGGATCCCGAACTGGCCCGCTGGACCGCATTCGGCGCCAGCCCCCGGGGCACCATCGCCCTGGACCGCTGCGCCCGGGCCCACGCCTGGCTGGACGGCAGGGACTTTGTTACCCCGGATGATGTCAGGGCGGTGGCCTTCGATGTTCTCAGACACCGGATACTGCTGACCTTTGAAGCAGAAGCCGAAGGCATGACTCCGGACACGGTTATCCAGAGACTGATCGACCGGGTACCGGTCGTAGCCTGACACAACTCCACTCGCAACAGACAGACACCGCCACCATGGGCATCAGCGACTTTGCCACACACATCAGCCTATCGGGTTTGATCCGCCTGCAGGCGGATGCCCGGGCGCTGAAACTTCCCTCGGCCCGCCCGGCCAGAACCCGCCAGGCCGGACTGCAAAAGTCGCCACAGCGTGGTCGCGGCATGGCCTTCGCCGAAGTGCGGCAATACCAGCCCGGCGACGATATCCGCAGTATCGACTGGCGGGTAACCGCCCGTCGCCAGTCGCCCCATACCAAGCTGTATGAGGAAGAGCGGGAGCGCCCGGTATTACTGATCTGTGATCTGGGACCATCACTGTTTTTTGCCAGCACCGGCGCTTACAAACAGGTTCGCTGCGCCCAGCTGGCAGCCCTTCTGGCCTGGCTCGGCCTGTGGGCCGGTGACCAGGTGGGGGGCATAGTGTTCAATGGCCGGGAGCTGAACGTACTGCGCCCGGCCCGGCGGAAAAAATCCGTACTACGCCTGCTGGATACCCTGGCCCGGCAACAGTACCAGCCGGAGCATCCGCCCCGGGAAACAGGGCTCCCGGCTGGCCCGGACCTGAACCAGGCCCTGGCCGAGGCGCAACGGGTGGCCCATACCGGAAGCCGGATTTTTATTATCAGCGACTTTCTGAATATCACCCCGGAGACAGGAGCACTGCTGACTACCCTGGCCAGCCATAATTCCGTATCCGCCCTGAGAATTGTGGACCCCCTGGAAGCAGAACTGCCCCACAGCGGGCGCTTTGCCGTTGCCGGCCCCGATGGCCCGGTCTGGTTCGATGCCGCCAATACCCGCTTCCAGGAAGCCTGGCATCGGAAAGTGCAGGAACACGAACAGCGCCTGCAGCAGTGTTTCCGGGGCTCGGGGGTGACGGCAGCAACCGTGCCCACAGGAGAAGACCCTGCCACACTGCTGAAATCATTATTGGGACCAGGAGGCCGAATCGGTTGAACCCGTCGGATGCACTCAGTCAGCTCAGAGATATTCACCCGCCTGTGACCGGAGGTCTGTGGCCCCCGGCCCCCGGGTGGTGGCTGCTGGCACTGGTCATCATTGCACTGATTGCGGTGATCATCTGGCTGTGGCGCCGACACCGCCAGAAATCCCGCTGGCGCAGGCTGGCAAAAGCGGAACTGGCGAAGCTGGCTGCCAGCGCCGAAGCCACCCCGGAATGGTTTTCCCGCCTCAACATCCTGCTCAAGCAGGTTGCCCGGGAATGCTACCCGGAACAGCATCCGCAGGCCCTGTCCGGGGACGACTGGATCGGTTTTCTGCTGGAACGGGCTCCGGCTGAGCGCATTGCCTCCCGGCCCCTGGTCGAAGCCATGGTGCGCAGCGCCTGGCAACCCCAGGCCAGCGCAACTCCCGCGCAGGCTCTGGACTTTGCCCGGCAATGGCTTGGAGGTCAGAAATGCTGAGTCTCCAGTACCCCTGGCTGCTGCTACTGGCCGCAATACCCCTGGTGCTGCAATGGCGTCGCCCCACCAGCACCTCTGTGGATGCACCGGTCATCCCCATTGGCCACTGGTTATCGGATCTGCCCGGAGTCAGTCACCGGGGCAACGCCCTGCCCAGGTGGCAGGCACTGTTGCTGATGCTTGTCTGGATACTGCTCACCGTCGCCCTGGCCCGGCCCCAGTATGTGGGGGAACAGATACAGCTGCCGATCACCGGCCGGGACCTGATGCTGGTGGTGGACATTTCACCAAGTATGGACGAGCAGGACATGGTACTGGGCGGGCGCAGCATCAATCGCCTGCAGGCGGTGAAGCTGGTGCTGGATGATTTCATTTCCCGGCGTCAGGGCGACCGGCTGGGGCTGATCCTGTTCGGTACCCGTCCTTACATACAGGCACCGTTAACCTTCGACCTGGAAACCGTCAGAACCCTGCTGCAGGAATCCGGGCTGGGCATGGCGGGGCGTGCCACGGCCATCGGTGATGCCATAGGACTGGCGGTCAAACGCTTGCGCAACCGCCCCCAGAACCAGCGGGTGGTGATACTGCTGACCGATGGCGCCAACACGGCCGGGGAAATCAGCCCGGACAAGGCCACGGAAATTGCACAGGCCGCCAGTGTCCGCCTCTATACCATCGGCATTGGTGCAGAGACCATGGTCCAGCGGGGTTTTCTGGGATCGCGGGTGGTCAACCCGTCCCGGGATCTCGACGAGGCCCTGCTCACCCGTATGGCGGATCAGACCGGCGGCCGGTATTTCCGGGCCCGCAGCCTGCCGGAACTGGAAATGATCTACGAGAGCATCAACCAGCTCGAAGCCATTGAACAGGACGGCAAATATTATCGCCCGGTTACCGAACTCTTCTACTGGCCGGCAGGCCTGGCTGCCCTGCTCTGGCTCATGCTGGTCCTGCTCCGGCAACTGAAGCAGCACAGGCAGGGGCGCCAGCAGTCACAGGGAGTTCACCACCATGACTGATTTTCATTTTCTGCGGCCCTTCTGGCTGCTGCTGATACTGAGCCTGCCAGTGGTTATCCTGACTCTCCGGCATTTGCGCCGGGGCGACAGCGGCTGGGCACGGGTGATCCCGGAAAAATTCCTGGCCCCCCTGATTCCCTCGTCCGGTGCACACCGGCAACAGATGCGTTCCCCCATGCTCCCGGTCACCATTGGCATACTGCTTCTGTCTGTTGCCCTGGCCGGGCCCAGCTGGCGGGAAACCCCCAGCCCCCTGAGCCAGTCCGAAGACAGTCTGGTCATTGTGCTGGACCTGTCCCTGTCCATGCTGGCAACAGACCTGCAACCGGACCGGCTGACGCTGGCCAAACGCAAGATCCGGGACCTTCTCAAGGCCCGGGCCGGGAGCCTTAACGCACTTATTGTCTACGCCGGCGACGCCCACGTGGTAACACCCCTGACCGATGACTCCGGCACCATCGAGGCCATGCTGGCGGCCCTGGATCCCACCATCATGCCCGCCACCGGAAACCGGGCCGACCTGGCCATCGCCAGAGCCCGGACGCTGCTGGCAAATGGTGCCCCCGGCCGGGGGCGTATTCTGCTGATGACCGATGAGGTTCCCGACAAGTATTTCAGCGCCATAGGCGAAACACTGGAAAGCACTGATATCACCCTGGACACCCTGGTGGTCGGCACCACCGAAGGCGGTCCCATTCCCCTGGCAAAACGGGGCTTTATCCGTGACAACGGCCAGATTGTCATTACCCGTGCCCACCCCCGCGCACTTGCCAGCCTGGCCAGCAGCAACGGAGGTTCCAGCCATCTGCTGACGCTGGATGACGCCGACATCGATGCCCTCGGACTGCGCCCCGATGACAGTGCGGACGCCCGCAATGCCGACAGCGAACACACCATCAATCGCTGGCAGGACGATGGCTACTGGCTGCTGTGGCTGGTTCTGCCCCTGTTGCTGCTGGGCTGGCGCCGGGGCGCCTTTGCCATCATTGCCCTGTCCTGCCTGCCACTGGTTCCCCGCCCGGCCCAGGCCCTGGACTGGAACCAGTTGTGGCAAAGGGAAGACCAGCGGGCACCGGAACTGATCCGGCAGGATCCGGCACAAGCCGCCGAGCTACTGAAAAACCCCATGTGGCGGGGAACAGCCCTGTACCGCTCAGAAGCCTATGAGCAGGCCGCCAAAGCCTTCGCCGAAGCCCAGGGGGCGGATGCGGAGTACAACCGGGGCAACGCCCTGGCCCGGGCTGGAAAACTTCAGGAAGCCCTGGAAGCCTACGACCGGGCACTGGAGCAGGACCCGGATATGGCCGATGCTGCCGCCAACCGCCAACTGGTTGAAGAGGTGTTGCGTCAACAGCAACAGCAGAACAAACAGGATGGGCAACAGGAGCCGCAGGACGAGGAAGATGGCCCGGGCCAGAAGCAGCCGTCGGATAAGAGTGGAGCCAAGCCTGGTCAGAACAGCGAGAATGAC
>JBFHSI010000070.1:0-14087 GCA_041591245.1 Marinobacter sp.
GGTACTGATGGGTATTGACCATGAACGCATACATCTGGAAACCTCATCGGTGCTGATCCGCCAGCACCGGCTTGAATATGTCCGGCCCCGGCCCCGCTGGGCGCCCCGGCGGGAGACCGGCACTGCGCCGGTCAATGAACTGGTGCCTGTGCCCGGGGGCAAGGTCGTACTGGGGCTGCCCCGGGATTCGGCGTATTACGGCTGGGACAATGAATATGGCCAGCACTCGGCGGACGTTGAGTGCTTTCAGGCGTCCAGATATCTGGTGAGCAACCAGGAGTTTCTGGAATTTGTTGAACAGGACGGCTATCAGAAAGATCAGTACTGGTCCGAGGAAGGGCTGAGCTGGCGCCGGTTTGCCCGGGCCCGGCACCCCAGCTTCTGGGTCTGGCGCAACCAGTGGCAGTTGCGGCTGATGACCGAGGAAGTGCCCATGCCCTGGGACTGGCCGGTGGAAGTGAACTACCATGAAGCTAGGGCCTTCTGTGAATGGAAGGCGGAGCAGAGCGGGCAGCAGATACGCCTGCCCACGGAAGACGAGTGGTACCGGCTGGCGGATGAGGCCGGTGTGGAGGAAGTGGGCGCCGGATCTGCCCATGGCAACCTGCACCTGGATCATGGCGCCTCATGCTGTCCGGTGACCCGTTTCCGCCATGGTCAGTGGTTTGATGTGGTGGGCAATGTCTGGCAGTGGACGGAAACGCCCATCTATCCTTTTGAAGGTTTTGAAGTCCACCCGCTGTATGATGATTTTACGACCCCGACCTTTGATGGCCGGCATAACCTGATCAAAGGCGGTTCCTGGATTTCCTGCGGTAATGAATCCCGGCTGAGTGCGCGCTATGCATTCCGGCGGCATTTCTTCCAGCATGCGGGATTCCGCTATGTGGCTTCGGAGGCGAAAGTAATGGATCCCGGTGGATTTTACGAGAATGATGCAACCCTGGCCCAGTACTCGGAATTCCATTTCGGGGATGAGTGGCACGGGGTTCCCAATTTTCCCAAAGCGCTGGCGGAAGCCGCGGTTGATGCCATGGCGGGCCTGCCCATGGAGCGGGCGCTGGATATTGGCTGCGCCTGTGGTCGTTCCAGTTTCGAGCTGGCCCGCCACTTTGCCCATGTGGATGCGGTGGATTTTTCCGCCAACTTTATCCGCAAGGGTGTGGAAATGGTGCAGCAGAAGCGGATTCGCTATGCCCGCCCGGAAGAGGGCGAGCTGGTCAGCTATCACGAGCGCACTCTGGAGGCACTGGGTCTGGAAGAGGCGGCGGGCCGGGTCAGCTTTCATCAGGGCGATGCCTGCAACCTGAAGCCCCTGTTTACCGGCTATGACCTGGTGCTGGCAGGGAACCTGATAGACCGGCTGTACAAGCCTTCCCTGTTCCTGACGGCCATTCACCAGCGTCTGAACGATGGAGGGTTGCTGGTCATCGCCTCGCCCTACACCTGGCTGGAAGAATATACCCCGAAGGAAGAGTGGGTGGGGGGCTTCAAGAAAGATGGTGAAAACTACACCACCCTTGACGGACTCAGGGACCTGCTGGCTCCCCACTTCCGGCTGGTGGCGGAGCCGAGGCGCCTGCCGTTTGTGATCCGGGAGACCCGGAACAAGTTCCAGCACAGCTTCTCGGAACTGACCGTCTGGCAGAAAACCGGCCGGTAATCCGGACCGGGTTCAGCTCTGTCATGAAACTGTCATAAGCCCCGGTCTAGACTGGGCATTCATCAGGATGATATGCATTGTGTCAGTGCATCGTGTGAATGCTTTAACCGGGGACTCCCCCGGTTTTTTTGTGTCTGACTGATTGGAGAAAACGCTTGAGGACGATTGCATTTTACAGTTTGAAAGGCGGCGTGGGTAAAACGGCTGCTGCCGTGAATATTGCTTACCTGGCCAGTCAGGCAGGACTGTCCACACTGCTCTGGGACCTGGATCCCCAGGGGGCTTCCAGCTGGTACCTGGCAGGAGCCGATCGGATAAAAGGCCATAAGCTGTCGGAACTGATGAAGGGCAAAACCCCCATTGCCGAGTTTATCCACGAGAGCGACTATCCCCGCCTGGACTTTATTCCCTCCCACACCAGTTTCCGGAATCTGGATGTAAAGCTGGATCAGGAAGCGGATGAAAACCTGATCAAACAGTGGCTGGCCCCCCTGTCAGAGGAAACCAGTCTGGTGATTCTGGATTGTCCGCCGTCCCTGTCCCGGCTGTCGGAGCAGGTGCTGAAAGCGGCCGATGCGGTGTTTGTCCCGGTCATCCCCACCTGGCTGTCCCTGAACAGCTGGCAGCAGCTGCAGTCCTTTGCCAAAGAAAAGAAACTCAAGCCCTCGAAGCTGCATCCCTTCTATTCCATGGCGGACCGCCGCAAAAGCCTGCACCGGGAACTGGTGGACAATCAGGACCTGCACCTGCCCCGGGGGCTGAAAACCATTATCCCCAATGCCAGTGTGGTGGAGAAAATGGGTGAGGATGGCACACCGGTGCAGAAGCTGGCCCCGGCTTCTGTTGCGGCGGATGCCTACCGGCGCCTCTGGAAGGAAATCCAGAGCCTGCTTTGAACGCTCCTATTTGACGGCAAAGCCCCGCTTGTTCAGGAACTCCTTCATATGAGGCCGCAGCTTGCTGGTAAACAGGGGCTTCAGCTGTTCTGACCAGTTGGTGTCCTTGTTGCCGCCGGTGCGTTCCTTGTAGTAGCGGTTCATGATGGCATCGAATTCTGCCACCAGGGCGGCGTCCCGGTCGTCCTGGTAATAGTCTTCCTTGAGAATGGCCTCTACCGGCAGCCTGGGTTTTACTTCCGGATTCTGGTCCGGATAGCCCAGGCACATGCCGAACACCGGATACACATGTTCCGGCAGCCGCAGAATCTCACTGATTTCTGCCGGGTTGTTGCGGATACCGCCGATAAAACACAGGCCAAGTCCCTCGGACTCCGCGGCAATGGCCACATTCTGCGCCATCAGTGCTGCGTCCACGCTGGCCACAATCAGCTGTTCGGTCATGCCCCGGACCACTTCGGCACCGGCCCGGGCTGCGGCTTCCGTGGACCGCTTCATATCGGCACAGAACACCAGAAAATCCGAACTCTCGGCAATGTAGCTCTGGCCACCGGCCAGTTCGGCAATACGCTGACGGTTGTCCGGATTGACCACGTGAATCACCGAATAGGCCTGCACATGGTTGGAGGTGGCAGCACTCTGTCCGGCCTGCACCAGTTCCACCAGCAGTTCCCGGGGAATTTTCCGGTCGGTGAACTTGCGGATGGAACGGTGGGATCGGATCAGTTCAATGGTCGGATTCATGGCATCTCCTGGTGGCTGAGTTGACGGTGCCCTGTATCCTACCCGTCGTGTTGCGGATTGTCGTCCACGGCGATGTCTTCCAGGGCTTTGCGGATGGGGCCGGGGATAGGCACAGAGCGGTTCTGTTTCCGGTCCACAAACACATGTACCACCTGACCGGTGGCCGCCGGTTCCGGTTCCCCCTGGCGGAAAATCCCCAGCTGGTAGGTGACGGAACTGGTGCCTATGCGGATGACCCTGAGTCCGGCCTCCAGAGCATCCGGGTAGGCCACGGGCTGGTGGTACTGGCAGCTGGAGCTGACCACATAGGCAACCACCTGGGCCTGGTGAATATCCAGCCCGCCGGCCTCAATCAGGTGACAATTGATGGCGGAATCGAAGTAGGAATAGTAGGTGACATTGTTGACGTGCCCGTACACATCATTGTCCATCCAGCGGGTGGTGATGGGGTAAAACCTGGGGAAATCGGTTCGGGTCACAGGGGTACTCCCGGCAGAATCCTGAATCCCCGGCGCCCCGGGTCAGAAGGCATCCGGGGCGCCGGGCATGGCAGTGGGCCTAGCGCATGCCGCCCAGGCACAGGTATTTGAGTTCCATGAACTCATCCAGCCCGTAGTGGGAGCCTTCCCGGCCCAGTCCGCTTTCCTTGACGCCGCCGAAAGGCGCCACTTCGGTGGACACCAGACCCTCGTTGATACCCACCATACCGGCTTCCAGGGCTTCGGCTACATGCCAAGCCCGGTGCACATCCCGACTGTAGAAGTAGGCGGCCAGTCCGAATTCGCTGGCATTGGCCATGGCGATGGCTTCTTCCTCGGTATCAAAACGGAACAGGGGAGCCACAGGGCCGAAGGTTTCTTCCCTGGCTACCAGCATGTCCTGGGTGACATTGGTGAGGATGGTGGGCTCGAAGAAGGTGCCGCCCAGGGCGTGGGGCTGACCGCCATGGGCCACGCTGGCGCCCTTGCTGACGGCATCGGAAATATGCCGCTGTACCTTGTCCAGAGCGGCGCTGTTGATCAGCGGGCCCTGATGGGTTTCACCCTCCAGCCCCGGGCCCACCACCAGCTTGCTGACCTGGGCCTTGAGTTTTTCCACAAAGGCGTCGTACACGCCGGCCTGCACGTAGATGCGGTTGGCGCAGACGCAGGTCTGGCCGGAATTGCGGTATTTGGAGGTCATCAGACCGGTCACCGCCGCATCCAGGTCGGCATCATCAAAGACGATAAAGGGCGCGTTACCGCCCAGTTCCAGGCTCACCTTCTTGACGGTATCACTGGCCTGACGCATCAGCAGCTTGCCCACCGGGGTGGAACCGGTAAAGGAGATCTTGCGCACCACCGGGTTGGCGGTGAGCTCGGAGCCCACAGCGGCGGCGTTGGGCTTGGAGCAGGTGACGATATTCAGCAGACCTGCGGGCAGGCCCGCCTGTTCCGCCAGTGCGGCTACCGCCAGGGCACACAGGGGGGTGTCTTCCGCCGGCTTGACCACCACCGGACAGCCCGCCGCCAGAGCCGGGGCCACCTTGCGGGTGATCATGGCAATGGGGAAGTTCCAGGGGGTAATGGCGGCCACCACACCGATGGGCTGCTTGATCACCAGAATACGTTTGTCCTGACCGTGGCCGGGAATCACGTCGCCGTAGGCGCGCTTGGCTTCCTCGGCAAACCATTCCACAAAGCTGGCGCCGTAGGCCACTTCACCCCGGGATTCGGCCATAGGCTTGCCCTGTTCGGCGGTCATCAGGCGGGCCAGGTCTTCCTGGTTGGCCATCAGCAGTTCAAACCATTTGCGGATAATGGCTCCCCGTTCCTTGGCGGCCAGGGCACGCCAGGCCGGCCAGGCAGCATTGGCTGCGGCGATGGCAACACGGGTATCGTCGGCGTTCATGTTCGGGACCCGGGCCAGATGTTCGCCGTTGGCCGGGTTGGTGACTTCAAAGGTTTCTCCGGACAGGGCGTCGGTCCACTCACCGTTGATGTAGGCGCGGGTACGGAAAAGATCGGAATTCTCAAGCTGCAGTGTCATAACTTACCTCGTCTGAAAAGAGGTGCCGCCGGAATGGACGGGCTGCACCTGAAAGGAACGAACGGGCCCGGGCTTCCGGGTCAGAATGCGGCCTGGTAGATGGCCAGGGCATCGGATTCCGAAAGGGTCCGTGGATTGTTGACCAGCAGGCGGCTCTGTTTCATGGCTTCGGACGCCATCACCGGCAGGTCGGCCTCGGTAATGCCCACTTCCCGCAGGGTCTGCTCCAGCCCCAGGTCGGCACTCAGGGACTCCAGGCGCTGGATAAACCTGCCGGTGCGCTCCGCAGCCGGAGTGGTGACCAGATCCGGAAATACATCCAGGGCCAGGGTGGCATAGCTGTCGTCACAGGCACTGGCATTAAAGCGCATGACGTGGGGCAGTACCAGTGCATTGGACAGGCCGTGGGGTACATGGAATATGCCGCCGATAGGGTAGGCCAGGGCATGCACGCCGGCTACCGGGGAGTTGGCAAAGGCCTGGCCGGCGAGCATGGCGCCCAGCAGCATTTCCGAGCGGGCCTGGACATTACGGCCATCCATTACCGCAATGCGGATATTGGCGCCCAGCAGGCGCAGGGCTTCCCGGGCCAGGGTACGGGATACCGGATTGTTGTTGGCGGATGCGGAGGTGTAGCTTTCAATGGCGTGCACCATGGCATCAATGCCGGTGGCGGCGGTGACCGGGGCCGGCAGGCCCAGGGTGAGCTCCGCATCCAGCAGGGCAATGTCCGGCAGCAGCTGGGGCGCAACCA
Source organism: Marinobacter sp. (assembly GCA_041591245.1). GTDB lineage: Bacteria > Pseudomonadota > Gammaproteobacteria > Pseudomonadales > Oleiphilaceae > Marinobacter. The sequence continues at coordinate 6,086 of JBFHSI010000070.1, forward strand.
CCCCTTTCTTCTCGGTTTCACCCACGGTAATGATGGAAATGGGCGTCACCTCGGAGCCGGTGCCGGCGGTGGTGGGAATCTGGATCAGGGGCAGGCGCTGGCCTTTGGCCATGCCCACACCGTAGATGTCCTCCAGCTTTTCATTGCCCCCCATCAGTAACGCGATCAGTTTTGCCACATCCATGGATGAGCCGCCACCGAAGCCGATAACGCCGTCCACCCGGGCGCTGCGGGCCTGTTCCAGGGCCGCTTCCACCACCGCCACAGGGGGATCGGCGACGACACCATCGAACACTGTGTAGCTGACGCCGGCGGCGTCCAGGGAATCGGTTGCCGCACCCAGGAGGCCGGCCCGGATCAGTCCCGGATCCGTCACCAGCAGAACACTGCCGCCGATCTGTTCATTCACCAGTGTGCCCAGGCGGCTGATGGCACCAGGCTCGCAAATGACGCTTTTTGTTGTATTGAAGGTAAATGCAGTCATGTCTTTCTCCTAGGTCAGGGAAGCCAGCGGCTCAACGCTGCCCCGCTCAATCTGAAAAGCCTTGTCGACGAGATCCGCGGAATGTGACTGGTCCGATTCCGACAATAGCACGGTAAGGCCTTCGTCCTTCAGTGTACTCAGAACACTGGCCAGGCGCCGGGACAGGGCCGGAGCCACGCCCTCAAAGGGTTCGTCCAGCAACAGCAGGTTGGTGCCGGTCATCAGGGCCCGGGCCAGGGCCACCAGTTTCTGCTGGCCCCCGGACAGTTGCAGGGCACGGCGGTCGGAAAAGGCTTCCACTTCCGGCATCATCTCGTAGATCCATGCCAGCCGGGCCTCGGAATTGTTGAGCTTGCAGGCCCAGGCCGGGGCCAGAATGTTCTCTTCCACGGTCAGGTCCGGCACCAGCCGGCGGTCCTCGGGCATGTATCCCACCGACATGCCGGCACGCTCATAGGAACTCTGCCGGGTCATGTCGGTGCCGTTGATGAAGATCTGTCCGGCACTGGGTTCCAGCAGGCCCATGATGGAGCGCAGGGATGTGGTCTTGCCGGCACCGTTGCGGCCGATCAGCCCCACCATGGCGCCTTTGCCCACGGTGAAGGTCACATCCCGGAGGATGGTGGTTCCGGCGATTTCCGTGGTGACGTTTCTGAGTTCAAGCATGGTGGTCAGACTCCTGTTTTCTGGCGCACTCCAGGCTGCCCAGGTCCAGGTGGTGGCCGACCACCAGTTCCTGCACCTTGGCATCGGAAAGCACCTTGTGGGTGGGGCCATCGGCCAGTACCCGGCCGTCATAGAAGGCCAGCACCCGGTCCGCATAGCGCAGGATTACTTCCATATCGTGCTCCACATACAGGGTGGCGGCACCGCTCTTGCGTACCGCCGCCATCACCGTGTCCATCAGGATGAACTTGTCTTCGATGGCGACGCCGGAGGTGGGTTCGTCCAGCAGCATCAGTCCGGGACCCGGCAGCATGGCCATGGCAATATCCAGAAGCTTGCGTACCCCCTGGGGCAGGGTGGAGACCACGTCGTCTGCGTACTGGCCTATCTCATATTCCTCCAGGGCTGCCCGGGCCTTGTCGATATTTGCCGGTGAGCGCAGGGGCTTCAGAAAGCTGAGTTTGCGCTCCACGGAGAAGCCGTAGGCAATCAGCATATTGTCCAGAACGGTCAGTTCCTGGAACAGCTGGGCCACCTGAAAGGAACGGCCGACACCGGCCAGCGACACTTCCCGGGGAGACTTGCCGACAATGGATCTGCCGTTCACCAGAATATCGCCGGCGGAGGGCTGGATGTAGCCGGTTACCATGTTGATAAAGGTGGTCTTGCCGGCACCGTTGGAGCCGATAACTCCGACAATTTCACCGGGATGCAGTTCAATATTGATATCGGTGGCTGCGGTGACAGCCCCGAAAGTCCGTTCCAGATTGACGGTTTTCAGCAGTGCGCTCATGGGGTTTGCCTCGATTTCTTGTTCTGGAAACGCTCAACCAGTGACCAGAGACCGGAAGGCATGAACAGGATAATGGCCAGCAATGCGAAGCCGAGGATCATCTGCCAGGTGTAGGGGGCAACCGCAAAGGCATAGGTGCGCAGGGCTTCAAACAGAACGGCGGCGACAATGGGGGCGGCAACGTGGGCAGTTCCGCCCATCAGGGCAATAAACACGAATTCTCCGGAGGTGGTCCAGTAGGCCATTTCCGGGTCCACATGGCCGCTCACCAGGGCCGTGACGGTACCGCCGGTGGCCGCCAGGGCTGCCGCGATCACGTATTTCACGTAGATGACCCGGAACACCGAGCCCCCCAGGTATTCCAGGCGGATCTCGTTTTCCCGGACGGCCTCACCACCGTAGCCGGACAGGGAGTTCAGGTAGCGCCAGGCGAGGATACCAAGGGCAAACACCAGAACCACGGCAACCGACAGCACCAGCGTGGAGGCGCCCTCAGGTCCCGGTGACCAGCCCAGCAGACTGGGATTGGCCACATTGAAACCATCGGTGGACCCCAGAAACTGGTTGCGCACCAGAAGACCGTAGAGAATCATCGAAAAGGCCATGGAAAACATGGCAAAGAAGATTTCCCGGTAGCGGCACAGCAGCAGTCCGATAATGGCCGCTATGGCAACACTGGCGACCACCGAGGCCAGCAGGATCAGCAGCACATCGGTGACACCGGCGAACTGGGTCAGGACACCGGCCATATAGGCACCGATGCAGTAGTACAGGCCCTGACCAAAGGACACCAGGCCGGCCCGCATCAGCAGAATCAGGCCCAGAACCACCAGGCCCTTGCCCATGGCAATGGTAAACAGATAGGACATCCACTGGGGCAACAGAAGACCGCCGGCCAGTGTGGCCAGCCCCAGGATGACAAACAGCGCCAGGGATCTTTGGCTCATCAGATTTTCCTCGCGTTGGCTACGGCAAACAGACCCTGGGGCCGGAACGCCAGCACCAGGCCCATCACCCCGTAGATCACAAACAGCTCAATATCGGGATAAAGGTGTACGGCGGCGGCGCGAGCCATACCCACAATCAGGGCCCCCACCAGGGCTCCGGAGATACTGCCCAGGCCACCTATGACCACCACCGCAAAGGCCAGCACGATCACTTCCACGCCCATGCCCGGAACCACCGACAGACCGGGTGCGGTCAGGGCTCCGGCCAGGGCACCTATGCCGGCGCCGATCAGAAAGGTAACGGTAAAAATACGGGACACGTTGATGCCCAGGGCCCGGGCAATTTCCCGGTCGTGGATCACCACCCGCAGCAGCTTGCCGTTGCGGGTGCGGTTCAGGCCATACCAGAGAATCAGGCCGATCAGGATGCTGACGCCGATCAGCATGAAGTCGTAATTGGCAAAGGACAGGCCGGCAAACTTGGTTCGTCCCAGCAGGGTGTATGGCTGGTAGGCGAAATAGGGCTCAACTCCCCAGACCAGCTTGATGGCGTCTTCCATGATCAGCAGGACCGCATAGGTCACCAGGATCATCACCACCTCGTCCCGGCCATACATGAACCGGAGCAGCCCCCGTTCCACCAGCAGGCCAACACTGATGCCGGCCACCAGTGCGGCGCCGATCAGTGCAAAAAAACTGAGCCAGGGCACAGCGCCCGTGGAAAAATACCAGCCCACCATGGAGGCGCCGGCATAGGCTCCCAGGGCGTAGAAACTGCCGTGGGACATGTTGAGGATGCGCATGACACCGTAGATCAGGGTCAGGCCTGCGGAAATAATGAACAGCCAGGAAGCATAGACCGAGCCATCCACCAGGATTGCGAGTATTTGTTTCATCAGAAGTTTTCCGGTTCTTTGCACGGCCCTCTGTGGCTGCCCGGTGATGGGCAGATTCGCAGCAGGGGTGAAAGATCTCAGGGCAACGCCCGGTCAATGGCCCCGGTCAGGGGACCATTGACGGGTCGTCATTCAAACGGGAACGATCAGTTGCATGCCGCGCCAGGCATACCGGCCTGAATCCACTTCACGGTTTCCCAGCCTTCGGGCGGGTTGACGCAGTCGGCGGGATAGCGGGTCACGTCGGTGAAGGTGATTTCGCCATTGCTGCGCTTGAGCCGGCCGTACACCATTTCCGTAACCGCCTGATGGCCCTTGCCACGGTTCATCGCCACCTTGCCGCCGGGGCCCTGGAATTCCAGGCCTTCGAAGGCGCTGATGACGTCATCGGTGGAGGCGCCGGCACCGGCTTTCTCATAGGCCATTTTCAGGCCGATGATGGCGTGTGCCATATGGTAGGCCGGGTAGGTGGGAGGGGTACCGAATCGCTTGGTGAACTCGGTCTGGAACCAGGTGTTCAGCTCGCTTTCTGGTGCGAACGGGCCGAAAGGTCCCCGGGCTCCGATAATGGCCCCTTCGGGCAGATGCTCACCCAGGCTGTTCAGTGCGGTTTCACCGGCAGTGAAGATTACCTGGTTGTCAGCCAGCAGTCCGCGGGCCGCAGCCTGCAGAACCAGAGCATCGGTATCACCACCCCAGAAGGAGGTGTGGATAACATCGGCGGTGTTCACCTGGAGGGCGGAAATCTCGGCACCGTACTGGCCGGCGAAGAGTTTCGGGAACTGGGCGGTGGTGACTTCCACACCGTCGTCAGTCAGTACTTTCAGGGTCTCGGTGAAATCCCGCCAGCTGTCGTGGCCCCAGGAGTAGTTCTGGTTGATACCGGCCACTGAGGCCAGTTCCGGCATATTCTCGTGGACGTAACGGGCGGCACCAATGTTGTCCATGCTGGCGGTGGAGTGGGTACGGAAGACGTATTTGTAGTCGGCTTCCTCGAACACCCGGGGAGTACCACAGTCAAACAGCACGGTCAGCTTTTTCAGTTCCTCGGCCACGGCAGGGATGGCCAGACAGTCGCCGGAGGAAATATAGCCCACGACCGAGTCGACACCGTCACGCTCCACCAGGTTGCGGAACTCTGAGGTCTGCTTGGTGGCACCACCGGCTTCATCCACATAAATCGGAGTGATGGGACGGCCATCCATACCCTTGCTGGTAATCGGTGCCGGCAGGCTGCCATCGTTAAGGGCGTCGATCACCAGGTCTGCGGCGTTCTTGGCGGGGATACCGAAGGGGCCGGAAGCGGCACCGGACAGGAAGGTAACAAGGCCCATCTTGTATTCATCGTCGGCGGCGTGGGCGCTCAGACTCATGGCGCCGGTGGTCATGGCGCAGGCCACAGTCGCTGCGGTCAGCAGGGAGTATTTCATCAGATGTTCTCCAGACAATTGTTTTTGTGTTGTTTGTCCGGACGACCGGTGGCCGTTGCTGGCCCGGTGTCCTGTCCGACGTCATATCTGCCGGTAACCTCATACAGCAGAACCTGTGCCAGAACCGGAGGGCTTTTTATCTGATTGATTTAAAAGGCCATGTTTTAGGATGAGCAGTTTTGAGCGGCAGTGGTGAGCGGTTTTCGCTCGGAATTGCCGGGGCCGATGAGCGCAAACCGCTCACTCTGCCCCGGTGCTTTCCATGGTTTCCAGGGGGGGGTACACATGCCAGTTGCCCAGCATCACCCGGGCCGGCGGATAGCTGGTGTCCACTACGGTTTCGCCGATAGCCATCACCTGGCGGATCTGGTGGCTGTCCGGGTCCATGGTGGAATGGAATCCGTCCGGGTCTTCCGGCAGTGCCAGGGACAGCTGTTCGAAGGCCTGGCGGATGGCCTGGCGGTCGTTGTAGGGACGGCCGGCCTTTTTCACCGCTTCGGCGATGGCAATGATGCCGGTAAAGGCTCCTTCGGCACCGGAGGACGGGTAGTAGCCGGCTTCCCGGTAGAACTCCTGCACAAACCACTGGTTGAATGCTGTATCCGGCCAGTTGTTGTGGTGCCGGGATGCCAGCAGCAGGCCCAGGGGCATTTTGCTTCCAAGCCGGGCGAAAATCTCATAGTCCGCGCCCTTCTCGAAATTGGCAAAACGGGAGCTGGCGAACAGAGAGGTGTCCGTGGCCTGGGTAATAAAGGCGATGAAATCTCCCCCCCACAGGCTGTTGACCACCAGATCCGGCTGCTGCCGGATCAGCTCATTGATATAGGGGCTGTAGTCCGGCTCATTGAGCCGGGGCCAGAGCACGCCGGAAATTTCATAGGGAACCCCGAACCTGTCCAGCGCCGTCCGGAAATCCGCCCAGACCTGGTAACCGTATTCATAGTCGGGGCCAAGATAGGAAATACGCAGGGGCTTCTGCGCCAGCTGGCCGGCGAAATAGTCCCGGATAAAACGGGCTCCGGCGGTCATGGACTGGCGGGTGTCATTGCTGACCCGGAAATAGCCGTCATGGAGAAATTCGCCGGTGAGCCGGGAGGAGGCATGATCGGTGCCGACAAAAAAAGCGTCGGCAGCGCGGGCGATGGCGGAGACATCAATGGCTACCGAGGAATTGACCACGCCACACAGGAACAGGGCGCCTTCATCTTCAATAAAGCGCCGGGCCAGGATTGCTGCCGGTGCCAGTTTGGATTTGGTATCCCCCAGCAATACCCGGAGCCTGGGCATATCCGGGTCTCCCTGCTCCTGCAGATATCTGAGGGCCAGGCGGACGCCGTACACGGAATCCCGGCCCAGCCCGCCGGCCCGGCCGGACATGGGGTACAGGCAGCCCACGGTGACATCGGCCTGGGCTGCCGGCGCCCCCAGCTCTTCTGCGGACGCCACAGGTACAGCCACCAGCAGTACCAGGGCTGCACGGGTCAGCCAGCGCCGGATCACAGCTCGTCTCCGGACAGACCCAGTTTCTGCATACGCCGCTTGAGGGCATGGCGGGAAATACCCAGGGAACTTGCGGCTTCCCCCTTGCGGCCCTGGGACCGGCGCAGGGCCTCGCGGATGCATTCGGCTTCGCGCCGGGCCATGGTGCTGGTCAGGGAGTCGCTGTCCGCCGGAGCCGGGGTGGCATTCCCGTGTGTATCGGCAGCCGGATGGCGGCCGGCGGCAGCAATTTCCGGAGGCAGCCATTCCCCGCGGATGGTTTCGCCGGCATGGAGTATGGTCAGCCGTTCAATGGTATTGCGCAGTTCCCGCACATTGCCGGGCCAGGGGTAGGCCACCAGCTGGGCCATGATGTCCGGGGGGATGATGATGGGGGCACAGCTTTCCTGGCGGGCCAGGGTGGCGGAGAAGTTCTGCACCAGGGGTTCTATATCGTCCCGGCGTTCCGCCAGGGAGGGAATGGTCAGGGGCATGACGTTGAGCCGGTAGAACAGGTCTTCCCGGAAATTGCCGGCCTGGGCTTCCGCCTGCAGATCCCGGTTGCTGGCAGCGATAATGCGTATGTCTGCCTCGATTTCCGTATTCCCGCCCAGGGTGCGGAACCTGTGGGTTTCCAGAAAGGTCAGGAATTTGGCCTGCAGATTCAGCGGCAGTTCGCCGATTTCATCCAGGAACAGGGTGCCGCCAGCGGCCAGCTCTACCAGCCCGGTGCGGCGTTTGTCGGCACCGGTATAGGCGCCTTTTTCGGCACCGAAGAGTTCCGCTTCCATCAGATTTTCCGGCAGGGAGGCACAGTTGACGGCGATAAACGGGGCAGTATCGGATTTTACCGAGTGCAGGGCCTTGGCGATCAGGGTCTTGCCACTGCCGGAGGGGCCCTGCAGGAGAATGGTCCGGGCCGAACTCTGGCCGATGCGCTGTACCTGCTCCATCAGTATGCCCATGGCCTCGCTGGAACCGATCAGGCCGTGGGTCCGGCTGTCCTGCTGGCGCCGGTAAACCACTTCCTCGCTGAGCTGGCGTTGCTTGTGATTGCGCAGGATCAGCAGTATCAGCTCATCCAGATCGAAGGGTTTGGTGATGTAATCCTGGGCGCCTTTCTTGACCGCTTCCACGGCCGCCCGGGTATCGCCATGGGCGGAAATCATGATGGTGGTGGGGGGAGCGGACAGGGCCGCTATGGCATCCAGAACGTCCAGTCCGGACTGATCCGGCAGTTTCAGGTCCAGCAGCACGATATCCGGAGTCAGGCTGTCGATGGCGGCCAGCCCGTCCCTGCCGGTATA
>JBFHSI010000071.1:0-13666 GCA_041591245.1 Marinobacter sp.
GCTGCTGAAGCCTCCCTGCAAAGTGCCCGGGCCTATGCTCTGGACCGTCTGCAGAGCCGCGCACCTACAGGTGCCCGCCAGCCGGAGAAGGCTGCTGACCCGATTATCGTGCATCCGGATGTGCGCCGCATGCTGCTGACCATGAAAAGCTATGTGGAAGGCGGCCGGGCATTCTCCACCTACGTGGCCCAGTGGCTGGATATTTCCAAATACTCTGACGACGACGAGCGCCGCACCCATGCCGAAGGCATGGTGGCCTTGCTGACCCCTGTCGCCAAAGCCTTCCTGACCGACCGGGGCCTGGATACCTGCATTATGGGGCAGCAGGTGTTTGGCGGACACGGCTTTATCCGGGAGTGGGGCCAGGAGCAGCTGGTGCGGGATTGCCGGATCACCCAGATCTACGAAGGTACCAACGGGATCCAGGCGCTGGATCTGATGGGACGCAAGGTTGTGGGCAGTCAGGGCAAGCTGTATGAACTGTTCGCTCAGGATGTTGCTGCTTTTATCGAGGAAAGCTCCTCTGAAGAGGGTATGGCGGCATTTGTGGAGCCTCTGGCAGCAGCGCTGGAGCGTCTGTCCGATGCCTCTGAGCATGTAATCGCCCAGGCCAGTGACAACCCGGATGCAGTAGGTGCGGCTTCCGTGGACTATCTGGATATGTTCGGTCTGACGGCTCTGGCCTATATGTGGGCCAGGATCGTCCGGGCGGCGGCACCCAAGGCTGCCGATGATGCTTCCGGATTCTACTCCGGCAAGCTGAAAACAGCCCGTTTCTTCTATGACCGGCTGTTGCCCAGGACCGTATCCCTGGCGGAAGGAATCCGCAGTGGCAGTGATGTGATCATGGCGCTGACCGACGAGGAATTCTGATTCTTCCGGTTCCTTGGTTAATAAAAAAGCAGGCCTCTTGAGGCCTGCTTTTTTTCTGCCCGGGAAAAGCTCAGAGCTGTTCCATTTTCTCCGGATGTACCACGAAGGGGTTTTCGTTGCCCTGGATTTCCGCGATGCGCTGGTGCCGGCTGAGCTCGGTATCGTCTGGTGGGTCCAGGCGGTTCCAGCCCTTGAACACAGCCGTGGAGCCCAGCCAGGGCAGGCCGTAGGTGTCTACCATATAGGCCAGGGTGCGGGCGACATCGCCTTTTACCCGTTCCGGTGGCTCGAAGAATCCGGCGCTTTCACGCATTCCGCAGTCGTCTTCCCGGATGGTGTTTCCCAGGTTTTCATAGCGCACGTTTCTGCGCTTCATTTCAGTCCGGTTGTTTACCGGAATCATGTTGTGCAGGTCGGATGCAATCTGCCGGTAGCGGTTGTCCTGTTTGCACTCTCTGGAGGTGCCACAGCGCAGGGCAGAACGGATATCTGCCAGGGGGTAGATATAGCCGTCGGTCAGCAGAAAGCCCTTTTTGTTGAAGGTTTTGTCACAGAAAAAGGACTTGCCGCCGTTGGCATAGAGGTTGCCCCAGAACTGGTCCTTGATAACCGTTTCCGGATCACTGAACCGGGTGTTCTGGCCGGTGCTGGCTGTGGTGACTAGAAGCAGGAGAAGGGTTAGGGGGATATATGTCAGTTTGTTCATGCGCCTTATATACCTCTTTTTGTTTCTGGGCGCGGTAGTGTCAGACGCTGGCGGTCAGCTTCTGACGAGTTGCCCAAAGTTTGACGCTATAGTCATTATATCCGGGAAGTATGACACACAGGCCCGTTTTTATTGGGCCTGTGTGTTGTGGAAATGTCAGAATTTGTTAACGGGTTAACAGATAGATGGGTTATTTCAATTTTTCACGAATGTTCTGGTAGCCGGTCTTGAGATCTTCGCCCAGTTTCTGCAGCGTCTGTTTGGCTTCCTGGGAGGCATCGTCCGCATCGTGAAGAATACTGTCCATCTTGTTGCGGAAACGTTCCATGTCCTTTTCCAGGTCATCCCACTCGTCCCTGACGTCCTCTTTGGCAAGGTGGAGCTGGACCCGGGCTTCGTCCCGATACTGCCTGATCTTTTCCGACAAACTCTTTAGCTGTTCCTGAAGACTCATATCAAACTCCTTCCTGGGATGATGACGTGCGTCTACAATGCTCTGTTACGGGAAATACTGTCAAGGGTGCCGGCGACAGGCGGTGGGTCAACTGCCGCGGCTATTGATCCAGGTCAGGAGCGGGAGGCCAGGAGGGTGGCCATATCCTGCAGGTGGTGCCAGGGGGACAGGTCGTCAAAGCCTTTGGCGGCGCGGTCGGCCTGACTGCACAGGGCAATGGCCTGATAAATCTGTGGCCGGCTCAGGCGGCGGGATGCCTGCTCCAGAACCCGTGCCCGCTGGGGCTGGAAAATACCGCGTTTTTTCAGGAACGCAGAAGGCGTGTCGGTAACGGATCCAGGGGTTTTCAGTTCCAGTATCAGATTCAGGTCGCGGCTCAGTACCGCCAGCAGTCCCAGAGGGTTTTCCCCTTCATGGCGCAGGGTGCCGATAATCTTGCAGGCGTGGGGGGCTCTGCCCGCGATCAGCTCGGATACCAGTTCAAAACCGCTGAAACGGGAACTGTCCTGAACGGCCTGCTCCACGGTTTCCTCATCAATGGTCTTGCCACCGGTCATCAGGGCCAGGCGGTCCAGTTCCTGGCTGGCAGCCAGCAGATTGCCCTCAAGGCGTTCTGCCAGAATCACCAGGGCTTCCCGGGTCAGGGTGAGGCCGCGGGCGGAGGCCCGCTGCTGCAGCCAGGGCTGGAATTTGCCAGCGTCCAGAGGCCATACCGGAATATGCACTCCCTTGTTCTGCAGCTCCTTGTACCACTTTCTGCGGGTCTCGGCGGCGTCCAGGCGGGTGCTGATCAGCAACAGGACAATGTCTTCCGGCGGATCCTGAAGCATCTGCTCAAGTACCCCCCTGCCGTCACCAAGTTTGCCGTTGGGGAGGTGGACTTCGATACGCCGGTGTTCGGAAAACAGGGACATGGCGTTCAGTTCGCCGCCGATGGCACTCCAGCTGCCGGGCTGGTCGGCGTGAAAGGTGAGGCGGTCATGAAAGCCTCCATCCCTGGCCGCTTTGCGGATCTGGTCGCAGCATTCCTGAACCAGCAGGGGCTCGTCGCCGGACACCAGATAGACCGGTGCCAGACCTTTTTTCAGCTGCTGGGCAAGCTGTGCCGGCTGGAGTTTCATGGCGTTTCGCTGTCGTTCCCGGCTCCGGAGGTTTGGTACTGCTCCCGTATGGCCTGAATGCGGGCATCGGTCATGGGCGCCAGGCGGAAAGTAATCTGCTGGGCCAGGCGTTCGGCCAGTTGGCTGTCCAGGCTGTTCTCTTCCTTCTGCCCGGCCAGAACCTGGGTGTCATCGTAGCTGTAGCTCTCACTGGCGCTGATGGGCGTGCTGGCAATCAGGGGCACGCTGTCTGCGGTGAGCAGCTCAAGGCTTACGGTATGGCGCAGGGTGTACTGGGCTGCAGACCCATCGGAGGTGATGGCGCTGGCCCGGCGGTCCTGCTGGAAGTTGCTGAGGCGCAGACGGTAGTCGGCATCAGCGGCTGGTGTCAGGGTCAGCCCCGACAGCTCCAGCTGGTCGCGGACCGAGCGGCACAGGGTGTCAGAAACCTGTTTGCTGCATTCCACGGCCAGGGGCTGCAGTGTGGTGGGTATGGGAGAGGCACCCCGCAGCTGGAAACCACAGCCGGCAAGGCTGGCCAGAAGGGTCGCGGCCAACAGGGACCGGTTTGCGGTTTTCAGAGCGGTATGCCGGGACATGTCAGTTCGCCACCACGTTAACCAGTTTTCCGGGCACTACGATGACCTTGCGTACCGTGGCGCCTTCGGTGAAACGCAGAACATTGGGGTTTTCCAGTGCCAGCTTCTCCAGGTCGCCCTTGCTGATTTCCGCCGGTACTTCTACCTTGGCCCGGACCTTGCCATTTACCTGCAGAACCACCTGGATTTTACTGCGTACCATGGCCTCGGGATCGGCTTCGGGCCATTTTGCATCGACCACTGGCTCCTCATGTCCCAGGGCCTGCCACAGACTGTGACAGATATGGGGCACGATGGGGGAGAGAACCAGTACGGCGGTGGTCAGGGCTTCCTGACGCACGGCCCGGCTCTGGGGCTCATCCCCGCCCAGACGGCTGACGGCGGTGAGCAGTTCCATGACCGCAGCGATGGCGGTGTTGAAGGTCAGGCGCCGGCTGATATCGTCACTGACCTTGGCAATGGTCTCGTGGGTCTTGCGCCTCAGATTTTTCTGGGCATCGTTCAGTTCCGCCAGATTCAGCGTAGGCGCGGGCCCGCCGGCAGTGTGTTCACTGACCAGACGCCACAGGCGCTTGAGGAAGCGGTGGGCACCTTCCACGCCGCTGTCGGACCATTCCAGGGACTGCTCGGGGGGCGCTGCGAACATCATGAACAGGCGCACTGTATCGGCACCGTACTGATCGATAATGGCCTGGGGATCAATGCCATTGTTCTTGGACTTGGACATTTTGGTGACGCCGCCGGAAATGACCGGTTCACCATCGTCCTTGTGTACCACCCGTACCGGATGTCCTTTCTCATCCCGCTCGACAATCACGTCGGCCGGAGAAATCCAGATCTTGCCGCCTTTTCCATCTTCCCGGTAGTAAGTGTCGGCCAGCACCATGCCCTGGGTCAGCAGACGCTTGAAGGGCTCGGAACTGGTAACCAGCCCCACATCCCGCAGCAGTTTGTGGAAGAAGCGGGCATACAGCAGGTGCAGAATGGCGTGTTCGATACCACCGATATACTGGTCAACGGGCAGCCAGTAGTTGGCTGCGGACGGATCCAGCATGCCCTTGTCATAATTGGGGCTGCAGAAACGGGCGTAATACCAGGACGACTCCATGAAGGTGTCGAAGGTATCGGTTTCCAGGGTGGCAGGCTGGCCTTCAAAGGTGGTTTTGGCCCATTCCGGGTCGGCCTTGATGGGGGACTTGACCCCGTCCATTTCCACGTCTTCCGGCAGGCGCACCGGCAGCTGGTCATCGGGAACCGGCATTTCGGTGCCATCTTCCAGGGTCATCATGGGAATGGGGGCGCCCCAGTAGCGCTGACGGGAAACACCCCAGTCCCGCAACCGGTAGTTGACGGTGCGCTTGCCAATACCTTGTTCTTCCAGGAAGTCAGCGATGGCGTCAAAAGCCACTTCGCTGGTCAGGCCGCTGTATTTGCCGGAGGATACCAGCACACCCTTTTCAGTAAAGGCCTGTTCCTGAACATCAATTTCCCGGCTGTCGGCCGGAGTGATTACCTGTTTGATGGGCAGGCGGTATTTGAGGGCGAATTCGTGATCCCGTTCGTCGTGGGCGGGAACCGCCATCAGGGCACCGGTGCCGTAATCGGTCAGCACGAAGTTGGCAATCCACACCGGAATTTCTTCGTGGGTCAGGGGGTGAATGGCCTTGAACCCGGTATCTATGCCTTTCTTCTCCATGGTGGCCATTTCGGCTTCTGCCACCTTGCTGTTACGGCACTCGCTGACAAATTCCGCAACATCCTGGTGCCGCTCGGCGGCGGCTTTGGCCAGGGGATGTTCTGCTGCCACCGCCATATAGCTGACGCCCATCAGGGTGTCCGGGCGTGTGGTGTAAACGGTCAGGCCATCGTCGCTGTCTTTCAGCGGGAAGGTGAGTTCGGTACCCACGGACTTGCCGATCCAGTTCCGTTGCATGGTCTTGACCTGTTCCGGCCAGCCATCCAGTTCGTCCAGATCATTCAGCAGCTCTTCGGCGTAATCGGTAATGCGGATAAACCACTGGGGAATCTTTTTCTGCTCCACCAGGGCGCCGGAGCGCCAGCCCCGGCCGTCCACTACCTGTTCGTTGGCCAGAACCGTCTGATCCACAGGATCCCAGTTGACGGTAGCCATTTTCTTGTAGACCAGACCCTTTTCGTAGAGGCGGGCAAAGAACCACTGCTCCCAGCGATAGTACTCAGGCTTGCAGGTGGCCAGCTCCCGGTCCCAGTCGTAACCAAAGCCCAGCAGTTTGAGCTGGCTTTTCATGTAATCGATATTGGCGTAGGTCCACTTTGCAGGGGCAGTCTTGTTGGCAATGGCAGCATTTTCGGCAGGCAGGCCGAAGGCGTCCCAGCCCATGGGCTGCATGACATTCTTGCCCTGCATGCGCTGGTAGCGGGAAATGACGTCACCGATGGTGTAGTTGCGGACGTGCCCCATGTGCAGTTTGCCGCTGGGGTAAGGGAACATGGACAGGCAGTAGTATTTGGGCTTGCCTGGCTCTTCCTTCACGCAGAAGGTTTTGTTCTCTTCCCAGAAGCTGCGGGCATTCTGTTCAACATTGCGGGGATTGTAGTGCTCGTCCATTCCTGCCATTACCAAAGTTACCCTGTATCAAAATGATGTTCGGAGCGGCCGGACATTCTAACTCACAGACGGCCTGACAGGTAGTCTGCCAAAATGCCTATCCTGTGCCAGACTTCCGGTATGGAGAAAGCATTGATGAATGTGGCAGACTGCTGGCATGGCGACAGCGCCGGAAAAACTCCGGCAAGTAATCGCCAGCCGGGCCCAAGCTGCCTGCCTTTTTCCTGCCACCACAAGGAGTGCCCATGACCAATCCAGAAAGAAGTCACCTGTCCGGTAAAGCGCTGGAAGCCTATGACCGCATGCTGGAGCGGGTACAGAAAGGGCTTCGGGACCTGGAGGAAACCTCTGTGGATACGCTTAATGGCGAAATCCGCAAGGCGGTGGAATTCGAGTACGAGCTGGAAGAGATGACCCGGGAAGAGGCGGATCTGCTGGGGGCATACCTGCAGCGGGACCTGGAACACCTGCTGCATTTTGTCGAGGAAACCGGTGAAGGTCTGAAAGAATGGCTGCAGATGGACCTGTCCATGCTGGAACATCAGCTTTCAGAGCGCCTGTTATCGGTGGCGGACAACACTCTGGTGGATACCCTGGAGCTGAAGCAGAAGCTGGAAAACGAAGACTCCGGCCGCTATATCTCGGGGGAGGTGGCCACAGCCGGCATGTTCCGTTGCCTGAACTGCGGCCATATGCGCTGCCTGACCTCTACCAGTCACCTGGAGCCCTGCGAGGCCTGCGATTCCCGCTACTATGAGCGGGTTACGAGCCGCTGGCCGCAACCGGAGGAATAACCCGTTCCCGGACAAAGACCACCAGGATCAGCATCAGTGTCAGTACTGGCCAGGAGCCGGTCTGCATATAGGGGGTGTTTCCTGTAGCCGTAAACACCTCACCGCTGAGGGTTGCCCTCTGGAAATGGGGGATGGTTTCGGTGATCTGGCCCTTGTTGTCGATAATGGCGGTGACACCGTTGTTGGTACCGCGGAGCATGTAACGACCGGTTTCCAGAGCCCGCATCCGGGCAATCTGCAGGTGCTGCAGGGGGCCGATGGAGTCCCCGAACCAGCCATCGTTACTGATGGTCAGCAGAATATCCGCCCCCCGGCTGTTGGCGGCTACAAAATCCGGGTAGGCCACTTCATAACAGATAAAGGGCATGATTTTCATGCCATTGGCGATCAGGGGGCCCTGATAGGCCGGGCCGGGGCTGAAGCTGCTCATGGGCAGGTCGAAAAAGCCGATGAGCCCCCTCAACAATCCCTGCATGGGCACATATTCGCCAAAGGGCACCAGTTTCTGTTTGTGGTAGACGCCTTCGCCATTGCCAATGGCCATGATGCTGTTGTGATAGGTGAAATCTTCGGTCTGGCTGCTGAAGGTGTGCCAGGGAATACCGGTAATCAGGGTGCTGTGCTCACCCAGTTGTTCATCTATGAAGCCGATGATTTTTCCGGCCTGGTCCTGGGGCAGGGGAATGGCGGTTTCCGGCCACAGAATCAGATCCGTATCCCAGTAGTCCTCGGTCATGCCCAGATAGGCCACAATCTGGTCCTTCAGGAATTGCGGGTCCCATTTGATCAGCTGCGGGATATTGCCCTGCATGGCGGCAAAGCTTGTGGGTTCTGTGCTGATATGGGTCCAGTCCACCCGGTTCAGGGCCGGGGCTGCGAACCAGGGGGCCAGGGTAATCACTGCAGCCAGGGCCGCGGCCGGATAGCGTTTGTGTCGGCTGAGCCAGAAGATGCCGATGGGGGCGACCCCGGTCACGATAATCCACAGGGTCACACCATGCACGCCCACTACAGGCGCCAGCCCGGCCAGGGGGCCATCGGTATGGGCGGTGCCCAGATACAGCCAGGGAAAGCCGGTCAGCAACCAGCCCCGGAGCCAGTCCCCGAGAATCCAGATGGCGGGAAACAGGATCAGCCGGCGCAACGGCTTTTCCGGGGCCAGCTTGCCCCAGAACCAGAAGGCCAGACCGTGAAACAGGGCCAGTCCGGCGACAAAAATGATGGTGAGAAGAATGGCCACGGGCACCGAGCTGTTGCCATATTCACTGATGCTGATATAGACCCAGCTGGCGCCGCTGGCGAACAGTCCGAGGCCGGTAAACCAGCCGGCCCGGAACAGGTTTTTTGCGGGCAGGGACAGGGTGACCAGCACAATCAGGACGATGGAGACAGGACCCAGATACCAGAAGTGGAAAGGCGAAAAGGTCAGGGTCTGCAGGGCCCCGGCAATGAACAGAATGACGGAGGTCAGCCAGGGGCTGGCAGAAATTGCGGGAATCCCTTCCCGGAAGATGCTGTTTTCACTGTTCACTACGGGTTACCTGCAACAGACGGATGACACGGTTATCGGCGTTGGCAATGGTAAAGCGCAGGCCGCCGAATGCAACCGTTTCTCCTCGTCTGGGCAGATGTCCGAACTCCTTGAGCACTACACCGCCAATGGTATCGAACTCTTCCTCGTCCAGGTCGGTTCTGAAAAATTCATTGAAATCGTCGATGGGCGTGACTGCCTTGACCGCGTACGTGCCATCACCGTGGGGCTTGATATGGGCTTCTTCGTTGAAATCGTGCTCGTCCTCGATTTCTCCCACAATCTGTTCAAGCACATCCTCAATGGTAATCAGGCCGGCGGTGCCGCCGTACTCATCCACCACAATGGCCATGTGGTTGCGGTTTTCCTTGAACTCCTTGAGCAGCTGGTTCAGGCGCTTGCTCTCGGGGACGAAGGTGGGCGGGCGCAGTATTTCGCGGATGCTGGGCCAGTCGATGGCGTTGTTCAGGGCCAGCGGCAGCAGGTCTTTGGCCAGCAGTATGCCGACCACATCATCCGGGCTGTCGCCGATAACCGGAAACCGGCTGTGGGCAGAGGAAATGATTTCTTCCAGAAATTCTCTGGGTTCCTGGGAGGCTTTCACGGTGATCATCTGGGAGCGGGGGATCATGATCTCCTCCACCCGCATATCGATGACCTGCATGGCACCCTCGATGATGCTCATGGCGTCGGTATCAATAATGTCGTGGGATTCAGCTTCCCGCAGGATTTCCAGCACGTCCTCTACGGACTCAGGCCCGCTGGAAAAGGCCTGTGATATACGTTCCAGCCAGGACTTGTGGCCCTGACTGTGACTCGACTGATCGTCGCTCATGAGTCTTTTTCCGTTTCCTCTGCTTCGTAGGGATTGGCAAATCCAAGCTGCTTAAGCAACCGGATTTCGAGGGCTTCCATGACCTCGGCGTCTTGGTCTTCAATATGGTCGTAGCCTTGCAGGTGCAGCATGCCATGCACCACCATGTGAGCCCAGTGGGCCACAGGTTCTTTATGCTGGTCTTCGGCCTCTTTTTCAACAACCGGCGCGCAAATGACGAGATCTCCGGCCAATGGCATGGTTATACCCGGTGGCGCCTCAAATGGAAAGGACAACACGTTGGTGGGTTTGTCCTTGCCCCGGTACTGATGGTTCAGAGTCCGGCTTTCGTCGGTACCGACAATGCGAATGGTTACTTCAGAGGGCTGTTCCTGCAGCCAGGCTGCCTGGGCCCAGGCCCGAAACAGGGCCGGGTCGGGAATCTCCGGTGCCGTGAAGGCTTCCTGAATATCAACTGTCAGCTTGCTCACTGGCCTGAAACACTCCCGTCATCAAAACTGTCGTAGGCTTCCACAATCCGCTGCACCAGCGGGTGGCGGACAACGTCTTTGGCCTCAAATCGGGTAAAGCCGATACCCGGCACCTTGCTGAGCACGCCGGCGGCGTGGATCAGCCCGGAGTTCTGGCCCCGGGGCAGGTCCACCTGGGTGGTGTCGCCGGTAATGACCGCTGTGGACCCGAAGCCGATACGGGTCAGAAACATCTTCATCTGTTCCCGGGTGGTGTTCTGGCTTTCATCGAGAATGATGAAGGAGTTGTTCAGGGTGCGGCCACGCATGAACGCCAGAGGAGCAATCTCGATAACGCTTTTTTCGATCAGCCGGGTGACATGGTCAAAGCCCAGCATCTCGTACAGGGCGTCGTAAAGGGGGCGCAGGTAAGGGTCCACCTTCTGGGCCAGGTCGCCGGGCAGGAAACCCAGTTTTTCTCCGGCCTCTACCGCCGGGCGTACCAGCAGTATGCGTTTGACCTGCTCATCCTTCAGGGCCTCAACCGCACAGGCCACCGCCAGCCAGGTCTTGCCGGTACCGGCAGGCCCTATCCCGAAATTGATGTCGTGGGTGCGGATACTGTGCACATATTTCTGCTGGTTGGCGCCCCGGGGGCGGGCCTGCAGTTTGGGGGTCTTGATAACCGTGGTGGAGCCGTCGAAGGGGATATCTTCCGGCAACCGTTCAAAGCCGGTTTCCCGGATAAACAGGTGTACTGTGTCCGGGGAGATATCATCGGAGGCTTCGGTTTCCCGGTAGATATGCCGGATCACTTCCACGGCAGCCGCCACATGTCCCGGTTCTCCATTTACCCGGAAATGGTGCCCCCGGCGGCTGACAGAGACCTGCAGCCGTCGCTCGATCTGTTTAAGGTTTTCATCAAACTGCCCGCACAGGGTTGCCAGCCGGCGCTGGTCCACTGGGTACAGGTCAAACTGTCTGGAATCGTTGGTGTCCAAAAGTGCTCCCAAGGCTAGTGTAATTCCGAGTCAACGGGAACGCCCCGGAGGGAGTTCGGGTAAGCCTCGACTATATCAACGTCAATAAAGTGGCCGATCACTTCCGGATTGTCATGGCGGAAGTTGACGATGCGGTTGTTTTCGGTGCGCCCTGCGTATTCGCCAGGGTCCTTTTTCGACAGTCCGGTCACCAGAATGCGCTGGGTGGAACCCACCATTTTCCGGCTGATGTCCATGGCCTGCTGGTTGATCCGCTGTTGCAGGATGCTCAGCCGCTGCTTTTTCACCTCCATGGGGGTGTCATCGGGAAGGTCGGCGGCGGGAGTGCCGGGCCGGGCGCTGTAGATGAAGCTGAATGAGGCATCGAAGCCGATGTCGTTGATCAGCTTCATGGTGTCCTCGAAGTCCCTGTCGGTTTCCCCGGGGAAACCGATGATAAAGTCCGAGGAGAAACTGATGTCGGGGCGGATTTTGCGCAGTCGGCGCAGTTTGGATTTGTACTCCAGTGCCGTGTGGCCCCGCTTCATGGCGGCCAGAATACGGTCGGAACCACTCTGTACCGGCAGGTGCAGATGGCTGACCAGTTCCGGAACCTGCTCATACACCTCGATCATGGCATCGGTGAACTCCACCGGATGGGAGGTGGTGTAACGGATACGGTCGATGCCGTCGATGGCGGCAATCAGGGTAATCAGCTCAGCCAGATCCATGGTGTCGCCATCATGGGTTTCACCCCGGTAGGCGTTCACATTCTGGCCCAGCAAGTTGACCTCGCGCACACCCTGGCCAGCCAGGTGGGCCACTTCGGCGAGAACATCATCCACCGGGCGGCTGACTTCCTCACCCCGGGTGTAGGGTACCACGCAGAAGGTGCAGTATTTGCTGCAGCCTTCCATGATGGACACAAAGGCGGAGGGGCCGTCAGCTCCGGGTTCCGGCAGGTTATCGAACTTCTCGATCTCCGGGAAGCTGACATCCACGATACCCACCCCGTGGCCGCCGCTGCGCACCTCGGTGATCATGTCCGGCAGCCGGTGCAGGGTCTGGGGGCCGAATACCATGTCCACGTAGGGAGCCCGGTCAATAATGGCCTGGCCTTCCTGGCTGGCGACGCAGCCGCCAACGCCGATAATCAGATCCGGTTTCCTGGTTTTCAGCCGTTTCCAGCGCCCGAGCTGGTGGAAAACCTTTTCCTGGGCTTTTTCCCGGATGGAGCAGGTGTTCAGCAGAAGAATATCGGCATCTTCCGGGGTATCGGTCATTTCGACGGTCTCGCCGGAACGCAGCAGGTCGGCCATCCTGGATGAATCGTATTCATTCATCTGGCAACCGTGGGTCTTGATGTACAGCTTTTTGGCCATGGGTCTCAACGTGTTCTGGTGGATGTCGCGCCGGAGTTTGGGGGAGTGGACAGCAGGCGCGGTCAAAAAGGAACTGGGTATTATAGCCGGGTGCTCAATCATCAACCACTACTGTGTCGTCCGGAGTCCGGTTTGTGTGTGTTATTATCCCCGGCTTTTGTCGGACGCGGCAGCCAGCCCCGGGCCGTACAGCCAGATCAACACACTTTGTCCAGTCATATGCCCGATCAGGTGATAACCCCCTATGACGCCCGAACGCCTAGCCCGTATCAAGCAAATCCTGGATACCCGTCAGCCGGACCTGCGGGTGCTGACCGACCAGGTGCACAAACCCCGTAACCTGTCTGCCATTATCCGCTCCTGCGATGCCTTCGGCCTGGCCAATATGCATGTGGTCTGGCCCCGGGAGGGTTTCCGGGCATTCCGCAAAACCGCCGGCGGCAGTTTTCACTGGGTGACCACCCATACCCACCCGTCCATGTCAGAGGCGGTATCGGAGCTGAAGTCCACGGGGCACAGGCTGTACGCCGCCCAGCTGTCAGACCGGGCCATTGATTACCGGGAGGCGGATTTTACCGTGCCCTGCACCATCGTCATGGGCAACGAGGTGGACGGGGTCAGCCCGGAAGCCGCAGATCAGGCGGATGAACACATTGTGATTCCGATGATGGGCATGGTGGAATCCCTGAATGTGTCCGCCGCCTGCGCCATCATCCTCGCCGAGGCCCAGCGCCAGCGCAGGGAAGCCGGAATGTTCGACCAGCGCCGGCTGCCTGACGATGAGTACAACCGGCTGCTGTTCTGCTGGTGCCAGCCCACGGTGCGTCGCTACTGCGACGACCGGAATCTGCCGTACCCGCCTCTGGACCCGGAAACCGGAGACCTGGTGGATGGCGTGGGCTGGATGCAGAAGGTGCGGGAGTTTAGAGGAGTGGCTCTCGCAGAAGAGCAGGAGAGTGGAGTTTGATTTAGCTAGACTTGTCCACCTATTGGTAGCTTTGATAGGTTTAATGCGGGCAGAAATATACATGCACAGATAGCAAGTATAAGCCTGCCTGGCTATTTCTCTCACTATTTATCTTAAAGGGAATTTCAAGAATTTTGGCAAGGAGGCAAATGTATGCAGTTGAATTCCGCAATCACTCGCTACACAACGAGCGACTTTAAAGCCAGCCCTGTTTTGGCACTGGCTGATCTTATGGGCTTCAATGCAGAGCATAAACGTCAAATAGCTTCAGATCTTCAGCTATATGGTGGACTGTTGTGTGGCGTGGCTGTTCATCGTCACTTGGATGCAAGAGCCCATATGGATGTTAACCGGCGGATAAAATTCGAGGTTCCACCAAGCAGGCTGCAGTCTAAACTCCAAGAGCTCA
>JBFHSI010000072.1:0-13585 GCA_041591245.1 Marinobacter sp.
CGGCCTTCGACGATGCCCTCAATCCTACCCCGGCTGAATTGCGCCGGCTGGCCATATACAACAACTACCGTGCACTGGTGGATACGGTCCCCGGGGGCGGCTACGGTGAATTTTTCGGCCCGGCTGCGGGCAGCACCGGCGAGGGGATGATTCCGGGAGATGAATACCGGGCATTCATGACCGTGGCGGGAAGTGATGTGCCGGTCACCGTAATGGTACAGGTGCCGGACAGCTTTGATGCCGCTAACCCGTGCATGGTGACAGCCCCGTCTTCCGGTTCCCGGGGCATCTACGGGGCCATTGGCACCGCCGGGGAGTGGGGACTGAAAAAGGGCTGTGCCGTGGTATACACCGACAAGGGTACAGGTACCGGCGCCCACAATCTGGAAACCGATACCGCCCAGAAACTGGATGGCACCCTCACCACATCGGCTGATCCCGTACAGTTCCGGGCGGACCTGACGGCAATCCAGAGAGCGGATTTCAACAGCGCCTGGCCAGACCGCTTTGCCTGGAAACATGCCCATTCCCGGGCCAATCCGGAAGCAGACTGGGGCCGCCATGTGCTGCAGTCCATTGAATTCGGTTTCTATGTGCTCAATGAAAAGTTCGGGCGCGGGCTGGCCGGGGCCAAAGCCCGGGTCACCATCAAGCCGGAAAATACCCTGGTGATTGCCTCCAGTGTGTCCAACGGTGGCGGTGCCTCGGTACGGGCGGCAGAACTGGACCAGCGCGGGCTGATTGACGGTGTTGCTGTCTCCGAGCCCAATGTGAATCCGGTGGTGGATCCCGGTTTTACCATCCGCCAGGGAGACGGTCCGGTCATCACCGGCCACAGCCGCAGTCTGCTGGACTACACCACGGCGCTGGCGCTGTATCAGGGCTGTGCCAATCTGGCGCCGGCGATCCGGGATACGGCCCCACTGAACGGGGTGTTCAATTCTGCAGAGGTCGGCGCCAATATCTGCAGCTCCCTGGCCAGCCGGGGACTGGTGGCGGGAGCCACCCTGGATGAACGGGCAACCGATGCCCTGCGCATCCTCAACGAAGACTTTGCCATCCAGCCGGAACAGAACCTGCTGGCGCCGGTGCACTTTGGCCTGGCGGTGGCCCAGAGCATTGCCATGACCTACACCAACGCCTATGCCCGCGCCGGTGTGGAGGACCGGGTCTGTGGTCTGAGCCTGGCGGCCACCGATGGCTCCGGGGCGGTCACAGCCCTGACCCCGGCGGCGGAAGCGGCCCTGTTTTCCGCCAGCAATGGCATTCCTCCCAGTGCCGGGGTGAACCTGGTGTATGACGATGCCCAGGGCGAGCCCACAAACCTGGCGGCCAGCATCTCTCCGGGCAGTGGTGTGCAGGATTATGGTCTCGATGCGCTGCTGTGTCTGCGAAACCTGGCCGCGGGTGTGGATGTGGTAACTGGCGATCCCCTGCAGGGCCAGCAGGCTGAGCTGGCGGCGGCCGTTGCCGAGGGTGTTTCCGAAGTGCGGGCCAGTGGTGACCTGCAGGGCAAACCGGCGATCTTTGTTACCGGCCGCGCCGATGCCATTCTGCCCATCAACCATACCTCCCGGGCCTACGTGGGGCTCAATCAGCGGGTGGAAGGCAGTGCCAGCAATCTGCGTTACTACGAAGTCCTCAATGCCCACCATCTGGATGTGCTCAATGGCTTTGCCGGAATCGCAGAGCGTTATGTGCCCCTGCACCATTACTACTTCCAGGCCCTGGATCTGATGTGGAACCACTTGCGGGACGGGCAGTCGCTGCCACCCAGTCAGGTGGTGCGGACTCTGCCCCGGGGTGACATGGCCACGGCTCTGGCGGAGGTCAACCTGCCGGAAATTGATCCACAGCCGGAGCAGGAGAACCGCATAGTGTTTGCGGACAACCAGCTGCGGATTCCGGAGTAACCGTGGCCCGCCCGTACCCTGCTGACAGGTTTGCCCCCATACCGGGGGCCCCATATACTTCCGGAGCGGTATCCGGCTATGCCGGGTACCGGAGTGGTTGCCATGAATGAAATACAATCCGGTGGTACAGGGTACATGTCAGAGTTGTTTACCGAGAATAACAAGAGCGGCCTGACCAGAGAGTTGATTGAAGCTCTGTTTCCCATCTTTGAGGAAGCCAGCGCCGGTGCCATAGCGGTGGACCGGAACAGTCGGATCACCTGGATCAATAACAGCTATTCCCACCTGCTGGGGTTGGGTAACCCGGAGCGGGTAATCGGCCGGCCGGTGCGGGAGGTGATTCCCCATACCCGGATGCCGGAGGTGGTGGAAACCGGCAAGCCCATGCTGCTGGATATCATGGAGCACAACCGGCAGCAGCTGGTGGTCACCCGTCTGCCCTATTTCGATGACAGGGGGGACATTGTCGGCGCTGTGGCCTTTGTGCTCTACGATGACCTGCAACCGCTGACGCCGCTGGTGGCCAAATACCGCCGGCTGCATCAGGATCTGGCGGCTGCCCGCAAGGCCCTGGCGAAAAAGGCCCGGGGGACCCGGTACAACCTGGGGGATTTTGTCGGGGCCAGCCCCGGAGCCCTGGAGGTCAAGCGCCGGGCCCGGCTGGCGGCTGGCCGGGACATGCCGGTGCTGCTGCTGGGGGAAACCGGAACCGGCAAGGAGGTTCTGGCCCAGGCCATTCATTCGGTATCGGCGCGGGCGTCAAAACCCTTCGTCGGGGTGAACGTGGCCGCGATTCCGGACAATCTGCTGGAGGCGGAATTCTTCGGGGTGGCGCCGGGGGCCTACACCGGCGCGGACCGTCGTACCCGTGACGGCAAGTTCCAGCTGGCCAATGGCGGCACCCTGTTTCTCGACGAGGTGGGGGATATGCCCCTGCCATTGCAGGCCAAATTGCTGCGGGCCCTGCAGGAGGGGGAAATCGAACCCCTGGGCTCCAACAAGGTGGTGCCGGTGGACGTGCGGGTGATTGCCGCTACCAGCCGCAATCTGGAAGCCATGATTGTGGATGGCAGCTTCCGCTCCGACCTCTACTACCGGCTGAATGTGCTGGAAATTCCCATACCGCCCCTGCGCGACCGGCTGGCGGATCTGGGGGTGCTGTGTGAGGCGGTACTGGGGGAAATCTGTGACGGCCTGGATGTGCGCGGGGAAATCACCGATGCCGGTGTTGCCGCCCTTGGCAGCTATGACTGGCCCGGTAATATCCGGGAGTTGCGTAATGTGCTGGAGCGGGCCCTGACCATGAGTGAGGAAGGCGGGCTGCTGGATGCGGATGCCATCTTCAAGGTGCTGCCCAAGAGCAGTCACCGTCTGACCTCGTCACTGTCCCCCAGGCCGGTGCGTCCTCTGGCCCAGACTCTGGCGGATGCGGAGGCCCAGGCCATCGAGGCGGCGCTGGTGGCCAGCCGCGGCAACCGGACCCGGGCGGCCAAGCTGCTGGGGATCTCCCGGTCTGTCCTCTATGAAAAGCTCGCCAAACTGTCCTGAGATCCGGACATTTGTCCTGATATCCGTACAATCACCTACGACTGATGTCTAAAAACGTCCGGATGCCCGGACGTTTTTCAGATTCCGTGATTTCTGATTTTTTCTATCTTATTGAAAAATAAAAACAAAATGTGGTTGGCATAAGCCCTGCTTCTATCGGCGTGCAGGACGTCAGAACAACGCAGAAAACAAGACTGGCGCTTTTGTTGGACCCCAAACTACGAATGTTGGTCTCGTTTCCTGCGATGTCTGACTACACTCAGACCGGGCCTGTCAGGTTTGCAACCAAATGGCCACACCAAAAACAACAATGCTAGGAGACTTGCCAATGAAATTGCTCAAGGCCCTTACCGGGATCGCCGGAGCTATTGCCCTGACTACGGGCTCGGCGTTTGCGGATGATCTTCGCTGGAAGATGCCTGTCGCCTTTGCCACCAATCTGCCGGGTCTTGGCTCCCCAGCTGCCTGGGTTGCCGATAACCTGACCACCGCGTCCAGCGGCAGTATTCAGGTGCGTGTTTTCGAGCCGGGTAAACTGGTTCCCCCTTTCGATATTCTGCAATCCGTTTCTGACGGCAAGGTCTCTGCCGGCTACACCTGGATTGGTTATGACCAGGGCAAGGTTCCTGCCGTGCCGCTGTTTGCCGCGGTTCCCTTCGGCATGAAGCCCTGGGCCTATATCGGCTGGTACTACTACGGTGGCGGTCATGAACTGCTGCAGGAAACCTACGCCAACAAGGGCTTCAAGGTTCATGCCCAGCTGTGTGGCATTATCGGGCCGGAAACTGCGGGCTGGTACACCAACAAAGTTGAATCCCTGGACGACTACAAGGGCATGAAGATCCGTTTCGCAGGCCTGGGTGGCAAGGTGCTTGAGAAGCTGGGTGCTTCGGTCACCATGATCCCCGGTGGCGAGCTGTATCAGGCTCTGGAGAAAGGCACCATCGACGCCACTGAATTCTCCATGCCGGCCATTGACCAGATCCTCGGTTTCGACCAGGTGGTCAAGTACAACCTCTTCCCCGGCTGGCACCAGCAGTTCACAGCCCAGTACATGCTGATCAACAAGGACGAGTGGGCCAAGACAACCAAGGCCCAGAAAGCACTGGTTGAAGCTTCCTGTACTGCTGCCACCACCCTGGGTCTGGCCGAGGGTGAATACAAGAACGGTGCAGTTCTGGCCGGATTCCAGGCCAAGGGCGTGCATGCGGACCAGATCCCCCGCGACGTTCTGGTGAAGCTGAAAGAAGTGACCCAGGAAGTCCTCAAGGAAGAAGCTTCCAAAGATGCTGACTTCAAGCGTGTCTACGAAAGTCAGCTGGAGTTCCTGAAAACCTATGAAGTGTGGGACAAGCGGGCCTATCTCCCGGCCGATCTCTGATCCGGGTTATCCGATCCGCAGCACCGGCCTCTGGCCGGTGCTAACTGACCAGTAAGGATGGCCCTTCGGGGTCATCCTTGTTTCACTGCACAGGTTTTGAGCGAGGAACCCTGTCATGACGGTGTCTCACCAGGATTCACAGCAAACGCCGCATACGTCGTTGCCCGACGCGGACGAATTTCTTCATCACCATACCGAATTGCCAACGACACGGATCAGCCAGTGGCTTGACGGTCTGCTTACGTTTATTGGCAAAGGGGCTTCCTGGCTCTGGATTGCGGTTACCGGAATTATTATCTGGGCGGTGGTCGGGCGTTATGCCTTCGGCCAGGGCTCGGTATTTCTGGAAGAGCTGCAGTGGCATCTTGCCGGAACCGGCTGGCTGCTTGGTCTGGCCTATACCCTGGTCGTGGACGACCACGTACGGGTGGATGTCATTCATGAACGCATGTCCCTGAAGACCCAGGGCTGGATTGAGCTGTTCGGTATTCTCTTCCTTCTGCTGCCGTTTCTCGGGCTGGCGGTCTACGAAATGGTGCCCTATGCCCTCAGTTCCTGGAGTGTGGGTGAAACCAGCCAGGCGCCGGCGGGGCTGTCCCACCGCTGGGTTCTCAAAGGCATTCTGGCCCTGTCCTTCATGCTGATTGTGGTGGCGGCAGTGTCCAGGCTGTTCAAGGTAACGGCCCTGCTGTTCGGGTTTCCCCGGGCGATCCGGATTGTTCCGGAAAATGACAAGAACAAGAAAGAGGATGCGTCCTGATGGAGCTCGAAGTCCTGTTTGTAATTGGCATGTTCCTGACTTTTGGCGTGCTGCTGATGACCGGTTTTCCGGTTGCCTGGGTGCTGGGTGGTACCGCTGTTATCTGGACGCTGGTGGGCGTTGTTGCGGTGGAAAACTTCGGGGCCAATCTGTGGTTTGACTATCCCTCCTCCATGGGCCTGGTACCGGAGCGGATCTGGGGCACCGTGGAAAGTGACACCCTGGTTGCCCTGCCCATGTTTATTTTCATGGGCATCATGCTGGATCAGTCCGGCATCGCCGAAAGGCTGATGAAAAGCATGGTGCAGCTGTTTGGCGCGGTGCGTGGCGGCTATGCCGTGACCGTGATCGTGATCGGTGTACTGCTGGCGGCAACCACCGGAATCATCGGTGCCTCGGTGGTACTGCTGGGCATGCTGTCCCTGCCGGTGATGATGGAGAACAAGTACGACAAGGGGTTTGCCGTGGGTACGGCCTGTGCCACCGGAACCCTGGGTATCCTGATTCCGCCGTCCATCATGCTGGTGCTGATGGCCGACCGGCTGGCGGTGCCGGAAGCCTCGGTGGGTGATCTGTTCATGGGTGCCTTCCTGCCCGGACTGCTGCTGGGGGCCATGTATATCGGCTACGCCATTCTGCGGCCCTTGCTGCAACCCCATATTGCTCCGGTTCCGGAAGGTACGGTGAAGGTCAGTCCCAAGGTGGTGTGGGAAGTGTTCAAGGCCGTTATTCCCACGGCAGCCCTGATTCTGGGTGTGCTGGGTTCCATTTTCGCCGGTATGGCGACACCGACGGAAGCCTCCGGTGTGGGTGCCCTGGGTGCCATGGTGCTGGCCCTGATGTCGGGCCGTCTGAACCTGGCCATTGTCCGCTCCTCCCTGTACCAGACTACCCGGACAGCTTCTTTCATCTTCGCCATCTTTCTGGGCGCTACCGCGTTTTCCGTGGTGCTGCGGGGACTGGGTGGTGACCGGGTCATTGAGGAGGCTCTGCTTGGGCTGCCCTTCGGCCCCTACGGTGTGGTTCTGACCATCCTGTTCTGTGTGTTCCTGCTGGGTTTCTTCCTGGACTGGGTGGAAATCACCCTGATCATTCTGCCTCTGGTGGCACCGGCGGTGCAGCAGCTGGGCTTTGACCTGGTGTGGTTCACCATCCTGTTTGCCATGTGTCTGCAGACCTCCTTCCTGACTCCGCCTGTGGGATTTGCCCTGTTCTACATCAAGGGTGTGGCGCCCCCGGAGATCAAGGTGACCGATATCTACCGTGGCGTCATGCCGTTCATCATTATTCAGCTGGTAGCCCTTGCCATCGTTTTCCTGGTGCCGGAAATCGCAACCTGGCTGCCCAGCGTGGCTTACGATTAAGGAGATACAGATATGCGTCTTGAAAACCGCATAGCGCTGATTACCGGAGCCGGCCGGGGTATCGGCCGGGCCATTGCCGAACACTATGGCCGGGAAGGGGCCCGGGTGGCAGTGGCAGACCTGACCCTGGACAGCGCACAGGAAGTCGCCTCTGCCATTGAACAGGCGGGCGGTACCGCCATGGCCCTGGCCATGGACGTTACCGATGAGCAGGCGGTTGAGGCTGGTGTTGAGACAGTGGTGAACACCTGGGGCGGGCTGGATATTGCCCTGGCCAACGCCGGTATTCAGCATATTGACCCTATCCACAAGCTGTCCTTTGCCGACTGGAGCCGGGTCATGAGCGTGCATCTGGACGGGGCCTTTCTGGTCACCCGGGCTGCCCTCAATGCCATGTATGCCCACGGTGGCGGAGTCATGCTGTATATGGGATCGGTACACTCCCTGGAGGCATCGCCCCTGAAATCCCCCTATGTGGCGGCCAAACACGGCATGCTCGGCCTGTGCCGGGCGGTTGCCAAGGAAGGTGCAGAACACGGCGTGCACAGCAATATCATCTGTCCGGGTTTTGTGCGCACCCCCCTGGTGGAAAAGCAGATTCCCGAACAGGCGAAGGAACTGGGTATTTCCGAACAGGAAGTGATCAGCAACGTGATGCTGAAAAATACCGTAGACGGCGAATTCACCACATTGGAAGATGTGGCCGAGCTGGCGGTCACCCTGGCGGCCTTCCCGTCGGCTGCCCTGACCGGGCAGGCCATGGTGGTCAGCCACGGCTGGCACATGCACTGATCCAACAATAATCATTCAGGAGAGACGGATGAGCAGTTCAGAACAATCACCGGTGGTCTGGCGTCCTTCCGAAGACACCTTGAAAAACTCCCGGATGGGGAAGTTCAAAAGCTGGCTGGAAGATCAGGGCTATGGCCCGTTTGCGGACTATCACGCCCTGCACCAGTGGTCCATTGATGATCTGGAAACCTTCTGGGACAAGGTCTGGGACTATTGCGGCCTGGTCTGCGACACGCCGGCACAGAAAGTACTGGGCAAGCGGGAGATGCCGGGTGCGCAATGGTTCCCGGGGATGAAGCTGAACTTTGCCGCCAACCTGTTGCGTCTGGCACAGGGGGATCATGCCGGTCGGGAAGCGGTGGTTGCCTATTGTGAAACCCGCCCGGTATTGCGCCGGACCTATGGTGAGCTGAAAGCGGATGTGGGGGCTCTGGAAGCCTTTCTGCGCAGTCGCGGCATCTGTGCCGGTGACCGGGTAGCGGGGGTTGTGACCAACGGCTACGAGGCCCTGGTGGGCATGCTCGCCAGCACCAGTCTGGGGGCCATCTGGAGTTCCGCATCGCCGGATTTCGGTGTGGGCGCGATTCTCGACCGTTTCGGCCAGATACAGCCATCGGCCCTGATTGTGGTTAATGGCTACGGCTATGGCGGCAAGGTGTTTCCCCGGCAGGGGGATTTTGCCGAGCTGATTGCCGGGCTGCCGTCCCTGAAGTGTGTGGTCAGTGTCCAGCAGCTGCCGGATGAAGCGCCGGTTCCCGGTGAACTGGTGGTGACCTGGGAACAGGCTCTGGAAGCCGGAGCCGGGCAGGCCCCGTCCTATACTCCGATGGCGCCGGACCAGCCGGTGTATATCCTCTACTCCTCCGGTACCACGGGCAAACCCAAGTGTATTGTCCACGGTGCTGCCGGGCTGCTGGTCAATCATGCCAAGGAACTGATGCTGCACGGGGATGTGGGGCCGGAAGACCGGTTCCTGTATTTCACCACCTGTGGCTGGATGATGTGGAACTGGCAGGCCTCGGCCCTGATGACCGGTGCCGCCGTAATTACCGTGGATGGATCCCCGGGTTATCCGGATCTGCACGCCCTGTGGAAGACAGTGGCGACAGAAAAAGTCACCCATTTCGGTACCAGTGCCCGCTTCCTGGCCGGCTGCCGGAAAGCCGGAATCCTGCCCGCCAGGGAACAGGACCTGAACGCACTGAGGATTATCTTCTCCACCGGCTCACCGCTGCTGCCGGAGGACTACGACTGGGTTTACCAGGACGGAGCTCCGGGTGTGCTGCTGGGCTCCATTGCCGGTGGTACCGACATCTGCGGTTGTTTTGTGGGTGCCACACCTCTGCTGCCGGTACGCCGGGGTGAAATCCAGTGCCGGTTCCTGGGGGTGGATGCGGTGGCCTGCGACGAAAATGGCCAGGAAGTGGTTGGCGGCCGGGGCGAGCTGGTGTGCCGCCAGCCGCTGCCGTCCATGCCGGTATGCTTCTGGGATGATCCCGGCTCCATCCGTTACCGGGCCGCCTACTTTGAAACCTTCCCGGGGGTCTGGGCCCACGGGGACTTTATCGAGTTTACCGAACATGACGGAGCCATTATCTATGGCCGCTCCGACGCTACCCTGAACCCGGGCGGTGTGCGTATCGGTACTGCGGAAATCTACCGGCAGGTGGAAACCGTGGAGCAGGTGAAGGACAGCCTGGTGGTAGGCCGCCAGATTGATGGCGATGTGGAAGTGGTGCTGCTGGTGGTGGCGGAAAACAGCAGCGAGGAAATCGGTGCGGACCTGCTCCGGGAACTCAGGTCCAGGATCCGGGAAGGTGCCAGCCCGCGCCATGTGCCCAGGCATATTGTGCAGGTGCAGGACATTCCCTACACCCGCAGTGGCAAGAAAGTTGAACTGGCCGTAGCCCGTCTGCTCAACGGCTCGGCCCGCAGTGATAACCGGGATGCCCTGGCCAATCCGGAAGCCCTGGACCATATCCGGGACTGTCTGGCAGCGGTCGGGCTGCTGCCGGAGAACTGATCAGGCCGGACTCCCGGCTAATCCGGTTTTCGGGCGGCGGGCTGGTGTCCGCCGTCCGTTACCGCCCCTTCCCCGTCTGACCCGATGTCCGAAAGTTTCGTAAATTCGGAGTAGTTCATCGTACTGTCACCGGTGTTCGCGAATATTTAGTCCGTTCTTATACTAAGATCGTAATCAGAAATGATGAAAAAATGGTATCTTAGTAGGCCTATCAAAAGTTCCCAAATCAGTCATTGCCCAGATCGGACGTTCACAAGACGCCTGATCATGCTGTGACCGTCCTGAATCCACCCAATAGCCTGAGGACGAAAATGACATCATCCAAAGCAAAGATTGTCTATACCCTGACCGACGAGGCACCTCTCCTTGCCACACGGTCTCTTCTTCCGATTCTGGAAACCTTCGCCAAGCCTGCTGGCATAGAGTTTGAAACCAGCGATATTTCCCTTGCGGCGCGTATTCTGGCGACTTTCCCGGACTACCTGGAAGAAGATCAGCGGGTTCCGGACGCACTGGCCGAACTGGGCGAATACACCAAAGACCCGGATGCCAACATCATCAAGCTGCCGAACATCTCCGCTTCCATTCCCCAGCTGCGGGCAGCCATCAAGGAACTGAACGATCAGGGCTACAAGGTTCCCGAGTACAAGGAACACCCTGAAACTGAAGAAGAGAAAGAAATCCAGGCCCGCTATGCCAAGGTTCTGGGCAGTGCCGTAAACCCGGTTCTGCGTGAAGGTAACTCCGACCGTCGTGCTCCGGCTGCGGTCAAGGCCTTTGCCCGCAAGCATCCCCACACCATGGGTGAATGGAGCCCGGCATCCCGGACCCACGTTGCCCATATGCGCGGCGGTGACTTCTTCTCCAGCGAGCAGTCCGTGACCCTGGACAAGGCCACCAACGCCCGTATCGTGTTCGAGAACAAGAAAGGTGAGCAGACTGTACTCAAGTCCGACCTGCCCCTGCTCGACGGCGAAGTTATCGACGACATGTTCATGAGCAAGAAGGCTCTGTGCAAGTTCTTTGAAGATACCATCGCTGACTGCGAAAAAACCGGCGTGATGTTTTCACTGCACGTGAAAGCCACCATGATGAAAATTTCCCACCCGATCGTTTTCGGTCACGCGGTGAAAATCTACTTCAAGGAGCTGTTTGACAAGTACGGCGACCTGTTCGAGGAAATCGGTGTAAACCCGAACAACGGTCTGTCTTCAGTACTTGAGAAAATCAAACAGCTGCCGGAATCCAAGCAGGAACAGATCCAGGAAGACCTGCACGCCTGCTACGAGCATCGCCCCGAAATCGCGATGGTGGATTCGGTCAAAGGCATCACCAACCTGCACGTTCCCAGTGACGTGATTGTGGATGCTTCCATGCCGGCCATGATCCGTAACTCCGGCAAGATGTGGGCCCGTGATGGCAAGCTGAAGGACACCAAGGCGGTTATGCCTGAGTCCACCTATGCCACCATCTACCAGGAAGTGATCAACTTCTGTAAAACCCACGGTGCTTTCGATCCCACCACCATGGGTACCGTTCCCAATGTGGGTCTGATGGCGCAGAAAGCGGAAGAATACGGTTCCCACGACAAGACCTTTGAAATCCAGGAAGACGGTGTTGTCCGTATCGTTGCCGAAGACGGCACTGTGCTGACCGAGCATGAAGTTGAGCAGGGTGACATCTGGCGTGCCTGCCAGACCAAGGATCTGCCGATCCGTGACTGGGTCAAACTGGCGGTCAACCGTGCCCGTGCCACTGGCATGCCGGCCTACTTCTGGCTGGATCATGAACGTGCCCACGATGCCCAGATCATCAAGAAGGTGAAAACCTACCTGAAAGATCACGATACCGCAGGGCTGGATATCCGCATCATGCCTCCGGTGTGTGCGATCCGTTGCACCATGGAACGTCTGATCCGCGGTGAGGACACCATTTCCGTGACCGGTAACGTTCTGCGGGATTACCTCACTGACCTGTTCCCGATTCTGGAACTGGGCACCAGTGCCAAGATGCTGTCCATCGTACCCCTGCTCAATGGCGGTGGCCTGTACGAAACCGGTGCTGGCGGTTCCGCGCCCAAGCACGTTCAGCAGCTGGTACAGGAAAATCACCTGCGCTGGGATTCCCTGGGTGAATTCATGGCCATTGCCGTGTCCCTGGAAGAACTTGGCCACAAGCACGACAACGCCCGTGCCCGGCTGCTGGGTGAGACTCTGGACAAGGCCACTGCGCGCCTGCTGGAAAACAACCAGAGCCCGTCCCGTGTTACCGGTGAACTGGACAACCGTGGCAGCCACTTCCATCTGGCCCGTTACTGGGCAGATGAGCTGGCGAAGCAGGATGAAGACGCCGAGCTGAAAGAGTTCTTCACCAAGCTGTCCAGCAAGCTGGAAGCCAACAAGGACAAGATCCTGGAAGAAATGAGTGTGATCCAGGGCCATCCGGCCGACCTTGGTGGTTATTACCACGCTCCGGTGGAGAAGGTTTGCAAGGTGATGCAGCCGAGCGAAGTGTTCAACGGAATCCTGGCCGATGCCCGCGCATCCGTGCAGTAAGTTCCGCTGATCAGGCACGGCGGGAATTGTCTCCTGCCGTGCTTCGAAGGAGCCCGGGGGCTGTTACAGCTTCCGGGTTTTTTTATGCCCGGGAAAAGGCCGCTGCAGGGCTACTGCTGCAGGTCTGCAAAGCGGGCGCCGGTCAGCCGGGCCAGATCGGCGGGTGCCAGTTCGATTTCCAGGCCTCGCCGGCCGGCGCTGACATAGATGGTATCGAAGGTTTCGGCGGAGCTGTCGATAAAGGTTTTCAGGCGTTTTTTCTGGCCAAGTGGGCTGACGCCACCCAGTACATAGCCGGTACTGCGCTGAACTTCGCCAGGCTCGGCCATGGCGGCTTTTTTGCCGCCGGCAGCCCGGGCCATCTGTTTCAGGCTGAGTTTGCTGTCTACCGGCACCAGGCCCACACAGAGGCCGCAGCCATCAACGCTGGTGACCAGGGTTTTGAATACCCGGCGGGGGTCCACGCCGAGCTTTTCTGCCGCCTCAGTGCCATAGCTGGCACTGTCCGGGTCATGATGGTATTCGTGCAGGGTATGGGGCACTCCGGCTTTCTTGGCAATATTGATACCGGGGGTCATGACGTCTCCTGTAGTGTTAGGCCCGGGGCTGTGAAAACGGTAAACCTGAACACCGGCCGGGGCAAGCAATGACCGCCATGATGAATGGTTGCTCGACATTCCCCGGTGGGATGGTTATTTTCTGGACATGGGCCGGTTGACAGAGGTACCCAGGGTTCCGGCCAATGCGGATTCCCGTGGCGGCCATGAACATATAATAAAAATACAAAACTGAACAAGGGTTATCCGGATGAAACGACTAGCACGCCGCGCGCTCCATACCTGCCAGGTTCCCCGGGATCTGGCCACCGTTACCAGTCGGGATACCGCTGGGGAGCACCCCGAATCCGTCGGTGTCAGCACCGAGGCGGTGGATGCGATCTGGCGCAGTGTGGAAAGTCTGTACCGGACCGGCGTACATCCGGGGATTCAGCTGTCCATCCGTCACCGTGGTGAGCAGGTGCTGCACCGGGCCATAGGCCATGCCACCGGTAATGGTCCTGATGATCCTGCCGATGCCCCGAAGGTGGCCATGACCACCGAGACCCCTATCTGCTACTTTTCCGCTTCCAAGGCAGTGACAGCCCTGCTGATGCATATGCTGGCCGATGAGGGGCTGGTGAACCTGATGGATCCGGTTTCCTATTACTGCCCCGAGTTTGCACAGGCCGGCAAACGCACCATCACCCTGC
>JBFHSI010000073.1:0-13506 GCA_041591245.1 Marinobacter sp.
GGAAAAACACTAGTTACAGCTGCTCATAGAGCAGCACCCGGTGATGCCCCCAGCCAATAGACACCAGGTCCAGGTCCCCGTCGTTGTCTATATCGATTGCCAGGGCACCATCATGATGTTCGTCCCCCATATGCACAAGATGCCCCAACCACCGGGTGCCTGAGCCGGTATTCTCAAACCAGATAAGCCGGGCCTGCTCCGGGTGCTGCAGGTTGTGTTCACCGACCACCACATCAGGATCTCCGTCCCCGTCAATATCGGCAATATCCAGACTCATGGGGCCGGTTACGGTTGCAATCAGGTGCTTCTGCCAGCCCTGGTCCGGCATGGCCGGCTGACGGTACCAGACCAGCTCACCATCCCGGCTGACGGCTTCAAAACCCACCACGATATCGGCACGGCCATCCCCGTCCATATCGGCAACCCGGTTCCGGTCCGGTTTCTGCGCGCCGGCATCCACGACCACCGGGTACCAGCCCCCGTCTTTTCCGGACTCAAGGACTATGGTGCCAAGCACAATCTCATCCTGACCATCTGCATTCAGGTCCGCTACCGTCAACGCCTCTGCCTGGGATACTTCAGTAACCAGGCTCCAGGGCCAGAGATCCTCGCGCACCCGCCCGGGTACGGAAATTCCCTGCAGGCCCACACCTTCCTGGTGCCAGGACAGCAATATCTGCCGGGGAAGGCCGTCACCCCCAGGCACCATGGCCACACCCTGCAGAAAGTCGCCATTGGCCTGCTGGATATTGGCGTGTACCGTGAAGTTCCCGGCACCATCGTTTTCCGCCCACACCAGCCGGGAACCAAAATTGCCAAAAGGTACGGCGTCAGCATCAAGCCGCTTACGGATTCTCGCCAGCAACGAAGGTTTCTCGTTATACCCGCGCCAGCCGGTGGCCAGAATATCCGTATCCCCGTCCCCGTCGAAGTCCGCCAGCAAAGCGGCATCAGTTGCCAGCTCACCAATACTGTGCCGGACCCACTTGCCTCCGGGCATCCCTGGATTCCGGTACCAGTAGCCCCCGGATACCAGATCCCTGAGGCCGTCCCCATCCAGATCTTCGCTATGGATGAAGGTGGCCTGCCCGGGGCGGTCATCATCTATCACATGCCTTGCCCAGTGTTTTCCGGATGCGGCCTGATTGCGCCAGAGCAGCACAGGGTAGTGCCCCTGATAGCCTTCGATCTGCCAGTTGGTTCCCACCAGGTCCAGATCCATATCCTTGTCGATATCCACCAGCCGCAGGCTGTGGCCGCCACCCTGGGACAATATCTCCTTCTTCCAGCCGGAGCGGGTATTGAGATAGACAGAAACCGGGTTATCACCCTCTCCCTGGTTCATTTCGGCGGTGACAATGTCCACCCGGCCATCCAGATCGATATCGCCGGCACCAACAAAGTGGTGTACCGATTCCACACGGGGATCCACCAGATGCTTGCGCCAGGGAGAGCGGGTATCTCCGGGATTCTCAAACCAGGCAATCTGATAATGCATGCCAGCTTCTTCGGAGGGGGTAAGCACGATATCGGGGCGACCATCACCATTGAAGTCCCCGGTATCGATATACACATCCAGCCACTGCCAGACCTGATCCGGGTCCCCTTGGGCAAGGGTATAGGGAACACTCTCCCACAGTACCTGGTCACCGGTGGCGCCCGGGTTTCGCAGCCAGACATCATTCACGATGATATCGGTCAGGCCATCAGCGTCCAGATCCGCCAGTTTCAGGCCTTCTCCATGGGGCACAGGATGATCCTGGAAGGTCCAGCTCCCGCTTGGGGAAGCCTGGTAAATCCGGATGAAATTGCCGTTTTCATAGCCGAACAGGCTCTGGTTGCGCACCACAATTTCCAGCTGGCCATCCTGATCCAGGTCCGCCACTTCCACATCGTGGAATTTTCCGTCCCCCACCCGATGGGGCTCCCAGGTTCCATTGTCCAGCCAGTACAGGCCGGAATCGGTAACCACCAGCAGATCATTGGTTCCGTCCCCATCCATGTCCGCAACTTCAATATCGGTCCTTATGGCCAGGCTATCGGTGACCAGATGACGGTCCCAGCTGGGGTTTTCATACCATACCAGCTCACCCTTTCGGTCATGGGGCGGCAGCATCCCCAGCTTGCGCAAGACCCGTTCAGACAGGGTCAGGTGTCTGGGCCTGTGACCACCAACGACAATGTCCGGCAGGCCATCACCATTGATGTCACCGACGGTTTTTCCCCAGGGCGCATTGGGGCCGGCCTCATCGATGGTTTCCAGTGTGAACAGATCTGAGGGCCCCTGTACCGGGCCCTGTGAGCCCCCATTGCACCCAGAAAGTGCGAGTATTGAGAGGAAAAACAGGCTCAATCGGCAGGGAGAAAGCCCGGAGCAGATAGCTGCCCCCTGTCCGAAACACCGGGATTTTTGAGCAGAACTGCCCCTATCTGGTTGATCCATAACCTGTCTCTATACGGCATCCATGGCCGGACTAAGCGGAAATTTCAATGGGAATGTTAACCCATCAGCAGTATTTAGCTACACGCTGTTACTGTTATGTACTAACATTAACATTAATTAAAAGGGATTGATTCGGCGAAGGACAGCATCATGAATCAGCAGTACAGCGAGACCGCGCCGGTTGCTATTGGCATGCCCGTCTACAATGGCGAACGCTATCTGGAAGCAACTCTGGATTCGGTCCTTGCCCAGTCCTATTCCGATTTCACCCTGTTTATTGCTGACAACGCCTCCACCGACCGTACCGAAGAAATCTGCAGGGACTACGCCAGCCGGGACTCCCGTATTCAGTACATCCGGAACCCCAAGAACCTGGGGGCCTCCAAAAACTACAGTATCTGTTTCAACCCTGCCCGTTCCAGGTATTTCCGCTGGCAGAACGCCGACGACCCCATAGAACCCCGCCTTATTGAACTGTGCCTGGATGCTCTGGAAAAGCACCCGGATGTGGTACTGGCCTATGGTAAAACCCGGGTCATTGATGAACACGGCCATCCTATCGAGGACTATGAAGATCACCTGGATCTGAAGTCGGACAGTCCCTCCCAGCGCTTCATGGACTGTATGAAGAACATCGGCCTGCAGAACCTCATGTACGGTCTCATTCGCCGGGATGTACTGGCTCAAACCGCTCTGCTGGGCAACTATGTGGCGGCTGACATCAACCTGATTATCGAGCTGAGCCTGTACGGCAAATTTCACGAAGTTCCCGTACACCTGTTTAACCGGAGAATGCACCCCCAGGCAAGCAGCTGGGAGCGGAGCAACGCCGAGCGCCAACGTAATTTCTGGGACCCGTCAAAACGCAAGATGATCATGCAGACATGGCGCAGCATGTATGAATTCTGCAAAGCCGTCAGCCGGGCCCCCATACCCTTCAGAGACAAAAGGATTCTTGCGGCTCACCTTCTGCGGCGTGCCTATTGGCACAAAGGGCCCATGAGGGATGAGCTGGTGAATGTCATTAAATACGGGCTGCTCAAGCGGCCCTGAGACAAGGAGAGCACATGAAGGTATTAGTGACTGGCCACAGGGGCTTTATCGGAACCGTGATGGTACCGATGCTGCAGGAAGAGGGTTTCGATGTCACCGGTCTGGACACGGATCTTTACCGGTACTGCACCTATGGTGATGAACCCGAAGAGATACCTTCCATCAACAAGGATGTCCGTAACGTTGAACACCGGGATCTGGAAGGCTTTGACGCCATTGTGCATCTGGCCGCACTGTCCAATGACCCCCTCGGCAATATCAACCCGGACCTGACCTACGACATCAACCACCGGGCATCAGTCAGAATTGCTGAAATGGCCCGTGATGTGGGCGTAGGACGTTTTCTGTTTGCCTCATCCTGCAGCATGTACGGCAAGGGTGGCCAGGATGTACTGGATGAAACCGCAGAGTTCAATCCGGTCACGCCCTATGCCCGCTCCAAGGTATTCGTGGAAAGGGATGTTTCCCAGCTGGCCTCGGATTCCTTCAGCCCGGTATTCCTGCGCAATGCCACCGCTTACGGAGTATCGCCCAGAATCCGGTTTGATCTGGTCATCAACAACCTGGTGGCCTGGGCACTGACCACCGGCAAGATCCTGCTCAAGAGCGACGGCACGCCCTGGCGCCCCCTGGTGCATATTGAAGACATCACCCAGGCCGTGATCTGCGCCCTGAAAGCCGATCGGGACGTGATTCACAACCTGGCAGTCAACGTGGGCTGCAACGAAGAAAATTACCAGATGCGGGAACTGGCCCAGTTCGTGAAGGAGACAGTACCCAACTGCGAGGTGGAGTATGCCGACGATGCCGGTCCGGATCCCCGCTCCTACCGCGTCAATTTCGACAAGATCCACCGGGTCTTCCCGTCATTCAAAACCCGCTGGACCGCCCGCAAGGGTGTGGAACAGTGCTACGAGTCCTACCTGAAGTTCGGTCTGAGCAAGGACGATTATGAAGGCATCCGCTACAAAAGGGTCGCCCATATCATGAACCTGATCGAACAGGGCAAGCTGGACAGAAACCTGATGTGGCAGATTTGACCGGAGGTTCACCATGATTTTTACCCAAACCTCCGTTGCCGGTGCCTATGTCATCGATGTCAAACGCATAGGTGATGACCGGGGCTTTTTCGGTCGACTCTGGTGTGAGAAGGAAATGGCGGAAATGGGGCTGGTTTCCCGGATCTGCCAGTCCAATATCGGGGTCAGCTCCAAAGCCGGCACCCTTCGGGGCCTGCATTACCAGCGTGAACCCTACCAGGAAGTGAAAATTATCCGCTGTCCCCGGGGAGCCATCTATGATGTGGTAGTGGATCTGCGTCCGGAATCCCCTACCTTCAAGCGCTGGTTCGCCACCGAACTGAACGCGGAAAACAGTCGTATGTTGTATGTACCGGAAGGCTGTGCCACCGGTTATCAGACCCTGGTGGATGATACCGAGATCTGCTACCACACCAGCGAGTTCTATCAGCCCGACGCCGCAACCGGTGTCCGCTTTGATGACCCGGCCTTCGGGATTGAGTGGCCGCTTCCGGTAACCGCCATATCGGACAATGACGTGGGCTGGCCCGACTTCAGGTAACAGACAGATAACAACAGGCGTCACGTAAAAGGAATTACCATGATCATCGTCGATACTGAAATCGCAAAAAGGATTGCAGA
This sequence comes from Marinobacter sp., assembly GCA_041591245.1. Classification (GTDB taxonomy): domain Bacteria; phylum Pseudomonadota; class Gammaproteobacteria; order Pseudomonadales; family Oleiphilaceae; genus Marinobacter. Next base: position 5,158 of record JBFHSI010000073.1, read on the forward strand.
CAACCGGCCCATCCGTGTTGCCATGTTCGGCGCCGGCTACAGTGCCCGGCATATTGCAGCGCAGATTCAGAGCTCCTTCCCCGGCATGCACCTGGCGGTCATCGTCAACCGGACTCCGGACCATGCCCGTCAAGTCTATGAAAATGCCGGAGTGAACGATATCCGGGTTGTCAGCAGCGGCAGCGAGCTGGACGATGCCATTGGCAAACACCAGTACTGCATCAGCGATGACCCGGAAGTGGTGTATGGCTCCTCCAGAATCGAAGCGGTCATCGAAACCACCGGTGAGGTGGAATACGGCGCCCAGGTATCCCTGGCCTCCATCAAGGCTGGCAAGCATACCTTCGTTCTGAATTGCGAAATGGATGCCACTGTCGGCCCTCTGCTCAAGCGCTATGCGGATCAGGCCGGGGTGATCTATTCCAATTCCGACGGCGACGAACCCGGGGTAGCCTCCAACCTGGCAAGGCACGTCCGCACCATGGGTCTGGAAGTGGTGGGCGCAGGCAACCTCAAGGGTTTCTACGATCCCCACCGCACCCCTGAAACCCAGAAAGCCTTTGCCGAGGCCAACAACCAGAAACCCCACATGATGACCTCCTTCGTGGACGGCACCAAACTGTCCATGGAGCTGACCGTAACCGCCAATGCCCTGGGCTTCGGTGTGGGCAAACGGGGTATGTATGGTCCCGCCTGCGATGATGTCCGCACCTGCCTCCAGCACTTTCCGGAGAACGCCTTTCAGCCCGGCAAGGGCATTGTCGATTATCTTCTCGGTGCCTCACCCTATACCGGCGCTTTTGTTATCGGCCATACCGACCAGCCGATGAAACAGGAATACCTGAAATACCTGAAGATGGGGGACGGTCCTTTCTACGTGTTCTATACCCCCTTCCACCTGCCCCAGCTGGAAATACCCATAACCGTAAGCCGGGGAGTGCTTTGCCATGATGCGTCCGTCACCCCGCTGGGCAAGCCCTGCTGTGAGGCCGTGGCCATTGCCAAAAGAGACCTGAAACCCGGGGATGTACTGGACGGCATTGGCGGCTTTACCAACTACGCCCTGATCGACAACTTCGAGACCAGTCTGGAAGGAAACCTGCTGCCCATGGGGGTGGCCGAGAACTGCGTGGTCAGGCGTCCGGTTGCCATGGATACCGCCCTCACCTATGAGGATGTGGATCTGCCTGCGGGCAGACAGATTGATCAGCTCAGGAACGAGATGATCAGCAGTTTCTACCCGTAAGAGCACAACAGGGAGAGTTATGATGAAAGTAGTACTCTTTTGCGGCGGACTGGGCATGCGCCTGCGGGAATTCTCGGACAGCATTCCCAAACCCATGGTTCCCATCGGCCATCGCCCGATTGTCTGGAATCTGATGAAGTTCTATTCCCACTACGGGCACAAGGATTTCGTACTGTGCCTGGGCCACAATGCCCAGGTCATCAAACAGTATTTCCTCAAATACGACGAATGCCTGACCAACGATTTTGTACTGGAAGGCGGCCAGCCACGGCTGACCAAAACCGATATCCACGACTGGAAAATCACCTTCGCCGACACCGGACTCAAGGCCAATATCGGCATGCGCCTGAAAGCCGTGGAAAAGTATCTGGATGACCTGGGCCCCGATGACATGTTCATGGCCAATTATGCCGATGGTCTGTCGGATGTCCCCCTGGACGAGATGATCCGTTTTTTCGAAGAGTCCGGAAAAACCGCCTGTTTCCTGTGTGTTCAGCCCCAGCAGTCCTTCCACTATGTGCGCCTGAATGATGACGGCACCGTCAACAGCATTCAGGACACCACCAACACGGGACTGACCGTGAACGGCGGATTTTTCATCTTCAAAAAGAAAATCTTCGACTATATTCAGGACGGCGAAGAACTGGTCCACCAGCCGTTTGAACGACTGATTGCGGAAAATGAACTGGTGGCCTACCGTTACGACGGCTTCTGGAAGTGTATGGATACCTTCAAGGACAAACAGGCGTTCGATGAACTCCATGCGTCGGGCGAGTGCCCCTGGCAGGTCTGGGTGGAGAAAAGCTGATCATGCTGTCTGCACTGCTGCCGGATAACGGCAAGCCTCTGAACATCCTGTGCCTCGGAGCCCACTGCGACGATATCGAAATAGGCTGTGGCGGCACCCTGCTCAGCCTGCTGGCCAAAAGCCGCCCGGTCGTCCTGACCTGGGTAGTCTTTGCCTCGAATGCCGCCCGCAGAAAAGAAGCGGAAACCGGGGCAGAACTGTTTGCCGGCAACGCCGCGCGCCTGGACCTGCACATTCACGACTTCCGTGACGGGTTTATGCCCACGGAAGCTGTCCGCCTCAAAGAGACCTTTGAGGCACTGAAGCAGACCATTGACCAGCCGGATATCATATTCACCCATTACCGGAAAGATCTGCATCAGGATCACCGGATGATCTCGGAGCTGACCTGGAATACCTTCCGGAACCACCTGATTCTGGAATACGAAATTCCCAAATGGGACGGCGACATGTCATCCCCCAACGGATACGTCGCCCTGTCCCGGGATATTGGTGAACGCAAGATCCGTCACCTGCAACAGGCTTACAACTCCCAGCAGGTCAAACGCTGGTTTACCGACGACCTGTTCTGGTCCCTGATGCGGATTCGCGGTATGGAATGCCAGTCCGACAGCAGCATTGCCGAAGGGTTTTACATAAGGAAGTTATCGCTGGCACTGTGATTGTGTGCCGGAACAGGTGCCGGACAGGAAAACAGCGGTAATCAAAGGAATTTCAGGTAGCAGGACGCGCATGAAAATTGGGGTTTTCGGCCACTATGGCAACAGGAATCTCGGTGATGAATCCATCATCGAAGCCATGATCAGCAATCTTCGCAGCCATATACCCGGTTGCGATATTGTATGTCTGTCCATAGACCCGGACGACAGCCGCCGCAGGCACCAGGTGGACGCCTTCCCCATTCGCTACCGGCACGACTTTTTCCATCCCCCGACGAACGCAGCTCCGGCACCGGAAACCCGTCAGCAAGACACAGGAAACCCGGACACGGCATCACCGGTGCCGGCAACCGGACTGAAGTCCAGAATCAAGGCAGTACCGGTTCTGGGCCCTGCCCTCAAAGGGCTTGCCGGAGGCCTTGATACCCTGAGACTGGTTCGCCAGGAAGTTGCCTTCCTGCAGGCCGCAAAACGCTATCTTGCCGATATTGACCTGCTGCTGGTGACCGGATCCAATCAGTTCCTGGACAACTTCGGCGGTTCATGGGGATTTCCCTACACCCTGCTCAAGTGGACGCTGCTGGCCAGGGCCTCCGGAACCCGGGTGGCCTTTGCCAGTATCGGAGCCGGACCACTGACCCGGCCTCTGAGCTACAGAATGCTGCGGATGGCCCTGAAACGTGCCGACTTTGTATCCTTCCGGGATCAGGGTTCCCGGGAACTGATCAGAGACAGGGTCGGAATCGACGGCCCTGTGTACCCGGATATTGCCCACAGCCTGCGGTATGAACCGGCGCCGGCACGACGCCCTGTTGAAGAGTCAGAACTGACCATCGCGGTGAACCCCATGCCAGTCTACGACCGGCGTTACTGGCACCTCCCCGACGATGTGCGCTATGCCTCCTATGTGCATAACCTGGCCGGACTGTGCAGGGTGATTCTCCAGGATGGCCACAGGCTGGTGTTGTTCAGCACCCAGAAAAGGGACGAGGATGTCATCGACGACATTCTGGAAATCCTTGGCCGGGAGAACAGTGACCAGGACAGTCAGGCCAGAACATCCATTGCCCGCAGCTCGGAAGTCCCGGAACTGATGGCAACCCTGGATCAGGCCGACATAGTGGTTGCCACCAGATTTCACGCAACCGTACTGCCTCTGCAACTGGGCAAACCGGTCCTTGGCATCTGCTATTACCGCAAGGCCGCCGAACTTCTTGATGATGTGGGTCTGGGAGAGTTTCACGTTGCCATCGACAGCTTTGACACTCCCCTGTTGACCGGCAAGCTGAGGAACCTTATTCGCCGTTACCAGGACGGTTCCATTGACCTGCACCCCCAGTTGGTCCGGTATCGTGACGAACTGGACGAGCAGTACAGAATTATTGCCACACTACTGCAACCACAAGCATAGCGAATCAGCATGGACGCCCTGATACTGGAATGTCGCGAAGAAAATGGATTTGACCGTCACCAGGAGCCGGTGGAACTGGGCATTCCCCTTGCCTGTGGTCAGCTCCGATCCTGCGACTCGATTGAACTGCAGAATCCGGACACGGGAGCGACTTTCGTGTCACAGGCCCGGCCGCTGGCCCACTGGCCTGACGGCAGCATCCGCTGGTTTGCCCTGACCACCCTGCTGGATATCAAGGCCGTATCGACACAGCAATTGAAGCTGGTATTGTCCGGCCAGTCCCAACCGACGGACGAATCACTGTCCCCTGTGGTTTCCGCCACTTCCATCGCCCTTGATACCGGTAAACTTCACCTGGAGCTTGCCCCGGACAAGCCCGAATGGACTGTAGGCAAGAATCCGGACTCCCGGGTTACACACCGGCTAGGGCTTCAGGATGAACACGGCAACCTGTGCACTGCGCATATGGACCAGCCCTGGAAAGTCATGGAAACCGGCAGTGTATGTACCGTTTTCAGCTGCCAGGGGGGCTGGAAACTACAGGATCAGAGCACCCTGGCCCGCTTCCATTGCCGGCTTACGGCTTTCCGGAACAGTGAAGATATCCGGGTGGAAGTTGCCATACACAATCCACAACGGGCGGCTCATCCCGACGGGCTCTGGGACCTGGGCGACCCCGGCTCCATTCACTTCCGGGCTCTGACCATAACCGCCACACTGGCAAGCCCGGAAAGTAGCTGGCTCAGGCCGGAGCCTGACACCAGCCCTCTGGAACAACCAGGCAACTCGGCGCTGTATCTGTATCAGGACTCCAGTGGTGGTGATAACTGGAACAGCCGGAACCATATCGGAGCCAATGGCAACCTGCTTCCTCAGTTCAGGGGATATCGGGTCTATGGTGATACCGATAGACTGGCAGAAGGCCAGAGAGCCGAGCCAGTTGCCGGCTTGCGGGGCTCCGGCGTCCAGGTATCCGCCGCTTTGCAGCACTTCTGGGAGAACTTCCCCTCTGCCATAGGCTACAGAGACCTGGCGCTGGTAGTGGGGCTGTTTCCGGAAGATTCAGCAGCCTGCCATGAACTGCAGGGAGGCGAACGCAAGACCCAGATTGCATGGTTCCATTACGGGAACCGGCAGGATGCCCTGAACCGGGTATTCCGGCCATTGCAGCCTCAGCTCCCCTCCCGCCATTACGAGCAGTCCGGGGCTTTTCCCTGGTTCTCCGCATCCGGTGGCAGAACACCTCTGGATGGCCTGATACAGGACGGACTTGATCCGGACCGGGGTTTCCTGGCCAAGCGGGAAACCATTGATGAATATGGCTGGCGCAACTTCGGCGATATCTTCGCTGACCACGAATCCCTGTATCTGGACCCGGGCGAACCTCCGTTCATTTCCCACTACAACAACCAGTACGATGCGATTTACGGTTTTGCCCGTCAGTATGCCCGCACCGGTGACCCACGCTGGTTCACCCTGATGGACGAGCTAGCCCGGCATGTGGCCGATATCGACATCTACCACACAGATTCCGACCGGGATGAATACAACGGTGGCCTGTTCTGGCATACCGACCATTACCTGGATGCCCATACCGCCACCCATCGCACCTACTCCCGGCACAACAGTACCAGCTCCATTCCGGACCAGACCGGCGGCGGCCCGGCCGCAGAGCACTGTTACAGCACAGGACTCCTCTACCATTATTTTCTGACCGGCAATCCCGACTCCAGAGATGCTGTTTTGAAACTGGCCCGCTGGATTCGCCACTCCCACGAAGGCCGGGGAGGCTTGCTGGAACAGCTGCTGGCATTCAAAAAGCATGAACTACCGGCCCTGAAAGCCCTGCTCAGAGGTACGCCTGCCAGCCGTCATACCTATCCGTTCACCCGGGGTACAGGCAACTACATAAACACTCTGCTGGATGCCTACATTCTGGAGCCCGCTAATGACTGGCTGCATCAGGCCGAAGCCGTAATCCACGACACGATTCATCCGGCAGACCCTATTGAGGAGCGGCATCTTCTGAACGCGGAAACTGGCTGGTCCTACCTGGTACTGCTTACAGCGCTGGCCCGTTATCTGGTTCTCAAGAGTGAAAACCGAAACTTTGACGCCCATTACCACTATGCCCGGGCTTCATTTCGCCATTACACCCGCTGGATGCTGGACAATGAACATCCCTTTCTGGATACGCCTGATCAACTGGAATTTGCCAATCACACCTGGGTCGCACAGGACATCCGCAAGGCCATGCTGATGCACCAGGCAGCATGGTTTGACCCGGAACTGAAAGAGCGCTATCAGGAACGGGCCAATGAATGGCTGGATTATGTCTGCCAGACACTGGAACAAAGCCAGGAACGACATTTCTCCCGGATACAGGCCATCCTTCTGCAGAATCATGGTCCCCACCAGGCCACCCTGGCACTGGCTCCGGAAGCCACCGAAGAGGGCCCGATTGCAGAGTTGCAGCTGGGCATCGCCGGGCCACTCACCTGGGCCGGACTTCTCAGACGCATAACCCGCAGAGTGTGGCGCGGAATCAGAACATTCAGGCCCGCACGGGAGCGTGCCTGGCTGACAGCAAGGCTGGGGGTTAAATGAGCACGAAAACAACCATAAAAACCCTGGTCAAAACTCTCTTCCTGATACTGGTAATGCCCCTGTACCTGCTGCTGGAACTGTTTTCCCTGGCCGGAAACCGGGACGGCAGCTTCCAGTCCTTCTCCCAGGCCCTGAGCCTGATTCCGGGCAAAACCGGCAGCTATCTGCGGGCCGCTTTTTACCGGCTGGCCTGTCCCGATACCTCGGATGAAATTTCCATTGGATTTCTCACCGTACTGTCCCACCGGGATACCAGCATTCACCCCGGCGTTTACATAGGGCCACAGTGCAACATTGGCAAATGCACTATCGGAAAAAACACCCTTCTGGGCAGTGGGGTTCATATCCTCAGCGGCAACCGCCAGCACGATTTCAGCGACACGTCCCGCCCCATAAAGGAACAGGGTGGAAGCTTCGAAAAAATCTCCATCGGAGACGATTGCTGGCTCGGGAACGGTGCCCTGGTGATGGCCTCCGTTCCCGACCATACAATTGTTGCTGCGGGTAGCGTAATGACCCAGTCAGCGTCACAAAGCTGGCTCATCTATGGGGGAAATCCCGCCCGGGCACTGAAAACCCGGAAGCCATCAGAAGATGTCACGGAGGATTACTGATGCCTGCCCATATGGCCGAAAAAATCTATCAGTCCAGCCCTGTGTGGGTGCAGAACCTTCTGGTCAGCCTTTATGGAGTGGCTGAACACCAGCGACGATACAAAGGCGAGTTCAGTAGCTGGTATCAGACCTTGAAGGCACAGGCCCTTGCCAGTGCGGAAGAAGTCGACAAAAGAGAACAGCAACAGCTGTCCCGCATACTGGAAAAAGCCATACGAACAGTTCCCTTTTACCGGAACCTGGGGCTAACGTCTGCTGACCTCAGCCAATTTCCCATACTGGAAAGGGAGCGCATTGCCGAAGCACCCGAAAACTTTGTTTCCGACACCTATGACCGGAGCAAACTGCTGACCCTCTATACCGGAGGCAGCACCGGAACCCCTCTGAAAGTTTATATTTCCAAAGCCATACGCCAGAAGAACTATGCCCATTGGGCCCTGTTCTACGACCAGATGGGATTTTCCATAGGTGAGAAAAAGGCCACCTTTGTGGGACGCCTTGTCCAGAACCCCAACAATCAGAACCCACCCTTCTGGCGCTACAACCTTATCGACAGACAGTTGGTATTTTCCTCCTACCATCTGACCGACGAAAACATTCCAGCCTACCTGAAAAAGTTGAATACATTCAGTCCAAGGCTGATTGAGGGCTACCCCAACACCCTGTTCCGGCTGGCAGAGTACATTACCAGCCACTCAGTCCCTATCCAGTTCCAGCCCTGCGGCCTCAGCGTCAGTTCCGATAGCTTCACCCCGGAACAGCGGCGGGTAATGGAAAGCGCATTCAATACCCGAGTCTTCGACCAGTATGGTTCTGCCGAGTCCGTGGTATTCGCCAGCGAATGTACCCACGGCACCATGCACGTTGCACCAGAATTCGGCATAGTCGAGGTGCTGGATTCCCAGGGTAATATTTCCCGTGAAGGCAGCGGGGAATTTCTGGTCACCACACTGCTGAATGATGTCATGCCATTGATCCGGTACAAAATCGGCGACCTTGGAACC
>JBFHSI010000074.1:0-13062 GCA_041591245.1 Marinobacter sp.
CCCGAAAGAACGGCAACGGGGTGCTGCCGCCGGAAACCACAAGGCTCGCCTCCTGAGCCTGATCCAGACGCTCCCGGAGCCTGTCAGCAACAGCCTGCGCCAGAGCCCCGGCAACCTCCTGTGCCGATTCACCGGCATGGATGCCCACAGCATCCGGCAGTGGCAGGTCAGGCATCTTCATACCAGCTCCTGCCATCCCGGGTAATCATGGCAATGGACGCCACCGGCCCCCAGGTGCCCGCCGCATAGCGTTTGGGTGGCTCACCACTGTCCCGGCCGTTGCGTATGACCTGGTCCACCCAGCGCCAGGCATGTTCCACCTCATCCCTGCGCACAAACAGGTACTGACTGCCCCGCATCACCTCCCATAACAAACGCTCGTAGGCATCGGGAATACGCTCGGTATCAAAGGTTTCAGAGAAGGTCAGCTCCAGCGGCCCCTGACGCAGACGCATGCCCTTGTCCAGCCCCTGATCCTTGGTCAGGATTCTCAGGGACATACCCTCATCCGGTTGCAGGCGGATAATCAGCTTGTTGTTGGCCAGATGCTTCTGGTCAGGATCGAAGATGTAGTGGGGGGCCGGCTTGAAGTGAATAATGATCTGCGACAGCTTTTCCGGGAGACGCTTGCCGGTACGGATATAGAAAGGCACCCCGGACCAGCGCCAGTTCTCGATCTCCACCTTCAGGGCCACAAAGGTTTCGGTATCACTGCCCCGGTTGGCGCCCTCCTCCTCAAGATAACCGGGAACCGGCTGGCCATTGCTGGTGCCCGCCGTGTACTGACCACGGACCACATGGGTCTGCATCATTTCCGGTGTCACCTGGCGCAGGGCCTTGAGTACCTTGACCTTCTCATTGCGGATACTGTCCGCCGACAGGTCCGAGGGCGGATCCATGGCAATCAGACACAGCAGCTGTAGCAGGTGGTTCTGGATCATGTCCCGGATCTGACCCGCCTTGTCGAAGTAGCCCCAGCGGCCCTCAATCCCCACGCTTTCAGCGACAGTAATTTCCACATGGGAGATATGGTTCTGGTCCCACTGGGAGGCAAACAGGTTATTGGCAAAACGGAGGGCAATAAGGTTCTGGACAGTTTCCTTGCCCAGGTAATGGTCGATACGAAACAGCTGGTCTTCCCGGTAGACCTCCCCCAGTTCGTCGTTGATGACCTTTGAGGATTCCAGGTCGTGGCCAATGGGTTTTTCAACCACCACCCGGGTCTTCTCTGAGCAGCAGCTGGAAGCCCGCAGATTGCGGGCAATCACACCATACATGGACGGCGGCGTGGCCATGTACACAATAAGGTCATTACCGGTATCACTGCGCCAGTCATTCAGAGCGGAATACCCTGGCTGGTCGGCAAAATCCAGAACCTGATAATCCACCCGACGCAGGAATTTCCCGGCTACGGCTTCGTCAAACTCCCCCGCCTTGACCTCCCGACGGAGCTTTTCAAACAGGTCCTGACGAACCCTGGAGGTGTCCGTATCGGTACGGGCAATCGCCAGAATCCGACTGCCTTCCGCCAGCAGGTTCGCCCGCTCCAGCTGATACAGCGCGGGAAACAGCTTGCGCTGGGCCAGATCGCCCAGAGCACCAAACAACATAAGATCACAACGGGAACAGTTACTGGCCATGGATGCTATCTCTCCCAGAAACAGAGCACTTGCCCGGCAAACAAACCTTAATGTAGTAATTTTATCAAAATAATGACAGTCAACCCGGGCAATTTGTGGAAAAAAATCGGATGAATGACACGTTTCCTACTCTACCCACTCCAAAACCCGGTATAATTCCGGTACTTTTATACCTAAATACATGACCACCCATGATTCAGGGAGTACATCTGATGGCCGCGCCTCAGGCAAACCGCGACGATAACCTGATCGGGGATATCCAGTCCCGACTGGACAGCCTGAACAAATCCGAACGGAAAGTGGCTGAAGCCATTCTCCGGGATCCCAGCGCAGCCACCCGTTACAGTATAGCGGCCCTGGCCCGGGCTGCTGATGTCAGCGAACCAACGGTCAACCGCTTCTGCCGGGGATTTTCCGCAACCGGATTTCCCGATTTCAAAATACGTCTGGCACAGAGTATCGCCACCGGCACCCCCTACGTGGGACAGAATGTGGAGCCTGATGACACAGTCGCCGAGTTCACCGACAAGATCATGCTCAGCACCATTGCCAGCCTGGACAAGGCCCGGCAGGCTCTGGACCCGAAAGCCCTGGCCATCGCCATCGATTACCTGATTCAGGCCAAGCAGATCAACTTTTTCGGCATGGGGGGATCGGCTCCGGTAGCACTGGACGCCCAGCACAAGTTTTTCCGCTTCAACATTCCTGTTATGTCCTACGATGACGCCCTGATGCAACGGATGGTGGCCGCCGGATCCACGGTCGGCGATGTCATTGTGGTCATTTCCTATACCGGCCGGACGGTGGATACGGTGGAAATTGCCCGGCTGGCCCGAGCCAACGGCGCAACCGTCGTGGGCATCACCAATCCGGATTCCCCTCTTGCGGAAACCTGCAGCGTGGTCCTCGGAGTTACCGCGCCGGAAGATATTGAAGTCTACATGCCCATGTCATCACGAATCATCCACCTGGCTGTGATCGACATACTGGCCACCGGTGTCACCCTCAAACGGGGCGCCGATTTCCTGGGCCATCTCAAGAAAATCAAGGAAAGCCTGCGGCCAACCCGTTACCCGTCAGAATAAAGCCCCCTGACCCGCAGCCACAAAAAAGCCCGGAATACATCCGGGCTTTTTCTTCAGATGGAGGAAAAACTCCCTCCTCTGTTACAGGCGCACAGTTACGGGCGCTCAATCTCGGCATGATTTCTGAGGAACTGCTGGTAGGCTGCGTACTCACGCTGCCCATCAAGAGTTGCCAGGAACCGCGCCAGCTGGGCCGCCTCAGTGTCGTTCTCGGCCACATCACCTTCATTGACCGCATCCAGAGCAATGACCACCGCCTGCTCATTGTTGACCACCTGGCCGTATACCGCCTGACCTTCTGCCTCAGGGCGGGCCAGAGAAAATACCGTCTGAAGAACCTCTGGGCTGGCTTCAGAGGCATTTCTGGACTGTTTCTCGAACACAGCCCAGTCGCCAACCTCAAGCTGCTCCGGCGATTGACCGGCTGCCAGGGCATCCACGATTTCAGCAGCTTTTGCCTGCAAAGCCCCACGGATCTTCTGCGCCTTCAGGCTTGCCTGAATCTGGTCCCGGACCTGTTCCAGGGGCAGCTGTTCTGCATCACGATGAGCGCGAACCCTGGCTACAACGGAAACGCTGTCGCCCACATCAATCAGCTCGGTATTGAACCCTTCTTCCAGTACATCCGCGGAAAACAGCTGACGGAGCAGACCTTCGTGATCGAAGGGAGGTACACCACCATCACGGGTAATATTCTTGGCCTCACGAACCTCCAGGCCAAGCTCCTGGGCAGGTCCGGCCAGATCATCTGCGGCATAGGCCGAGTCCGCCAGCTGGGTGCGGACTTCGGCGAAGCGCTTCTCTGCCTTGTCACGGGCCAGCTCCGCCCGCAGCTGATCGCGAATGTCTGCCAGAGCCGGAGCTTCCGAACGGCGGACATCGGTCAGCTTGATCAGGTGGGTCCCGAACCGGGTACGAACCGGAGCCGACAGTTCACCGGCCTTCATGGAGAACAGGGCATTTTCAAAGGCTTCGTCATAGACACCACGACCGGCGTAACCCAGATCCCCACCGTCTTTGGCCGACAGGGTGTCATCAGAATATTCCTTCGCCAGCTCGGCAAAGGACTCACCATCTTTCAGGCGCTGCTGTATGTCTGCCAGAGTTTTCTCTGCGTCATCACCGTCCTCGATCAGAATATGGGAGGCACGACGCTCTTCACCGACAAGGTCCTCAACACGCTTTTCATAGTAAGCCTGAATCTCGTCATCAGTGACTTCGGTATTGTCCGCCAGCGCACTCAGGGAAAGAGTGATATAGGCTGCATCCACCTGCTCTGGCTTCTTGAAGAGGCTGGTATTCTGGTCGTAGAAGCCCTGGATTTCTTCATCTGTCACCGCCACGTCACCGGCTACAGCACTGGCAGGAATGACCAGGGTACGGAAATCACGGGTCTGATTCTGGATTTTCAGCAAGCCGCTCACGGCGCCATCCGTTACCAGCGCGCTCTGCACAATGCCGGCCCGGATCTGGTTGACCACATACTGCTTGCGCATGGCTTCACGGAATTCAGCAACCCCCATTCCCGTATTGCGGACAGAGGCCACAAAACGGTCCCGGTTAAACTTCCCATCTACCTGGAACTGGGGCATTTGAGTAATCAGCGCATCAATATCCGCATCCGTCAGCGCCAGCCCCTGACTGCTGGCGTCCTGGGTCAGAACTTCCTGCTGAATCAGGGTTTCCAGTACATCCTTGCGAATCTGGTCTTCTTTCAGCAGCGAAGGATCCGGAGTTTCCATACTGGCAAGGCGTCGCTGACTTTCCATCTGGACCAGCCGCAGAAACTCCCGCTCCGTGATGTCCTGACCATTCACCGTAGCCACTTCCGGCTCACCGGAAAAACCACCGATGATGGCGTCCATACCCCAGATGGACAAGGAGACAATCAACAGACCAACAACTATCTTGGCAATAGTGCCCTGGGCATTTTCCCGAATATCTTGAAGCATGTTTCTCCCGAATCCCTGTTCAGGGTCCTGCAGTTTTGATCGTTACACTATGAATGAGCGACGGGCGTGCTGAACGTAAAAAGGCGCATCCTGTCCGGAATGCGCCTTGAATTCTTCTTGGGCAGGTCCCGAGACAGGAACTGCCAGCGAAAGAACCGTTACTTAACGGCGTCTTTCAGGGCCTTGCCTGCTTTGAATCCAGGCACTTTGGAGGCCGGAATCTTGATCTCGGCACCAGTCTGGGGATTACGACCAGTACGAGCAGCACGTTCTTTTACGGAGAAAGTACCAAAACCAATCAGGGTAACCTGGTCACCGTCTTTCAGCGCACCGGTAATGGAGTTGGTCATTGCGTCCAGAGCACGGCCAGCGGCTGCCTTGGATATATCTGCGGACTCTGCAATTGCATCGATAAGTTCGGACTTATTCACACTAAACCCCTTCGATTTCAGGTTGAAGATGTTATAGGTTGGGTTGTTCTCAGACGCTGTCGACTATCGCATAAGCGGTCGGAGAATTCCATTCTTCGGTCTTTTTATTCCTTGCCGCTGTTAACCGGTGTTCGGAACAGGCACACACTGCGCGGAATCCCTTGGTATTGGCTGCTTCACGGCGAAACAGTTATACCAACGGGCTCTCCGGCGTGTCAACAACTCATCAAGGCTTTAATGCGTATTTATGCGCTCTGCACTGTCTCCGTCCTCATCCCCGGGCTTCCCGGAACCGGACTTTGAAGCGGCAGTTTCATCCCTGGGCTCGGGTGGATAGGCAAGCGCCAAATCCAGTACTTCATCTATCCATTTTACCGGACGGATCTCCAGGGACTCCTTGATGTTATCGGGTATCTCTTTGAGATCCCTTACGTTCTCATCAGGAATCAGAACCATCTTGATGCCGCCACGGTGCGCTGCAAGCAGCTTTTCCTTGAGCCCACCAATAGGCAGAACCCGGCCCCGAAGCGTGATTTCACCGGTCATGGCAACGTCTGCACGAACCGGAATCCGGGTCAGTGCGGAAACCAGCGCTGTACACATGCCAATACCGGCGCTGGGACCATCTTTCGGCGTTGCCCCCTCCGGAACATGGATATGCAAGTCGTGTTTTTCGTGAAAATCGTCTGCAATACCCAGCCCCTGAGCCCGACTTCGTACGACAGTCAGGGCTGTCTGAATGGATTCCTGCATGACATCACCCAGGGACCCTGTTTTCACCACACGGCCCTTGCCCGGGGTCAGAGCACACTCAATGGTCAGCAGTTCGCCTCCCACCTGGGTCCACGCCAGCCCGGTCACCTGCCCTACCTGATTCTTCTCTTCGGCCAGGCCATAGCTGAAGCGTTTGACGCCGGAGTAGTCCTCCAGCCGCTCAGGCTCGATCACAACGGTAGCGTTGGAACCACGCTGTACATGCTCCCGAACCACCTTGCGACAGATCTTGGCGATCTCCCGTTCCAGGCCCCGCACGCCGGCTTCCCGGGTGTAGTAGCGGATCAGGTCACGGAGGGTGGCCTCAGGTATCTTCAGTTCGTCTTTCTTCAGGCCATTTGCCTTGATCTGCTTCGGCAACAGGTAACGCAGGGCAATATTGACCTTCTCATCCTCGGTGTAACCCGGAATCCGGATAATCTCCATACGGTCCAGCAGTGCCGGAGGGATATCCATGGAGTTGGAGGTACACACGAACATCACATCTGAAAGGTCGTAGTCCACTTCCAGATAGTGATCGTTGAAAGTATGGTTCTGCTCCGGATCCAGCACTTCCAGAAGTGCGGATGCCGGGTCACCACGCTGGTCCATGCCCATCTTGTCGATTTCATCAAACAGGAAAAGAGGGTTCTTGACCCCGACTTTCGACAGTTTCTGCAGCAGTTTGCCAGGAAGTGCTCCGATATAGGTTTTGCGGTGACCACGGATTTCCGCCTCATCACGCACTCCGCCCAGAGCCATTCGGGTGAACTTCCGGTTGGTTGCCCGGGCAATGGACTGCCCAAGGGAGGTTTTGCCCACACCAGGAGGCCCGACCAGGCACAGTACCGGCCCTTTGACCTTCTTGACCCGGCTCTGAACCGCCAGGTATTCCAGGATGCGGGTCTTCACTTCTTCCAGGCCATAGTGGTCCTGGTCGAGGATTTCCCGGGCCTTTTCGATATCGTGGCGGACCCGGCTGCGTTTTTTCCAGGGTACCGCCAGCATCCAGTCGATGTAACCCCGGACCACCGTCGCCTCAGCAGACATGGGCGACATCATCTTGAGCTTGTTCAGCTCCGCCTCAGTCTTCTTGCGGGCATCTTCCGGCATGCCGGCTTCTTCCAGCTTCTGCTCAAGCTCTTCAAAATCGTTATTGCCTTCACCGAGCTGCCCCATCTCCTTCTGGATGGCCTTCATCTGCTCGTTCAGGTAATACTCGCGCTGGCTCCGCTCCATCTGTTTCTTGACCCGGCCGCGGATGCGCTTTTCAACTTCGATAACGTCAATCTCGCCGTCCAGCTTGCCCAGCAGCAGGTCCACCCGATGGCGCAGATCCAGGGCTTCCAGCAGTTCCTGCTTCTCCGGAATCCTCATATCCAGGTGGGCCGCCATGGTATCTGCCAGGCGTTCCAGCTCTTCGATACCGGACAGGGCATTGGATACTTCGGCGGGAACCTTTTTGGAGAGCTTCACATACTGCTCAAACTCATCCACCAGAGTCTTGATCAGGATTTCCTGCTCACGCTCCTCCAGCTCATCGGTTTCCATCAACACGGCACCGCCGCTAAGGTAGGCACCTTCGGCAATATCGACGATAGAAGCCCTGGCATTACCTTCCACCAGCACCTTTACCGTGCCGTCCGGCAGCCGCAGCATCTGCAGCACCGTCGCCAGCGTGCCCATATCAAACACATCACCTGGGCCTGGCTCATCCGTGGAAGCATCCTTCTGGGCCACCAGCAGGATTTCCTTGTTTCCTTCCATTGCAGCTTCCAGAGCCTGAATGGATTTCTCTCTCCCCACAAACAGGGGGACCACCATGTGCGGGAACACAACCACATCACGCAATGGCAGCAGCGGGTATTCCTGCACAGTATTATCGGGTATCCGGGTCATAGGGAATCCTCTGACGATGTTTCTTTCAGCATATCACCCTTCATTGGGGCGCCCTGCAAAATTGCAATCTTTTTACCAAATGAAACAAGGCGGGAACAGGGGGGATATAAAACGTAAAAAAAAGGGGCTTCCCGCCCCTTTTCCTGCACACAGCTATCCGGACACAGATTAGTCTTCCGGCACCGCTTTGGCGTGGTCGCTGCTTGCGTAGATCTTGAATGGCTCTGAGTCGCCGCTGATAACGCTCTCATCAATCACCACCTTGGTGACATCATGCTCAGACGGAATCTGATACATGGTGTCCAGCAAGGTCGCTTCCATAATGGAACGCAATCCCCGGGCACCGGTTTTCCGGCTCATGGCCTTGCGGGCAACCGCCTGCAGGGCATCATCCCGGAAGTCCAGCTCAACACCTTCCATTTCGAACAGTTTCTGATACTGCTTGGTCAGAGCGTTCTTCGGCTCGGTGAGAATGCGCACCAGCGCCTCTTCGTCCAGCTCGGTCAGGGTTGCCACAACCGGCAACCGGCCGACAAACTCGGGAATCAGGCCAAACTTGACCAGATCCTCGGTTTCCACGTCCTTGATCAGCTCACCTGTGCTCTTGCTGTCATCCTGACCCACCACTTCCGCGGAGAATCCGATGGAGCTGCGCTCTGAACGCTGCTGGATGACCTTGTCCAGGCCGGCAAAGGCACCACCGCAGATAAACAGGATATTGCTGGTATCCACCTGCAGAAATTCCTGCTGGGGATGCTTGCGACCGCCCTGGGGAGGAACAGAGGCAACCGTGCCCTCAATCAGCTTCAGCAAGGCCTGCTGAACACCCTCACCGGACACATCCCGGGTAATGGACGGGTTATCCGATTTCCGGGAAATCTTGTCGATTTCGTCGATATAGACGATGCCCCGCTGGGCCTTGTCCACATCGTAGTCACACTTCTGCAGCAGTTTCTGAATGATATTTTCGACATCCTCACCCACATAACCGGCTTCGGTCAGGGTGGTGGCATCGGCAATGGTAAAGGGTACGTTCAACACCCGCGCGAGGGTTTCCGCCAGCAGGGTTTTGCCGCTACCTGTGGGCCCGATCAGCAGAATATTGCTCTTGCCCAGCTCTACGTCCGCTTTGCCTTCACCGTAGCGCAAGCGCTTGTAGTGGTTATAGACCGCCACTGACAGCACGACCTTGGCACGATCCTGGCCAATCACATATTCATTCAGAGTGTCACGGATTTCAGCCGGTGTCGGAAGGCGATCGCTCGCCTCATCCTGGGCATTTTCCTGAATTTCTTCACGGATAATGTCATTGCACAGGTCAACACACTCGTCGCAGATGAACACCGAGGGCCCTGCAATGAGCTTACGGACTTCATGCTGGCTCTTTCCGCAAAACGAGCAGTACAGCAACTTGCCGTTATCGTCGCCTCTGCCGTTTCTTTCATCTGCCATTGAATTACCTCTGTTCTTTAATTGCCGGCGATACGGATGCCTCCGCCGGCAAGAATGATGCGAATACTTCCAGTATTATTTATTCGGCAGGCGCTTATCAAGTATAGAATCGATCAGGCCGTACTCTTTTGCCTGCGTCGGGTCCATGAAATTATCCCGATCCGTGTCTTTGGTGATGGTTTCCAGGTCCTGACCGGTATGGTGGGCCAGGATCGAATTCAGGGTATGGCGGATTTTGAGAATCTCACGGGTGTGGATTTCAATATCCGTTGCCTGGCCCTGATAGCCGCCGAGAGGCTGATGGATCATCACCCGGGAATTGGGCAGACAGGCGCGCTTGCCTGCGGCACCACCGGCCAGCAGAAATGCCCCCATGCTGGCAGCCTGGCCAATACACAGAGTCGCCACATCCGGCTTGATAAACTGCATGGTGTCGTAAATCGACATGCCCGCAGTTACTGAGCCGCCGGGGCTGTTGATATAGAGATGAATGTCCTTGTCCGGATTTTCGGATTCCAGGAACAGCATCTGGGCAACGATCAGGTTCGCCATGTGGTCTTCGACCTGACCAACCATGAATATGACCCGCTCCTTGAGTAGCCGGGAATAAATATCGAATGACCGCTCACCGCGGGCTGTCTGTTCGATAACAATCGGCACCAGGCCAGAACTGGTAACCATTGCGGGACCATCAATCGGTTTCTGCATCATGATGCGCCTGAACTCCTTAAGGACTATTGGTCGTGGACACACGCCACAGCTTTTTGTTACGGATGCCTTGCACCCCATACTTTGCCAGTAGCGGGCCCAGATGAAAACAGCCGGACAAGCCGGCTGTTTTCCGAATTAGGCCAGCATAGCCTGAAGCCGTGCCGGCCTGGCCACTCAGCGCTGAGCTTGACCGGCCTGAACAGCCTCTTCGTACTTCACTTTCTTCTCTTTGACCTTGGCCTGTTCCAGCACCAGGTCCACTACCGCGTCTTCAAGCACAGAAGACTCGATCTGGGACTTCTGTTCCGGATTGTTGTTGAAATGGGCAACAACTTCTTCCGGCTGCTCGTAGGTAGAAGCAATTTCCTGAATCTTTTCATCAACCTTGGCAGGATCGGCTTTCAGGTCATTTTTCTTGACCACTTCCTGGAACAGCAGGCCGGTTTTCACACGGCGAACGGCCTGATCCTGGAAAATTTCCTTGGGCAGCTGCTGGAAGTCAACCTGACCACCGAAGCGCTGTACCGCATCCTGACGCAGACGGTCGATTTCCTGATCAACCAGGGCATTGGGAACTTCCAGCTCGGTGCTTTCCAGCAGACCGTCAACAACGTCGTTCTTCAGTTTGTTGGCAATAGCCTGCTTGAGTTCCCGCTCCATGTTCTTTTTCACTTCATCACGGAAACCGGCTTCATCCTCGGCATCAATACCGAAGTTCTTGAAGAACTCGGCATTCAGTTCCGGCAGCTGGGGCTCCTCAACGGTGTGGATCACAATCTGGAATTTCGCCGGCTTGCCCGCCAGATCTTCGTTGTGATAGTCCTCGGGGAAGGTTACTTCGATTTCCAGCTCTTCACCGGCTTTACCACCCACGATGCCTTTTTCGAAACCGGGGATCATCTGACCGGAACCCAGGGTCAGGCGATGTCCTTCAGCAGAACCGCCCTCGAACTCTTCACCGTCAATGGAACCTTTGAAGTCGATGGTCACAACGTCCTTGTTCTTGGACTTGCGCTTGACAGACTTCATGGTGGCCTGCTGGCGACGCAGGTTGTCGATCATGGCATCGACGTCTTTGTCGGTAATTTCTGAAGTCAGCTTCTCAACAGAGATCTTGCTCAGGTCGCCCAGCTCGATTTCCGGCAGCACTTCGAAAATGGCCACAAACTCGAGATCCTTGCCCTCTTCCATGGTTTTCGGCTCGAACTTCGGCCAGCCGGCAGGGTTAATATCCTGATCCTGCAGTGCCTTGATGTAGTTGTCACGCATGGCTTCGCCAACCACTTCCTGACGGACGCTGTCACCGAAACGACGCTTGACCACGCTCATTGGCACCTTGCCCGGACGGAAACCATTCAGACGAACAGTACGCGCAGTTTCCTGCAGGCGCTTCTGGACCGCCTGGTCAATTTCCTGGGCGGGCACACCAATCGTCATACGACGTTCGATGTTGGAGGTCGTTTCAACAGACACTTGCATGGAAGATCCTCAAATTACAGGTTCGGTATGTGAATGAAATTAAACCTAAAAGTCCGTTTTCGGGGAAGCTTCCCCAAAAGGACCGAAAATCAAAAGCCGGTAGTTTATCATGCTTTACCCCATGGAGAGAATCACCTGAGAGAGGCTGTTTTCGGGAACAGCCGATCACTGTGATCCGGGCAAAGACATATACATAACCCGGACTCCATATACCCCTGCCCGGTTTGCGACACAGTTACTTGTACCAAACACCTCAATTCGCATTATGCGTCGTTGCGCAAATCATGCCGGTCAATGGCCGGGGGCACAGACAACCACCCTGAAGCCCGCCGGCATCACATTTACGCCAGGGCCCTGCATGGATCTGGCCCGAACCCGCTGCAAAGCGAGCCAACCCATAAACCAGACTGGAAGGAATCAATGATCAAACCCCGCGTTATTGCGTACCTTGTCGGTGGCGCCGTACTTTCTGTCGCTGTAACGAGCCTGATACTGGGCTCTTTCTATACCGTGGAAGAAGGCCACGTGGCCGTAGTCAAACGCTTCGGCGAGGCACAGTATCAGGAAGGCCCGGGCCTTCACTTCAAGGCGCCTTTTGTGGACACCATTGAAGAGATCGAAGTCCGCACCAGAAAGAACACAGAGAAACTCTCCGCAGCTACCGATGAGCAGATGCCAGTCTCCATCGTTGTGTCCGTCAACTGGACAGTGGCCAAGGTCAGCGCCATTGACCTGTTCAAGGAGTATGGCTCTCTGGAGCAATTTGAATCCCGTATTCTGGACCCCCGGCTGAAGTCTGCAACCAAGGCGGCAATATCCAAATACACGGCAGAGAACCTGATCCGGAACCGCAACCTGGCAGTGACGGAAATCATCGAGAACCTGTCCAAGCAAATGACCGGATTCCCGGTCACCCTGGACAGCGTTCAGCTGGACAATGTCACACTGCCGCCACAATACCTGAAGTCCATCGAAGACAAACAGACGGCCAAGAACCTTGCGGCTGCCGAAGAGTTCAAGCTGGCCCGTCAGAAACTGGAAGCCCAGCGTGACGTGAACACCGCCGAAGCCAAGGCGGAAGCAACCATGCTGGAAGCCAAAGCCGCAGCTGCCGCCATCCAGATGAAAGGTGAAGCCGAAGCCAAAGCCATCAAAGCCAAGGCAGAAGCACTGAAGAACAATCCTCTGATTGTTGAGTTAACCAAAGCACAGAACTGGAACGGCGAACTACCCCGCATGATTACCAGCGAATCCGGCGGAATGATTCTTTCCATCACAGAGTAATCCAACCCGGAAGGCCACCCATGGGCACTTTCGAGTCCCGGGTGGCCGGCTTTCCCCACCAGACCACAGCACCCACCGATAACCAAACCAGCCCCATGCAAATTACAGGATCAGATATGAAGGACTGATTCAAGCGAAGAAGAATCCTGCCACTTTGCGGTGAAGTTGAAGTACTTGAGGAGTATTTGAAGATATATAGGTGGTGCGAGAGGAGAGACTCGAACTCTCACGGGTTGCCCCACTGGAACCTAAATCCAGCGCGTCTACCAGTTCCGCCACTCTCGCATATCGTTTGCAGAATTCCTGGCTGTTGCAGCCATTTCAAATTCGACAAAAGCGGAGATACAACCTGAGAGAAAAGTGGGGTGGACGAAGG
>JBFHSI010000075.1:0-13059 GCA_041591245.1 Marinobacter sp.
ACCCCCTGGCTGATCCAGTAGGGAGACTCCCGGACCACCCGGGTCCAGTCGTCCTGTTCCCGTTCGGGAGCCTCCTGGGCCGCCAGGGGCTGGATTGCCAGCAGAACCGCCGGGACCAGGTAGCGGGCGATCCGGCACAGGCGCCTGATGCTCTGTTTCATATCTGTCAGGTCCGTAATTTCTTGAAGCACACCATTACAATGAGATCCCATAATGAAGCATTCTCCCTGCTTTCGATACGGCACCGGCAAGCCGGTACCAGTAAACTTCCCGTTTATCTTTGGTTATGGATCAGGCTATGCTGTCTGTCAGGAAGGAGCCATTCTTTCTGACCGACCCTGATGGCATCGAGGAGGCGAGTAGATTATGAACCAACCGATGGCAATCGACGATCTGGTGTCCGTAGCCCAGGCTGAAGCCATGGGAGAGCTGGATGCCCCCATGATGGCTATTGTCCTGTCCAGTGAACAGAGCTACGACCTGCCCATCAATTCCCTGGAAACAGATGCCGACAAGGCCCGCTGGGGACTGATCCTCCGCGCTGCCCGTGAGCATGTGGAAGCAGATGCCGTAGCGGTGCTCTATCCGGCCTGGACGACCATCCGTCAAAAGAAACCGGAACAGCAGGCCAGTGATATGGAGGCTGGCGACCAGAAGGAACTGGACGACGGTAATCATGGCCCCATAGATACCCTGTTTGTCCAGCTGCATACCAGGGACCACGTCTACTGGCGCGGATTTGAGCAGATCCGTGACCCCAAGCATCAGCGTATTATCGGTTTCCGCCGGATCAAGGCGCTGTCCACCGACTACCGGCGGGAAGAGGTTCCCTCTGTTGCATCCTGGCTCAGCACCCTGTTTGAGCCCCTGCCCGATACTGGTGAGGAAACCGCTATTGACCGGGAGCTGGCCGATCTTCTGGATGAACCGGAAGTCAGTGCCGCACTCTACCCCCGGCAGATGCGCGCCCTGCACTGACGCCAGTTTCTGAAGGAAATGTTGCCGGGGCCCGGAGCCCCGGTGCCTTCCGCTCTCTGATAAGGGCAACTACCAAGTATGCCGGTTCGGGTTTGGCCGGCGAATGGTCTATAATCCGCGGTTTTTAACTTTGCACCCACAAGGCGCTGACCGTGATTGTATTTGACCAGGTACAGAAGTCGTATCAGGTAGCGGGCCGGGCTGTACCCGCGCTGCACCCCACTGATATGACCATTGCAACCGGCGAAGTGTTTGGCATCGTCGGTCATTCCGGCGCGGGCAAATCCACGCTGGTGCGTCTTATCAATCTTCTGGAACGACCCACAGGTGGCCGTATTCTGGTTGATGATGAAAATATCACCGATTTTGATGCCGGCCAGTTGCGTGCATTTCGCCGCAAGGTGGGCATGATTTTCCAGCATTTCAACCTGCTGTCTTCCAAGACCGTTGCCGACAATATTGCCTTCCCCATGAAGCTTGCCGGGATATACTCCCGCACGGAAATCCGCGACCGGGTACAGGAACTGCTGGCCCGGGTGGGCCTGCAGGACCATGCTGACAAATACCCGTCCCAGCTTTCCGGTGGCCAGAAACAGCGTGTGGGCATTGCCCGGGCCCTGGCCTGCCGGCCAACCATTCTGCTGTGTGATGAGGCGACCAGTGCCCTGGATCCGCAAACCACCCAGTCGGTGCTCAGGCTGCTGGCGGACATCAACCGGGAGCTGGGGCTGACCATCGTACTGATTACCCATGAAATGGATGTGGTGCGCCGGGTCTGTGACCGGGTGGCGGTGATGGATGCGGGCCGGGTAGTGGAAATGGGCAGTGTCCAGGATGTGTTCCTGCATCCGCAGCATCCCACGACCCGGGACTTTGTTTTCGAAAGTGAAAACATCGACAACCAGGAACTGGAAGCCAACCTGAACCGTGCCGATGGCCGCATCATGCGCCTGACCTTTCAGGGAGAATCCACCTACAAGCCTCTGCTGGGCCGGGTGGCCAGGGAATCCGGCGTGGATTTCAGCATCCTTTCCGGGCGGATTGACCACATCAAGGATACACCCTATGGCCAGCTCACCCTGTCCCTGGTAGGGGGCGATCTAGAAGTTGCCATGGCCGCGCTGGAAGCGGCGGATGTCCATGTGGAGGTGTTGCGCTGATGGAAGCCCTGTTGAGCAATGTGGACTGGTCGGAAATCGGCTGGGCCAGCTGGGATACCCTGGTCATGGTAGGCATGTCCCTGCTGTTCAGCATTCTTATCGGTCTGCCGGTAGGGGTGTTGCTGTTTCTGACCGGCAAGCGCCAGCTGCTGGAGCAGCCAGCGGCCTATGCGGTGCTGTCCTTTGTGGTCAATGTGCTGCGCTCGGTGCCTTTTATCATCCTGCTGATTGTGATGATTCCCTTTACCGTAATGCTGATCGGTACATCCCTCGGGGTGGCCGGGGCCATACCGCCTCTGGTGGCCGGCGGTGCACCTTTCTTTGCCCGGCTTGTGGAAACGGCCCTGCGGGAGGTGGACCGGGGCATTATCGAGGCTACCCAGGCCATGGGGGCGAACGTGCGCCAGATCATTTTCGGGGCCTTGCTGCCGGAAGCGCTTCCGGGCATTATCGCCGGCATCACGGTGACCGCCATTACTCTGGTCTCCTACGCAGCCATGTCCGGTGTCATCGGCGGCGGCGGTCTGGGGGATCTGGCCATCCGTTTCGGTTATCAGCGATTCCAGACTGACGTCATGGTGATTACCGTGGCCTTGCTGGTGATCTTTGTGCAGGTGCTGCAGATGGCCGGTGACCGCCTGGTACTGTATTTCAGCCGTCGATAAACCGGCTGCCTCAAAAACCAACTATTCCATTATTGTCTGTCTGACAGGAGAACAGGGCTTATGAATCTCAAGCAAATACTGGTGGCTGTGGCCGCCACCGCAGGCTTTTCCCTTGGCGCATCCGCTGAAGAACTGTCGGTAGCGGCGACTCCGGTACCCCATGCCGAGATTCTGGAATTCGTGAAGCCCATGCTGGCGAAAGAGGGTGTGGAGCTGGATGTGAAGGTCTTCACCGACTATATCCAGCCCAATATCCAGGTGGACCAGAAGCGTATGGATGCCAACTTCTTCCAGCACAAACCCTATCTGGACGAGTTCAATGCTGGCCGGGGCACCAGTCTGGTAACCGTGACCGGTGTGCATATCGAGCCTTTCGGAGCCTATTCCAGCAAGATTGAATCCCTGGACCAGCTCAAGGACGGCGCCGTTGTTGCCATTCCCAACGATCCGACCAATGGCGGCCGTGCCCTGCTGCTCCTTCAGAATGCCGGTCTGATCAAGCTCAGTGACAGCAGCAAGATCACTGCCACCCCCCGTGATATTGCGGAAAATCCGAAAGATCTGGACTTCAAGGAACTGGAAGCAGCGACACTGCCCCGTATCCTGAACCAGGTGGATCTGGCTCTGATCAACACCAACTATGCGCTGGAAGCCGGCCTGAATCCCACTGAAGATGCTCTGGTGATTGAGGGTGCAGACTCGCCCTATGTGAACATTCTGGTATCCCGTCCGGACAACAAGGACAGTGAAGCCATGAAGAAACTGGCGGATGCACTGACTTCCGATGAGGTGAAAGCCTTTATCATGGATCAGTACGAAGGCGCGGTTGTACCCGCTTTCTGAGGACAGTCACTGACCTGAGTCAGTGGATACAAAAAGGCCGGACAGGAGACTGTCCGGCCTTTTTGATTTCATGGCCGCGCCGGGTCAGCCTGCGGCCCGTTCCTTGGCGAAATGCTCTCTGGTCAGCTTGAATACCACCGGGCTGAGCAGCAGCAGGGCCACCAGGTTGGGCACCGCCATCAGGGCATTGAGAGTATCAGCTACCAGCCAGACAAAACCCAGATTCAGGGTGGCGCCGACCGGGATAGCCAGAATCCACAGCACCCGGTAAGGCACTATGGCTTTGACGCCGAACAGGAACTCGACGCAGCGCTCGCCATACAGGGACCAGCCCAGGATGGTGGTGAAGGCAAATACCGCCAGGGCAATGGCGACAATGTAGTTGCCGAGTCCGGGCAGGGCTGCATCAAATGCCAGGGAGGTGAGTTCCGCGCCGGAGACACCGCTGGTCCAGGTGCCGGAGGTAATAATGACCAGACCGGTGATGGAGCAGATGATAATGGTGTCGATAAAGGTGCCAAGCATGGCCACCATACCCTGGTTGACCGGGTTCTTGGTCTGGGCCGAGGCGTGGGCGATAGGGGCGGAGCCGAGGCCTGCCTCGTTGGAGAAGATCCCCCGGGCCACACCGAAACGGATAGCGGCCCAGACTGCAGCACCGGCAAAACCACCCTCGGCAGCGACCGGGCTGAAGGCGTGCTTGAAGACCAGTGCCAGGGCGTTGGGGATATCGGCGGCGTTGATGGCCAGGACCACCAGACCGGCCAGCAGATAGGAAATGGCCATAAACGGTACCAGGGCACTGGCCACCTGACCGATTCGGCGGATGCCCCCGATCAGTACCGCGCCCACCAGAACCATCAGGATCAGGCCGGTGGCCATATGGGGCAGGCCGAAGCTGGCTTCCATTACATCGGCCACCGAGTTGGCCTGTACGGTATTACCAATTCCGAATCCGGCGATGGCGGCAAAGACGGCAAAGAATACGCCGAGCCAGGCCCATTTCTTGCCCAGTCCGTTGCGTATGTAATACATGGGGCCACCCACATGGGCGCCGCGCTCATCTACTTCCCGGAAACGCACCGCCAGTACGGCTTCGGAATATTTGGTGGCCATACCCACCAGAGCCGTCAGCCACATCCAGAACAGGGCACCCGGGCCACCCAGAAACACCGCGGTGGCCACACCGGCAATATTCCCGGTTCCCACCGTTGCGGACAATGCGGTCATCAGTGCCTGGAACGGAGGTATCTCCCCTTCCGATTCCGCGCTGTCCGCTGTCCGGCCTTTCCACATCAGGCGGAACCCGGCTCCCAGCTTGCGTACCGGCATGATCTTCAGTCCGAGGCTCAGGAACAGGCCCACGCCGAGAATGAGAACCAGCATGGGGGGACCCCATACCAGTGAATTAATAGCTGATATCACGGCTGAAATTGATTCCATGGGGTCTCCTGTTAATTATGTTTCTTATCTATATAAAGACTGACTTTCCGAGTTTAATCATTATTTTCAGTCTGTAAACCATTGATGTTAATCGGAATGAGGGCAACTCATCTGCGGCTGGACTTAGCCTTTCCGGCTGTTATTGCCTATGTTTACTGACAGGGGGCCCTCTGCAGGGCAGGAAACATCAGTCATTAACGGCAAGGAGACATACCCATGCGCTCACTGAAAGTCTCTGACGTCATGTGGAATCATATTGATCCCATCCGCTGTGGTACGCCGCTGCCCATGGTGGTGAAAACCCTGCTGCACAACCATGTGTCCGGATTGCCCGTTGTGGATGACCAGCGTCGTGTTCTGGGGTTTGTGTCGGAGCAGGACTGCATACATTCACTGCTGGTCAGCAGCTACCATTGCGAAGGCGATTCCGTGGTGGAGGATGTCATGTTCCGGAAGCCGGTTACGGTTTCGCCGGATCTGGCGGTTGTCGATCTGGCCCAGAATCTGGGGGCAGGCAAGCCCAAGGTGTATCCGGTGGTGGACCATGACCGGCTGGTGGGTATTGTTACCCGCACCGCCATACTGTCGGAACTGGCTAGCCTGGGTTGCGGGCTTGAACTGTCTGCAGCCACCGAAGACTGATTGATTGCTTCATTTACCGATACCCCCCTGAACCACCATGGCCGGTCTCCCGGGCTGTCCCGGTGCGGGTGGTCAGTACCGGAAATTCCAGATCCGGCTGAAATCCATGGAGGGTATGACATCGGGCTGTTCCTGAGCCTGGATGCCGAAGCCTGGCTGGCTGGTGTCCCTTTCGGGGTAGTGCGGGCAACGGGTACCTTCCGGGTCAAAAAGAACCCGGGCAAAAGGTCCCCGGTCGGCTTCGGGCTGGCCGGTAATAACCGCCATTTCCCGGTTCTTCAGGCGCACCAGAATGCCTGGGGGATACTCCCCCAGTACCCCCAGCAGGGCCCTGGAAACTGCCGGTCGGCAGACATCCCCTGCCAGACTGGCCAGAAGCCTGAGGGCATGGGAAACACTGATGCGGTCCCGGTAGCCCCGGCGGGTGATCATGGCCACGTAGCGTTCCGACAGGGCGAGTATTTCAGCTTCCGGGCGGATATCCATGCCACTCAGGCCAGCGGGAAAACCCTTGCCGTCTGCCTGTTCGTGGTGCTGGAGAATAATGGTGAGTATCTGTTCCTCAGTAATCCCCGCTTTTTCCAGGGCCCGGGCACTGCGTTCCGGGTGTTTGCGTATGACCGCGCGCTGGCTCTCGTTGAGAATGTGGTTGGAGGCATTGAGCTGGTCGGCCACCTGAACCAGTGCCAGGTTGGCGGTGAAGGCGGCTGCTGACACCATGGCGGTGCGCTCCGGGTCCAGCCCGAACTGGCGGGCCGTGAGCTGGCACAGAATGGCGGTGAACAGGGTCTGCTCCAGAACTGTGGGCACCGTTGAATACAGGTGAATCAGGGCAAGGCACATGTCCGGGGCATCGTCGCAGGTTTTTCCCAGCATCCGGGTGAGCCCCATAAGCCGGGCATGGGCAGAGGGGTCTTCTGAGGTTATGGCACGCTGGGTCAGTTCCAGTGTCTGCAGCAGGTCCGGGTAGTCCTCAAAGGGATTTCTTCTCCGGTTTTCCTGAGGGCTGACTGGAGTTTCGGAAAGATCCGTATTTCTCGGGCGGAAGAGGCCGCGCCGGAACAGCTGTTCCAGCTGGACATTGGTCTGGATTACATAGCCCTGGCAGAGAAGGATTTTGCCGTCCGCATCGTACACGTTCCAGGGCAGGGGACGACCCAGTTCGAGGACGCCCGGTGGAATTCGGATAAGGCTGCTCAATGTGGGTCACCCTGCTGATGCCGGTTCGTTAACCTGCAAGTCTACCCTTTAACAGGGGCCAGCCTCCAATTTGTCCGCCTGCCGGCCACTGACAGTATAGCGAAACAGTCGCCAGCCCAGGAGAATGCTGGCGGAGACAAGGCCCAGGGTGAGGCCAACCCAGAAGCCGGCGGCGCCCATGGCGGGCCGAAGCAGGTCGGTCAGTGCCAGCAGATAACCCAGGGGAAGACAGATGATCCAGAATGAAAACAACATGATATACATGGGAATACGGGTGTCTTTATAGCCCCGGAGTGCGCTGATGCAGGTCACCTGAAGCACATCGGCAATCTGGAATGCTGCGGCAAAACTCAGCAGGTGCACTGCGACAGAGCGGACCTCCGGATCGCTGGTATAGAGTGCTGCAATGGCATCTGCAAATACGAATAGCAGGGTGGCCAGTGTCAGGGCGATGGTTATTGCCAGCACCAGGGAGCTGCGGGATATCAGCCGGGCGGCATCGGTGGCCTGGGCACCCACCAGGAAGCTTACCCTCAAGGTCAGCGCCATACCTAGGCTCAAAGGCAGCATGAATACAATGGAGGTGACGTTCAGGGCTATCTGGTGTCCGGCCACAATCACCGGGCCAAGGGCTGCAAGGAACAGGGCGATAACGGAAAACATGCTGGCTTCCACAAAGATGGTGAAGCCAATGGGCACACCGATACGCAGAATCTCGCCCATCTGCCTGATGTCCGGTTTCACCCGTGCAGCCAGCAACCGGAAGTGCCGGTAGGCCGGGCTGCGATTCAGGAATGTCAGCAGGGCGAGGGCGGCGATACCGTTGGAGATGGCTGTGGCCCAGCCGCAACCTATGCCCCCCATGGCGGGCACACCGAGCTTGCCGTAGATAAAGATATAGTTGAGGGGCAGGTTGATCAGGGTGCTGAGAATGGAGAAGGCCATGATAACCCGGGTATGCCCCAGGCCATCGGTAAGCCCCCGCAGTGCGGTCATCAGCAGCAGTGCCGGAATCCCCCAGGCAAAGGCACTGAGATAGCCCTGGGTAATCTGTGCCGTATGGGTGTCCATGTTCAGCAGGGCCAGCACCGGATGCACATGGGTCAGCAGCAGGATCATGATCAGGGCTGCGCCAGCGGCCAGGTACAGGCCCTGCCAGGTGGTGGGCATGATCCTTTCCGGGGTGCGGGCACCGTTATAGCCGGAGATCATCGGCTGCAGGGCGCTGAGCATGCCCATGAACAGCAGGAACAAGGGCATCCACAGGCTGCTGCCGATACCGACACCGGCCAGATCTTCGGCACTGGCATGGCCGGACATGATGGTATCGATAACCCCGTTGGCCATCTGGGCGATCTGGGCGATCAGAATCGGCCCACCCAGAGCTGTCAGCATTCGCCATTCGGCCAGAACCCGTGTTACCAGGGGCTGACGTGTTTCCGGCAAAGGTTGATGGGTTTCGTCCATAGTTCGGCTGTTCCGGTCTCTCGGGTCTGAATGGGGGTTGCCTGTCAGGGACCGGCAGGGAGGGCATGGTAACCGATTGTCCGGATACTGTGCATCGGGGTTTGTCCTGTGTTCCGGCGCTGCATGTTGCCGGGAAAACCTTTAAAGTAGCCCGACTAAATCATGCGGATAGGGTTGAGATGGGTTATCTGGTTTTTGTTACGGTGCTCTGGGCTTTTTCGTTCAGCCTGATCGGTGAGTTTCTGGCCGGCCGGGTGGACAGTGATTTTGCGGTACTCAGCCGGATACTGCTGGCCACTCTGGTGTTCCTGCCGTTCATGCGTTGGCGCGGAGTGCCCTCAGGGCTCAGGCTGGGCATCCTGGCCTCCGGCATGTTGCAGTTTGGCATTACCTATCTGTGCCTGTACCGGTCGTTCAGCTATCTGACGGTACCGGAAGTCCTGTTGTTCACCATCTTTACGCCTTTGTATGTCACCCTGATCGACGATGCCCTGTCCCGGCGCTTTTCTCCGGTGGCCCTGATAGCTGCGGCAGTGGCTACCGTTGGTGCCGGTATCATCCGTTACGATGGCCTGAGCGGGGAGTTTTTTACCGGCTTCCTGCTGCTGCAGGTGGCCAATGCCACTTTTGCCGCCGGGCAGGTGGGCTACAAGCACATAATGAAACGTTATGCCTCGCCCATACCCCCGTTCCGCACTTTCGGCTATTTCTTTCTCGGGGCCCTGATTATTGCCCTGCCGTCTTTCCTGATATTCGGCAACAGCGAACGCCTGCCCTCCACTCCCCTGCAGTGGGGCATTCTGGTCTGGCTCGGGCTGGCGGCATCCGGTCTGGGCATGTTCCTCTGGAACCGTGGCGCCTGCAAAGTTGATGCGGGCACCCTGGCCATCATGAACAACGTGCTGGTACCGGCGGGCCTGCTGGTGAATCTGCTGATCTGGAACCGGGACGCGGATCTGCTGCGGCTGGCACTGGGCGGCACCGTGATAGTCCTTTCCCTGTGGATCAATGCGCGCTTTCACCCAGGCGCACGATTGGTTGCAAAAGGGTGACAATTCTAATCATTCAAGTTCTCCTGCTTCTTGCCGATAGCTGATAAAGTCAGGTCATCGCCCGTTGCGACTACCAGACACTCATCTTCGCTCCCCCCTGGTCCTGAGCCCTGCCCGGTTCCTGTCCGGGCCTAAGAACAGGTACGCCTATGCGCAAGAATCTCCCGATTACCCAGCATGAAGTGAAGATGCGGGGGGGCACACGGTTGATCACGACCACGGATCTCAGGGGTGTCATTACCTACTGTAATGACGAATTTGTAGAGATCAGCGGGTATTCCCGGGAAGAGCTGGTGGGCCAGCCCCACAATGTTATCCGTCATCCGGAAATGCCGCCGGCGGTATTCCGGGATATGTGGGGTTATCTGAAGGATGGCAAGGCCTGGATGGGGGTGGTCAAGAACCGCATCAAGAACGGTGATCATTACTGGGTAAGCGCCTATGTGACACCTATTCGGGAAAACGGCCAGATCGTCGGTTTCGAATCGGTCCGGGTCGAACCCACACGCCGGCAGGTGGAGCGGGCGGAAGCCCTCTATGCCCGTATCTCTGCCGACAAGGCGGTGCTGGGCATCGGCACCCGGTTGGCTGCCGGTATCCGTTCCGGCTGGCCCATCGCCCTGTCTCTGGTACTTTGTCTGGCGGCCTTGCAGTTCGGCAACATCTGGATTGCCGCAGGACTGGTCGTAGTCGGCCATGTGCTGGGTGGAGGCATACTGCTGGGGCTGGTCAGGTCCCGTCTCAGTAACCTGCTTGAACAGAATACCGGAGGCTTCCGGGATCCGGTTGTGGCCAGAACCTACAGCGATGAAACCGGCCTCTATTCCCAGATGTCCATGCTGCTGGTGAGTGAAGATGCCCGCATCAGCACGGCGCTGGCCCGTATTGAGGATCAGGCGGAGCTGCTGTCGGAGCAGGCACGGGCCTCCTATGGCTTTATCAGCGATGGCGCTGCCGCGATTGCCCGTCAGCGCCAGGAAACGGAACAGACCGCATCGGCCATTACGGAAATGACCGCGTCCATACAGGAAGTGACGGAATCCGTTAACAGCAATGCCCGGGAAGCGGAAGAGGCCAACCAGCTGGCAGGTATTGGCAGCGAGCGCAGTTCCGAAGCCCTGGTGGCTATTGAACAGCTGGTGAACAGTGTTAACGGCATAGGCCGGACCATCAGCGAGCTGGGTGAATCCACCAACAGTATCGGTGAGGCCACCAGCCTGATTTCCGAGATTGCCGATCAGACCAACCTGCTGGCGCTGAATGCCGCCATTGAGGCGGCCCGGGCCGGTGATCACGGGCGCGGGTTTGCGGTTGTTGCCGATGAGGTCCGGTCCCTGGCCCAGCGCACCCGGGAATCCACCATCCGTATACAGGGGGTGATCGACCAGTTCCGTACCCAGGTGGACTCTGCGGTTCAGGCCACCCGGGACGGTGAGGCTGTGGCCGGCCAGGGTCTGGAGAAGGTGCAGGAAGCGGAAAACTCCCTGAGGGATATAGTTACCTCCATACAGACCATTTCCGGAAGCTTCATCAATATGTCTGCGGCTTTCGAGGAGCAGAGTCAGGTATCCGAGGGCATCAATCGCCAGATCATTTCCATTGCCGAACTGGCAGACCGGAGTGATGAACAGGGTACAGCCGCCCGTGAAAGCAGTGACAAGGTCAGTGTCATGTCCCGTGGGCTGAAAGATCTTGTGGCCCGTTTTGTCAGCAAAAACGGCTAGTTAGTCACTCGGTAAGTGTATTGCCTCCAGACCGGTCCCGGTCCGGAGGCCGTGCCAGCACTGGCATCCTGTCGCCGGTGCTGGCAGAATCCCCGCCCTGAATGCCGGGCCTGCACCCGGTACTTCCCCCGATACAACATTCCTCAGCTTGAAGTACAGGAAGACTCAATGACTCATTCCAGCTCGGTTGCGGGCACCGGCGCGGAGGCCTCCCGCAGCCTCTGGTCATCCCGTTTCGCATTTATCCTGGCAGCAACTGGCTCATCCGTGGGCCTGGGAAACATCTGGAAGTTTCCTTATATAACAGGTGAAAACGGCGGCGGTGCTTTCGTGCTTGTGTACCTGGTCTGCATTGCCATCATCGGTATCCCTATCATGATGGCGGAAGTGTTTATTGGCCGGAATGGCCGTCATAACCCGATTACCAGCATGCAGCTGGTGGCCGAGCGTAATCTGGCTTCACCAATGTGGAAGATTTCCGCCATCATCGGCCTGATTGCCGCCTTTGTTATTCTGTCTTTCTACTCTGTTATCGGTGGCTGGGCGGCGTCCTATATCGGCTATGCAGCCATGGGTGACTTCAGTGGCAGCAGTGCCGAGGCCATTGGTGGCCTGTTCAGTGGTTTGCTTGCCAGTCCCTTACAGTTACTCATCTGGCACAGTGTGTTTATGGTGCTGGTGGTAGTGGTGGTATCCGGAGGCCTGAAGCATGGTCTGGAGCGTGCAACCAGTATTCTGATGCCCGCACTGTTCATACTGCTGTTGCTGGCAGTGGGCTATGCCACCACCACCGGCCATTTCGGTGAGGCTGCAAGCTTCCTGTTCACTCCGGATTTCGGGGCACTCACCATCGACGGTGTACTTATTGCCCTGGGGCACGCCTTCTTCACCCTCAGTCTGGGTATGGCCATCATGATGGCCTATGGCTCCTACCTGAGCCGGGACGTATCCATTGCCCGCACTGCCGTTACCGTATCCCTGGCCGATACTGTGGTGGCCCTGCTGGCTGGACTGGCCATTTTTCCTGTGGTCTTTGCCAACGGGCTTGAGGCTGGGGCCGGTCCCGGGCTGATATTCCAGACCCTGCCTCTGGCGTTCGGCAGCATGCCCATGGGTACCCTGTTTGGCACCCTGTTCTTTGTGCTGCTGCTGTTTGCTGCCTGGACCTCCGGTATTTCCCTGCTTGAGCCGGTGGTGGAATGGGTGGAGGAGAACACCAGTATGGGGCGCAGGGTCAGCGCAATCCTGGTGGGCTTCCTGTGCTGGGCGCTGGGGATTACCTCTATCCTGTCCCTGAATGTCTGGTCGGATATCACTCCGCTGGATTATTTTGCCCGTTTTGAAGGCAAGACCATTTTCGATCTGCTGGATTACTTCACGGCCAATATCATGTTGCCCCTGTCGGGTCTGCTGACTGCTGTGTTTGTCGGCTGGATGGTTGCGAAGGAATCCCTGAACAGCGATCTTCTGCCGGATGGCGGGGCGTTCAGGCTGTGGTACAACCTGATCCGGTTTATCACTCCGGTGGCGGTGATCATTGTATTCGTCTATAACCTGATGGCCTGACCACGAGAACTGCCAGCTGATATAAAACACCTGGCCTCGGCCGGGTGTTTTTTTGCCGGTGTATCCGGAATTGCAATGAAGCTGAAATAAACCGTTGACAACTCGGGGCTTGGGAGTAGAATGCGCATCTCTCTCGAGGGGAGCCCGGTTAGGGCGGCCCGGAATCGAAAGACAATCACTTGAAAGTGTTGAAGAAAAGCGTTTTAAAATTTCTTCTGAAAGTGGTTGACAAGGGCGCGGTTGAGAGTAAAATACGCGGCCTTGATTGAGCAACAGCTCAAACGCTCTTTAACAAGTTAACCAAGTAATTCGTGTGGGC
>JBFHSI010000076.1:0-12997 GCA_041591245.1 Marinobacter sp.
CGCACCGCCGAGAAAGCCCTGAAGGCCAATGAACAGAGGTTCCGGGCCTATTTCGAACGTTCCATGTTTGGTATGGCCTCCATCCTTCCGGACGGAGGCTGGCTGGAGGTCAACCAGGCCCTGTGTGACATGTTCGGTTACACCCCGGAAGAGATCAAACCCCTCACATGGAGCCAACTGACCCACCCGGATGATCTTGAAATCGGCAAAACCCGGTTTCGCCAGCTAATTGAAGGCTCTCTTGACGATTTCATGATGGAAAAACGCTATATCCGGAAAACCGGTGAGGTCATCGACGGACTCCTGGCCTCAAGGGCGGTTCGTAATGACGACGGCAGCCTGGCCTATGTGGTTGTACTGGTTGAGGATATCACTCGCAGGAAAATGGCCGAACGGCGCGAACAGATGCGCCAACTGGCTCTGGAAAAGATTGTCAAAAGCCGCTCCCTGAACGAGATCATGCTGCAGGTTATCGAGTCTGCCGAATCCATCTATCCCCAGTCCATCGCCTCTATTCTGCTTATGAACGAGGAAGGAACACACCTGGGCAATGGCGCAGCACCAGGACTTCCGGACTTTTACAACAAGACCACCGAGCACCTGGAGATAGGTCAGGGTGTAGGCTCATGCGGCACCAGCGCGTTCACAGGAGAGCGCGTTATTGTCGAAAACATCGCAACTCACCCCTACTGGAAAAACAACAAGGAAATTGCCGCCAAAGCTGGACTCGCAGCCTGCTGGTCTGAGCCCATCCACAGCTCATCCGGCAAGATACTGGGTACCTTTGCCATCTATCGCAGGGAACCGGGGCTGCCGGACGACCACGAAATTGCCCTGATCGAGAGCGCGGCCAACCTCATGGGCATTGCTATCGAAAGGGATCTGGTACAGAAGGAGTTGCTGCTTGCCGCCTCCATCTACACCAACAGCGCCGAATCGGTTCTGGTCACCGATGCCAATCACCGGATTGTTGCCCTTAACCCGGCCTTTACCCGGATGACCGGTTACACCCTTGAGGAGATCAGGGGCAAGGATCCGGCCCTTCTTCACTCCGGTCGCCATGATGACGATTTCTTTGAAGCCATGTGGAAAGAGATAGAGGAGAAGGGGGTCTGGCAGGGCGAAATCTGGAACCGCCGCAAAGACGGCGAAACCTTTCCCGAATGGCTTACCATCAACGCCATTTACGATGACAACGGAAAGGTACAGCGCTACGTGGCCATGGGCTCGGACATCACCAACAAGATTCGCTCCGATGAAGTGATCTGGCGCCAGGCAAATTATGATTTCCTGACAGACCTGCCCAATCGTTACATGTTCCAGGACCGGCTGGAACAGGAAATCCGCAAATCCCGGCGCGAAAATTCCAGGCTGGCACTGTTGTTCATCGACCTTGACCACTTCAAGGACGTTAACGATAACCTGGGGCACCCGGTGGGAGACCAGCTGCTGATACAGACTGCGGAGCGGATCAGCCACTGTGTCCGGGGGGCCGATACCGTAGCCCGGATGGGGGGTGACGAATTCACCGTCATTCTGCGTGATATCAACCAGACAATCGACGCTGAAAAAGTCGCCGAACAGATCATCAGCGTGCTGGCCGAGCCCTACACCATTAATGGAGAAACCATCTACACCCCCGCCAGCATCGGCATCAGCTTCTGCCCGGATGATGCCTCCAATGCGGATCAACTGATCAGCAACGCCGACCAGGCCATGTATGTGTCCAAAACCTCGGGGCGCAACCGTATCAGCTACTTCACCCGGTCCATGCAGGCGGCCGCCCAGAACCGGCTGACCCTGATCAACGATATGCGAGTGGCTGTCCAGAACCATCAGTTCGAGCTGTATTACCAGCCAATCGTGAACCTGGCCACCGGGCGCATTGCCAAGGCGGAAGCACTGATACGCTGGAACCATCCACAACGGGGACTCATCAGCCCCGCCGAGTTTATTCCCCTGTCCGAAGAAACCGGCCTGATCGTTGGCATCGGTGACTGGGTATTCAGGGAATCCGCAGCCAGGGCAAAACGCTGGTGCCAGATATTTGATTCCGAATTCAAAATATCGGTAAACATGTCACCGGTGCAGTTTCAGAGTGATGCCCTGAATATCCAGGAATGGCTGGCCTATCTGCATACTCTGGGGCTGGACGAAAAATACCTGGTTATCGAAATTACCGAAGGCCTGCTGCTGAACGCCACCACAGAAGTAAAAGCCAAGCTTCTGCAGTTCCGTGATGCCGGTATTGAAATTGCCATTGATGACTTCGGCGTAGGCTATTCAGCACTGTCCTACCTGAAACGTTTTGACATCGACTACCTGAAGATTGATCAGTCTTTTGTGCGAACCATGGAAACCGACCAGAACGACCGGGTGCTTTGCGAAGCCATTGTGATCATGGCCCACAAACTGGGACTGAAAGTCACCGCGGAAGGGGTTGAAACCGAAGCCCAGCGCCGCCTGTTGCTGGAAATCGGCTGCGACCATGCTCAGGGCTACCTGTTTGCCCGCCCCCAGCCTGCAGCGGAATTTGAAACCTTCTTCCTGGAATTCATGGCGGGGAAATGACTGTGCGCCACTACATTACCAATCCTTATTGTCATTGCAGGAGCAGAAGCCGCTCCCTCTGAAGCCGCCACAGCCAAGGGCTTGTGCCTGGTCAGAGAAAATTACAGCTCTCAAATCTCACCCTGTATGGGTTTCCCGCACTTTTAATTTATCCCCCGTCCCCCAATATAGTGATGGACCTCAACCACACAGCCCCCAGGACGTGCCAATGAATTCAATCCTCAAACAGTTCCTTTTTGTTTCAAGTATCTATCTTCTGGCTCCCGCCGCCAACGCATTCAGCCTGAATGACGCTCTGTCCAGCGGCACCCAGGCGCTCACGTCCACAACTGAAGTCAGCGGGGAAGCCCAGCAACTGATGGGACTGCTTGGGAATCAGCTGGGGGTTACAGAAACCCAGGCAATTGGTGGCACCGGCGCCCTGCTGCAACTGGCAAAAAATGAACTCGGTGGCGACACCATAAGCGAACTCGCCAGCAAAACTTCCGGTCTGTCCGGCCTGCTGGGCGGAGAAAACAGTCTGACCGACAGCCTGCTCTCGGGTATTTCATCCATGGATGGCGTTCAGTCCGCCTTCTCCGCCCTGGGCATGGACAGTGCGATGATCTCCCAGTTCGTCCCCATTATCATGAGCTTCCTGGGCGACCAGGGCGTTGGTTCTTCCCTGCTGGGCCAGCTTCAGGGGCTCTGGGCCGCAGAAGTCTGAATCAGCAGTCCCCGGGAACATGCATACCTGAGCTGCGACCTCGCTTTATACAACAGAGGGCATCAGATGATGCCCTCTGTTTTTTCTCTCACTGCCTCTGAAGTGGCAGGCTACCTGGCCGAAACCCCGCACGCAGGTTAGACTTCACCTGTTCCAACCAGTATCCACATAACTCAAACAAAAACCTGACCATGAGCGATACCCAAGCCTCAATCCTTGTGGTTGACGATGATGAAGCCATCCGGGAACTGCTTCAGGAACACCTGAGCCGGGTCGGCTACAAGGTGCTGACCGCCTTCGATGGCGAGAGCATGCACAGCGCTCTAAACAGGACCCGGGTCGACCTGATCGTCCTCGATATAATGCTGCCGGGCGATGACGGTTTCACCCTGTGCCGACAGATCCGGGAAGAGTCCCGGGTGCCCATCATCATGCTCACCGCCAGTTCCGATGAAACCGACCGGGTGGTGGGGCTGGAACTGGGTGCCGATGACTACCTGGCCAAGCCCTTCAGCGCCCGGGAACTTCAGGCCCGGATCAAGGCACTCCTGCGCCGGGCCAGCTTCAGCCAACAGGACAACCCCCGTTATATCCTGTTCGACCGCTGGCGCCTGGATACCCTGGCCCACGAACTCATTGATGAACAGGGGCAGTCAAGCCCCCTGTCCGGAGCCGACTTTGCCCTGCTCCAGCTGTTCCTTGAGCACCCCAACCAGATACTGGACCGGGACACCATCTCCAAAGTAACCCGGGGCCGGGAATCCATGCCCCTGGACCGGGTGGTGGATGTAGCCGTAAGCCGGCTCCGTCAACGGCTCGGTGACCAGGGCCGTAGCCCGAAACTGGTCAAGACAGTACGCGGGGCCGGTTACCTGCTGGCAGCGACGGTACACCATGCTTCGGAGTGAGCCGGAACAGCCCCGGACAAGGAAATCCTGGCGCTGGTTTCCATCTTCCCTGTTGGGCCGGGTGTTACTGCTGACCCTGATCGCCATGGCCTGCGCTCTGGTGATTTCCAGCCTGGCCTGGATTGCCACCTTCCGGAGCCAGCAGGTACAGGGCCTGCTGGCCACCAGCCGCAACCTGGCCCAATCGGTGGCGGCCACCGCCCAGTTCTTCGATTCCCTGCCACTGGAGTACCGGCACATAGTTCTGGACCAGCTGCGCAACATGGGCGGCACCCGGTTCTTCGTATCCCTGAATGAACATCGCATCGATATGACACCGCTGCCGGACACAGGTCGCAAGCGGCTGGTGATCGCAGAGGTGGAATCGGTTCTGCGCAAGCGCCTGGGCACCCGGGTCAATCTGTACGTGGAGTTCGTTCGCCCCGACGACCTGCGTATCCTCAACAATGAACTGTCTCTGGATGCCCTGCCCCGCTCCTGGGCCCACTACGCACTTACCCTGGAACCGGTAAATCCACCGGTACTCGTGACCCAGATCGAGGTGGCTGAAGATGAATGGCTATACCTGGCGGCAGCCCTGCCCGCCCCCTACATCTCGCTTGAGGAAGAGGGTATCCCCAGGCAGCTGCTGCTGTTCATGGTGGTGATGATCGCCATCCTGTTTCCCGTACTGGCCTGGCTGATCCGACAGCAGACCCGCCCCCTGCGCATCCTGGCCAGCACCGTCCGGGAACTGCCCCTGGACGACCAGCCCCCCACTCTGCCGGAACAGGGCAGCGCCGAGATAGTGGCGGTTACCCGCAGCTTCAACGCCATGCGCCGGCGGCTTCAGAGCTACATCAACGACCGCAACCAGCTGTTCCGCGCCATTTCCCACGACCTGAAAACCCCCATTACCCGGTTGCGCCTGCGGGTGGACCTGATCGAAGACGACACCATGCGCGAGCGCCTGGAAGCAGACCTGCAGGAACTGGAACTGCTGGTGAAAGGCGCGCTGCAAACCATTCGCGACACGGAAATCCACGAAAATGCCGAGTGGGTGGATCTGGAAAGCCTGTTGCACAACATGGCCGACGCCTACCCGGGCGACACGGGAGCGGTAACCATCACCGGCCATTGCCGGCCTTACCGGGGCAAGCCTCTGGCCCTGAAACGCTGCTTCGGCAACCTGGTGGACAATGCCGTCAAATACGGTCAT
Source organism: Marinobacter sp. (assembly GCA_041591245.1). Lineage (GTDB taxonomy): Bacteria > Pseudomonadota > Gammaproteobacteria > Pseudomonadales > Oleiphilaceae > Marinobacter. The sequence goes on from JBFHSI010000076.1 coordinate 5,384, forward strand.
CACCCGAGGGTATGTATCGAGGACGGCACGGACCAGCTCACGGTCCATGTGGAGGACGACGGTCCCGGTATCCCCGAATCCCAGCTGGCCCGTATTTTCGAGCCCTATGTCCGCGGGGACAGCCACCGGCAACCGGGTCATGGGCTCGGACTCGGCATTGCCCGCAACATCGCCCAGAGCCACGGTGGAGAACTGACCATTCGCAACCGGCCCGACGGCGGCCTGAGGGTCACCGTGACCCTTCCCCGTCACAGCTCGCCAATGTAACAACCCTGTTACAACGACTTTTCAGTTTGATACATCCCCTGGCTGCCACCTGCCATAGACTCAAGGAAGACCCACACAACAAAAACAAGGATAGTCCCATGAGCAGCTTCAAACGCACACTGTCCGCATTCACGCTCACTGCCAGCCTGCTTCCGGCCGCCCTTCAGGCCGGAGAAGTCGAAGTTCTGCACTGGTGGACCGCCGGCGGGGAAGCCCGCGCGGCGTCAGCACTGAAAGACATGATGGAAGCCCAGGGCCATACCTGGAAGGATTTCGCCGTTGCCGGCGGTGGTGGCGAAGCCGCCATGACCGTCCTCAAGACCCGGGCGGTCTCCGGCAACCCGCCTGCAGCCGCCCAGATCAAAGGGCTGGACATCCGGGAATGGGCCAAGCTGGGTTTCCTTACCAGCCTGGATCAGGTTGCTGAAACCAGTGACTGGAATCAGCTGATCCCTCCGGTAATCGCCGATGTCATGAAGTACGAAGACCACTACGTGGCGGTTCCGGTCAACGTACATCGGGTGAACTGGCTCTGGGCCAACCCTGAGGTGCTGAAAAAGGCCGGCGTTGAACTGCCCCATACTCTGGATGAGTTCTACGCCGCCGCTGACAAACTCAAGGCCGCAGGCTACATTCCCCTGGCCCACGGTGGCCAGCCCTGGCAGGACGCCACTGTATTCGAAGCCGTGGCCCTGGCCGTCATGGGGCCACAGGATTACGCCCGCGCCTTCGTCGACCATGATATGGACGTCATAGACAGCCCGCTGATGGAAACGGTTTTCACGAAATTCGCCAAGATGATGAGCTACGTTGACGCCAATGCCGCGGGCCGGGACTGGAACTCGGCTACCGCCATGGTGATCCGGGGCGAAGCGGCCATGCAGATCATGGGGGACTGGGCCAAGGGTGAGTTCACCGCCGCCGGCCTGACTCCGGGCAAGGACTACATCTGCGCACCTGCTCCGGGCACTGACAGTGAGTTCACCTTCAATGTGGATTCCTTCGCCATGTTCCGGCTGAACAACGAAGACAACACCCAGGCCCAGCAGGATCTGGCCCGCACCATCCTTGAGCCGGAATTCCAGACAGTGTTCAACCAGGCCAAGGGTTCCATTCCTGTGCGCACCGACATGGACATGTCCAGCTTCGATGCCTGCGCCCAGTCCTCCATGGAAGCCTTCAGGCGCACTGCCCGGGATGGTGGCCTGGTTCCCAGCTTCGCTCACGGCCTGGCCACCACCAGCTATGTCCAGGGCCAGATCTTTGATGTGGTCACCAACTTTGTGAACTCCGACAACAAGGATCCGGCCAGGGCCACAGACCAGCTGGCCGCAGCCATCCAGGCAGCACTCTGACCCGACCAGGGCCGCCCCTGCGGCCCTTAATCCTTTCGGGAGAATTCTCATGGAACACATTCAGCAACACCCTGCGCGGGTGTCCAGGGCCATGACCCGTCTGCTCGATCGCCTCCAGCTCTGGCTGCCCAGGCTGGTGGTGGCCCCCACCTTTGTGCTGGTGGGTATCGGGATCTACGGTTTCATGATCTGGACCGGCGTGCTCTCGTTCACCAGCTCCAGCTTCCTGCCCGTGTACGACTTCGTGGGCCTTGACCAGTACGCCAAGCTGATGAACAACGAACGCTGGCTTACCGCCTCGATCAACCTGGGCATCTTTGGCGGCCTGTTCATCCTGTGCTGTCTGGTGATCGGCGTTTTGCTGGCCATATTCCTGGATCAGAAAATCCGCCAGGAAGGTGCTCTGCGCACCCTGTACCTGTACCCCATGGCTCTGTCCATGATTGTCACCGGCACCGTCTGGAAATGGATCCTCAATCCCAGCCTGGGGGTGGAAAAACTGATGCATGACTGGGGCTGGCCATCCTTTACCTTTGACTGGCTGATAACTCCGGACATGGCCATCTACACCATAGTCATCGCCGCCGTGTGGCAGTCCTCCGGATTCGTAATGGCGCTGTTTCTGGCCGGCCTGCGCGGCGTCGACTCATCCATCATCCGGGCGGCGCGAGTGGATGGAGCCAGCCTGCCGCGCATCTACTGGTCGATCATCCTGCCGACCCTGCGGCCCGTGTTTTTCAGCGCCGTGATGGTGCTCGCCCACATCGCCATCAAGAGCTTTGATCTGGTCATGACCATGACCGCCGGCGGCCCCGGATACTCCACCGATCTGCCCGCCGTATTCATGTACACCCACAGCTTTACCCGGGGCCAGATGGGCCTGGGTTCCGCCAGCGCCATGCTTATGCTCGGAGCCATTCTCGCCCTGCTGGTGCCCTATCTGTACTCGGAACTGAGGGGAAAACACCATGGCTAACCCCATCCACACCGGCCTTCGCCCCAGCCGGATCGCCATCTACACGGTGCTGATAGTAGCCGCACTGGTGTACTTGATCCCGCTCATCACAATGCTGATCACCAGTTTCAAGACCCCTATGGATATCCGCACCGGCAACCTGATGGCCCTGCCCAGCGAGTGGACCACCATGGGCTGGAGCAAGGCCTGGTCAGAAGCCTGCACTGGTGTCCGGTGCGACGGTATCCGGGGCTATTTCTGGAATTCATTCAAGATGACGGTGCCGGCGGTACTGATTTCCACCCTGCTGGGGGCGTTCAACGGCTATGTGCTATCAAAATGGAGCTTCCGGGGCTCGAACCTGTTCTTCGGCATGCTGCTGTTCGGTTGCTTTGTGCCTTTTCAGGTGGTTCTGCTGCCCATGGCGGCAACCCTGGGCAAGCTTGGCCTGGCCAACACAACCACCGGACTGGTCCTGGTGCACGTTATCTATGGTGTGGCCTTCACCACGCTTTTCTTCCGCAACTACTACGTGGCCATTCCGGATGCGCTGATCAAAGCGGCCAGACTGGACGGTGCCGGCTTCTTCACCATTTTTTTCCGGATCCTGCTGCCCATGTCCACCCCGATCATCATGGTCTCGCTCATCTGGCAGTTCACCCAGATCTGGAACGACTTCCTGTTCGGCGTGGTATTCGCAAGCGGCGACAGCCAGCCCATTACCGTAGCCCTGAACAACCTGGTCAACACCACGACCGGGGTGAAGGAATACAACGTGGATATGGCCGCCGCCATGATTGCTGCCCTGCCCACCCTGGTGGTTTATATGGTTGCGGGCAAGTACTTCATCCGGGGCCTCACCGCCGGCTCCGTCAAAGGCTGACCAAAGAGGATCACAGACATGTCTCAACTGGAGTTACGGGGCATTCGCAAAACCTATCCGGGAACTGCCGAGGAAACCCTCAAGGGCATCGACATTGACATTGCCTCCGGCGAGTTCCTGATTCTGGTGGGGCCGTCCGGCTGCGGCAAATCCACCCTGCTCAACACCATCGCAGGGCTGGAATCCATTACCGACGGTGCCATCATACTGGATGGCCAGGACATATCCGCCATGGAACCCAAGGACCGGGACATTGCCATGGTGTTCCAGTCCTATGCCCTCTACCCCACCATGACCGTGCGCCAGAATATCGCCTTCGGCCTGAAAATCCGGGGCCTGCCGAAGGCCGACATCGACCGGGAAGTGGACCGGGTCTCAGACCTGCTGCAGATTTCCCGGCTGCTGGACAAAAAACCTTCCCAGCTGTCCGGCGGACAGCAGCAGCGGGTGGCCATGGGCCGGGCCCTGGCCCGCCGGCCAAGGCTGTTTCTGTTTGATGAACCCCTGTCCAATCTGGATGCCAAGCTCCGGGTGGAAATGCGGACTGAAATCAAAAAGTTGCACCAGCGCCTGGGCACCACCATCGTGTACGTCACCCACGACCAGATCGAGGCCATGACCCTGGCGGACCGTATTGCCGTGCTCAAGGACGGGGAGCTGCAGCAGCTGGGGACACCCAAAGCCGTGTATGACACACCGGCGAACCTGTTCGTGGCCGGCTTCATGGGCTCACCGGCCATGAGCTTTGTGCCTGTAACGGTGGACCGGGGCCAGCAGGGGCCGGAGGCGACAGTCCGGGGCCAGGACGACCACAGCCTGACATTGCCCCTGCCTGACTATCTGGCGGACCGGGCCGGCCAGCGGGTGATTCTCGGTATCCGCCCGGAACATATCACTCAGCCCCAGGCCCAGAAACAGGACCCGCACCTTGTAGCCACCGGCGCCTTTACCATCGAAGTTACCGAGCCCACCGGCCCGGACGTGATTGCCCTGATCCAGCTCAACGACACGCCAGTCCATTGCCGGATCGACCCGGAGCATCCGGTCACCTGGGGGCAAAGCGCCGAGCTCATGTTCGACATGAAAAAAGTGGTGTTCTTCGACCCCGAAACCGGCCAGCGTATCGCCCCCCACTGAGGGCGCCGCTCCGGGACGGTCGGTTTCGGCTGAGGTCAGACCTCGACGTTGTTCAGAGCCTCCGCAGCCCCCAGAAGCCCGGTGTAAGGGTCGGTGACCAGGTATACCGGGGTAAACTCCAGCAACGGGCGCATCCGGCCCTTGTCTTCGAACCCCTTGCGGAAGCCGCTCTCCAGAAAGAAGTCCAGAAACCGGGGCAGAATGCCACCACACAGGTATACACCGCCCAGACTACCCAGGGTGAGCACCCCGTTGCCTGCCGTGCGGCCCAGAATTTCACAGAAATGCTCCAGGGTTTGCCGCGCCAGGCGGTCACCCCTTGTCACCGCTTCCGTGATTTTCTCGGGCGCATCCAGCTGCGCGGGCACGCCCTGAATCTCCGCCAGCGCCTGATACAGGTTCACCAACCCCTGTCCACACAGGATACGTTCCACCGACACCCTGCCGAAGCGATCCCGGAGCTTGCTCAGCACCGCCACCTCCGCCTCATTCGTGGGCGCGAAGTCCACATGCCCCCCTTCGGTCATCAACGGCACCCAGCCACTGCGGGTTGGCACCAGAGCCGACACTCCCAGCCCGGTGCCCGGCCCCATGACCAGGCGCGGGCGGGACGAATCACCGGGCCCGCCACAGACATGTATTCGCTGGTCGTCCGCCACATGCAGCACCCCCAGGGCCATGGCGGCAAAATCATTGATCACCTTGAACACCGACCAGCCGAACTGCTGGCGAACCGCCTCGGTGTCAAAACGCCAGTGATTGTTGGTCATCCGCACCTGGGTGCCACGCACCGGCGAGGCCACCGCCAGGCATACCTGGTCGACCGCCGGCACGCCGGAGTCGGCCAGGTAGCTGGCCACTGCCTTGTCCAGGTTGTCGTAATCCCTGCAGGACAGTACCCGGATCGCCTCCAGCTGCACCTGCCCCTGCCGCACCAGGGCAAACCGGGCGTTGGTACCGCCGATATCTCCAACCAGTGAGTATGATTCCCTGCTCATGTGCCTTGACTCCACAAAGCCTGATACTCTTCCCGGTCGACCTCACCACCCGGGCGAAGCCAGCCGAACAGTTCCGGACCAAAGCCTTGATAATAGCGGCTCAGCGCCACTTTTTCAGGCCCGTGACAAGCGACCGGAACTCGACTCCCGGAGAATCAGGCCATAACCGGTTTTCGGGACAGTGTCAGGGTGTCGTATTCCCGCAACAGGAACAGGGCAGCGCAGCCAGCCAGCATGGGCCAGGCGGCGAAAAACAGCAGGTTGTCAAAAGGCTGAAGGTACTTGGCGAACGCCGACAGGGTGGAGACTCCGTGCAGAATCAGGATGATTCCATAGGTCCAGGTTTTCAGTACCCCGGCAACAAAGGCCAGGATGAGCACCAGCTGAACGGTACCGATCAGATAAAAAACACTGTCCCCCAGACCATCAAGGCCCAGAAACACACTGAAAACTTTCGCTGCGTGTTCCGGGTTGACCAGTTTATCCAGGGTCCAGAACAGAAAGACGGTGAAGATTCCAAGTCTGAGCAGCAGCAGGGCAAAGGGTAACTGTTTCGGCATTCTGTTCTCCATCGGGGTTTTTGAACGATCGTTCCAGTGACAACCGCCCCCACGGAGAGTTCCTCAGAAACCGGAATATAATGGCAATGTCAGCCGGGGCGTCGTAAAAACCCGCCCCGGCGCTATCATCCGTTACCAGCTGACAACCACCTTGCCAAAGTGGGCGCCGCTCTTCTGGTAGGTAAAGGCATCGGCCAGGGCTTCAAAAGAAAACGCCTTGTCGATAACCGGTTTGCAATCATTCACCTCAAGGGCCCGGATGTAATCCATCTGGTCCTTGCGGCTACCCACCAGCAGCCCCTGCAGCCGTACCTGCTTGAACATCAGAGCGGCGGTAGGTACTGTGCCCTCAAAGCCTGTGAGTACGCCAATCAGTGAAATCTGGCCACCTGCTGCCACCGCAGTCACCGACTGCTCAAGGGTTCCCGGGCCACCCACCTCAATAATCTGCCTGGCGCCCTCGCCTCCGGTCAGCTCCAGCACCTTCTGGCCCCAGTCGGGAGTGTCCCGGTAGTTGATGGTTTTATCGGCACCCATAGTCTTGAGGCGGTCGAGTTTTTCGTCGGATGAAGAGGTGGCTATCACCCGGGCACCAAACATCTTCGCGATCTGCAGCGCGGCAATGGACACACCGCCGGTTCCCAGGGTCACAATGGTATCCCCGGCCTTGAGCTGGCCATCTGTCACCAGCGCCCGCCATGCGGTAACACCGGCCGTAGTAATGGTGGCTGCCTGCTCATGGCTCCAGCCTTTCGGGGCATGGGTGAAAGCACTGGCGGAGCGGGTAACTGACTCGGCGGCCATGCCATCCACCCCATCACCGGGCGTCAGGGCAAAATTGCTCACCGATGCATCTGCCGGACCTTTCTCCCACTGGGGGAAAAATACCGACACAACCGCATCCCCCACGCTGAACTCCGAAACCCCCTCGCCCACTTCTTCCACCACACCGGCACCGTCTGACAGCAGAACCCGGCCGTTGTCAGCAGGCAACGCCCCTTCGGCCACCAGCAGGTCGTGGTAATTCAGGGAGCCGGCCTGGATCCGTACCCTGATTTCGCCCGGGCCGGGTGCAGCCGCAGCAGCGGTCTCAGAAACAAGGATTTTGTCCAGACCACCCGGTTGTTCAAGAGTCACAGCCTTCATAAACGCCCCCAACAGGTTGTAGAAGTAATTCCAATGGAATCGGTACAGTCTGGAGGCTCACCCCACAGCATTCACTACACCTTTTGGTCTGTTTGCCACCACCATTGGTAGGAAATATCGGCGCTGCTACAGGAACTTATCCCTTTCCTCGATGCACTCATAGGAGCCCATTTCAAACTCCCGGCAGATCCAGGGCCGGTTTTCGTAAATGGTGCACATGAAGGTTTCCCGGTCTAACGCGGCACACCAGCCATCCGCCAGCCTCAGCATGGTCTCGCCACCATAGGGATCACGGGAGATATATTCTTCGGGA
>JBFHSI010000077.1:0-12868 GCA_041591245.1 Marinobacter sp.
CTTACAAGCTCACCCCCTGCCCCGGTATCGCCAACTTCTGTTAAGCAAATGTGAAACCTTCAAATCACGTCTTTATTATTCGTATAGACACTCATATACTGTCTTCTGGAATTCAATCCTAAGGAGCACTCTGTAATGCGTAAGACCTATCAAGCGGTTCTTGCCGCGGCACTCATCATCCCCGGTGTAGCAACAGCTGCCGAGAACTTCCCATTGAGCTACAGCTCCATCGGCTTGGAAGGCAGCTACGTTGACTCCGGAAATTCCGAAGACAAAGGCGTTCTTGAAGACAACCTTTCAAACTATGTTGAAAGTGGTCTGAACATCACCCACCAGTTCAACCCGTACTTCAGTCTGTTTCTGCAGGGCTCCATTGCCGAGTCAGAAACCAGAAATACCGACCACGATATTGATCTGATTCGCGGCTCCCTTGGCGGCCGCGTACATCCAGCCAAATTCAGGCTGGCAGGGTGGCGCCCATTCGGTGGTGCCGGCTACAGCTACACAGATATTGATGTGGATGATGCCGAGTCCAAAACGGAAGACGCCATTTATCTTGAAGGCGGACTTCAGCGCATGATCGCCCCCCAGTTTATGCTGGAAGGTGGTGTTCGTGCCCGCACCGAACTCGAAGACGCCTATGTTGACGGCCAGTACTTTGCCGGCATCCACTACCTGTTCGGCAAGGAATATCCCCAGGCTCCCAAGCCCAAGGCCGTTGTCAAAACCATTCAGCCGGTTGTAGAAGCTCCCAAAGACGCCGATGGCGATGGCGTTATTGATGAACTGGACAAGTGCCCGGACACCCCGATGGGCGCTCTCGTAGACTCCGACGGCTGCCCCAAAGAGCTCACCAAAGACATCAAGAAAACACTTTATGTGGAATTCGAGTTCGACAGGACCGATGTGCGCAGAGCCTTCTACCCGGAAATCGCGGAACTGGCCAACCTGATGCGCCAGTACCCCACCTCCAACATCCTTCTGGAAGGTCACACCGACAGCAAGGGTACTGCCACTTACAACCAGCGTTTGTCCAAGAGTCGCGCTGACGCCGTCATGAAAGTGCTCCTCAATGAATTCGGTATTGCGGCAGCTCGCATCACCACAACCGGCATGGGTGAATCCCAGCCAATCGCGTCAAACAGCACACCAGAAGGTCGCGCCCAGAACCGCCGGGTAGAGGCAATTGTCTCCGGCAAATATTCAGAACTCCTGAAGAAATAACTGCAGAGGATGCTAATAATGACTACCAAAAACAGATCTTTACTTTCTCTAGCAATTGCATCAGCGGTAACGCTGACTGCATGTGGCGGCGGCAGCAGTAACCCGTCCGACCCCCGCCTTAACGTACCCAATGAACCGGAAATCACAGACCAGGAACTTTTCTGCACAACGGAATCTACCGTTTTCGCAGTAACCGAGTTCATCCCTGTTGATGGCGCCACAGATGTTCAGCTCAATGCCAGTGCCCGGGTAACCTTCAATGCCAATATTGATCCGGACAGCATCGACGGCAACCTGCTTCTGACCCAGGGTGGCAACACAGTTCCCTTCGCTGCCACCGCCTCCGGTAAAGCTGTAGTTATCGACCCTAACGATAACCTGGCCGCCGGCACCGATTTCGTAGTAACAGCCACCGACGGCCTGCGCGCCGACTGTAGCGAATACGAAACCGAGAAGTATCTGGGTGCCGAAACCACTGCAGCCTTTACAACTGCAGGCACCAACAATCTGGATACCACCCCGCCACAGGTAACCGCCACCAGCCCTGAAGATGGCGAGATTCTCAACGCCACCGACGCCAACATTCTGGTGGAATTTGATGAAGCCATCGACCCTGGCAGTGTTACCGCTTCCAGCTTCGTGGTCACCGAACTGGACGAAGATGGCTCAACCATCGGTACTGTTGAAGGCGTCATCAATCCGGTCGGCAACTCTATCGAGTTTGACCCGACTGAAGACTTCAATGGCCAGAGCTACTACACGGTCACGGTTACCACTGCAGTTACCGATCTGGCAGGCAACAGCCTGGAAAACCCGACCACTTTTACCTTCCGTACCGGTGGCCTGGTTGTTCTGCTGAATGATGACCTGCTGTCCCAGATTCCGGTTCTTGGCGACACCCTGAATACTCTGGGCGGCACGCTGCTGAGTCCGCTGGAATTCGGCGATGCCGACAGCGGCCTGGACAGTCTGGACAATGCACTGCTTCTGCAGATTCCCCTTGTCGATACCCTGACTGATGCTCTTGGCGGTCTGGGCGGCTTTGAAGCACCAACCACCATAGTCAACGGCACCGAATTCCTCGATGCCACATCAGCAGCCATTGCGGTTTGCGATCCGAAATCCATCACTACAGCCAGTCCGGATGCTGACTGCACCGTCGGCCTGGACCTGGGCCTGGATGTAACCCAGCTGGCCACCCTTGCTGACGCCTTTACCGGCGGCGATGTAGATCAGATACCAGAGCTGGTTCAGTCCCTGGCACTGGCACTGACCAACGGCGATTTCGACAGCCTGCCTGGCAGCCTGGCCGACATTCTGAATGCCAATGAAATCTTCAACCTGGGCGATGGACTGGGTGTTGACCTGGCCATCGTAGAAGACGACGGTCTGCCGGTTCCGGCACAACTGGAAGATGCCCTTGGCGAGCTGCTTAACACCCTGGGTCAGATTCCTGTCCTCGGAACCCTGCTCGACCAGACTGATGGCCTGCCTCTGGCAGACGTTGGCCTGCTGGAAGGCGAACTTGTGGGCATAGACCTGGGCGGACTGGCTTCTGTCAGCGTTCTGGGCGGAACCGCACAGATCATCGGTGAGAACGGCGTCCTGAACCTTGGCGGAGCCCTGTTCACCACACTGCTGGAAATGGCACCTTTCGAACTCGGTGGCGATATCCCCCTGAGCCCGGATGACCTGCCTCTGCTGGGAGACCTGCTGAGCCTGCTGGACATGAGCAATCTGGAAGGTCTGGGCATTGCCGATACCCTGTTTGACGCACTGAGCGGTCTTGACCTTGCCGGCGGAGACCTGCCCCTGGTAGGAGATCTTCTGGCCCTTCTGGATCCAGGCAGTCTTGAAGGCATCGGCGCAGCAACAGCTCTGCTGGAGCCTGTTACCGAGCTTCTGTCCGGTGGCATGAACCCGGAAGATCTGCCTGTAGTGGGCGAACTTCTGAGCCTGCTGGATCCGAGCAACCTGGATGGCCTGGACGGACTCACTGGCCTGCTTGAGCCCCTGACCAGCCTGCTGCAGCTGCCTACCGACAGCCTGCCCCTGGACGACCTGCCCCTGATTGGCGAAATCCTGTCTCAGCTGGACCCGGCAAATCTGGGTAACGGCGACGCACTGGCTGTAGTTGGCGAAGTACTGTCCCTGCTTGATCCTGCAAACCTGGGCAATACCGACGCTCTGGCCGGTATTCCGGTACTGGGAGACCTGATCACACAGCTGACTCAGCTCACCGGTGGCGCGGACACAGGTCTTGACCAGCTGCCGCTGGTTGGCGACCTGGTAGCCCTGCTGCAAGGTGGTGGCGACCTGATCCCCGAGTCTGGAACCCCGCTGGACCAGCTGACCGGTCTCCTTGATCTGGCCAGCCTTTCCAGCCTGCTGAACCCGGACAACCTGACCGACGTACTGGATCCGGAAACCCTGACCAGCCTGCCGGTTCTTGGTGACATCCTGGACGGCCTGCTTGGTGGCCTTCTTGGCGGACTAGCCAGCGCCTGATCCCTGATCTTCAGGCCTGACGAAATAACCCCGCTTCGGCGGGGTTATTTTTTGCACTCAAAGAAATCAATTTGTAGATTAATTACATTTATACTATATTTACATGCGTATCTAATGTCCCGTCTGGACTTGATGCCTTCTAGTTTACCCTGCCTATGGCGGGGTTTTTTCTTTCCTGGCCTCAGACTCTTTTGCTTCGATACATAATGCACACTTGGTCTTCGGGCAGGTTTCAGAGTCGTGAACAAATATTCCCAGCTTGAATTCAGGGCTCTCATTACAACGGGGAATTCCCGCCATTAGTTTCAGGTGCTGCTCCATAGCCCTCTGAGCCTGCTCCAGCGAATTATATGGCCCCAGGTCCTCCGGTTCCCGGGTTTTGGCATACCAGCCCGAGTGGGTCTTCAGAAAGCGCCCTGTTCTTGGTAACTCAGCACTTTCCTGCGGCAATGACGGTTCCGTCTTTTCATCCGAAGGCTTCTTTTTGAACCCACCTGGCCAGAATCTTTTCATTGATAACCCTGATTTGTTACTCAATCACTGCCGGCAGGAACTCCGGAAAAGCCCCCACCAACCAGAACCTATTAAAAAATATTATCGTATACCCTATTGGTTTAAAACTAATCTATTAAAAACTCTTTAATGACCAATAAGCAGAGGGCGCCAAAGTGGAGTTACAGAACATGGAAAATCAATACACCCTGGCGCTTTCCTCCCCATCAGAAAGGAAAATTGACCCGCCACCTGTGTAATTTTTCGTGACATTACGTAATGTTCGTATACATTAGATAATACGATCTATTTAGAGAAACACCATGAGATCTGCAGAAGAATACGAGCCAGGCACCAGGGAGCAGTTGCACAGCCTCCAGGAAGCCATGGATACGGGAAAGCTTGACCTGGTCTTTCAGCCCAAGTTCGATCTCTTCTCGGGTGCATTACAGGGCGCAGAAGCCCTGATTCGCTGGCATCCGGAGCAGCCGCCAGCCTGCTGGCAATGCCCCGACAGGTTTGTATGCCTGGCCGAAGAAAATGGAATGTCCGGGACCCTGGACCTGCACATACTCCAATCGGTATTGCGGACTACCCGCAAATGGACCTCTTCTACCCGTATGGACTTGGGGCCAATATCCGTCAATATTTCCGCCAACAGTATCCAGGCCCCTGATTTCGAACGCGCGGTAAAGCAGGTCATCGCGCCCACCGCCCACCCAAGGCTCATATTCGAACTGACGGAAACGGCCCCCATCACGGAACCATTCCGAGCCAGGAAAACGCTGCAGAATCTGGCAGATTACGGGATTGAACTTTCTCTGGATGATTTTCTGACGGGATATAACCAGATTTCCTATCTGCGCCTGCTGCCGGTTACCGAGATCAAGATAGACCGGGGCGATGTGGCTGAACTGGGGACGGAAAAGGGCAGGAACAAGGTGCAGTACATACTGGCGCTGGCGCAGGCTGCTGGTCTGAAGGTGACCGCAGAGGGTATAGAGACCACAGATCAGTATGAAACCCTCAGGGACATGGGGTGCCATTTTGGCCAGGGCTACTGGTTTTCACCTGCCCTGTCTTCAGACGCCCTGGAATCCTTTGTAGAGCAATACAGCCCGGAAACCTTCAGAACGGTTTCCGAGTCTTCCTGTGAAGAAAGCCACTTTCATGTCTGACTCCAGGAATAATCTTCAAGGTAACGAGAGAACAACAACGAGGAAGCCTGCGCCTGTCGGGAGCTCAATAGCTGACAGACGCGGGGCGAATCATTCACCACCCCAAGGCTCGGCTTCAGAAAACGGGGGATTTCTATCAGATGCGGGTTTTAGCCTGGCGGGAAACAGAAGACTTTTCTTGGGAAACTCCTTTTAACATGCTGGCACTGTGCTCATCCAGAGCCAGAGAGGAACAGCAGAGCGCTTGTACCTGTTCCGAGAACTCGGAAGACATGGCAATGTCTGATTCAATACCGGTTTGTTCTCTCAGGGCACGGCCGTTCAAAAGCCGGACTTCCATGCCACCTTCCACCATACTTCTAACTGCATCAAGGTAACGAGTCTCATAGTCTGTACGCATGATTATCTCCAGAAACATAAAACTCTACAATCAGATAGTACCAACCTGCTGCCCAATTGCTTTGACCATAGTCACATAGTCATCAAAATACTGTACGGGTACAAGCCATTCTTTCTGCCTATACTCCTTGCTCACGGTAGCACCTTTACGTAATGCCGACAGTAGGATATACCCGTAGGTCTGGTAGAATCTACCAACTTCCGCCGCATTCTGGCGCTCACCGGCAGATTCCCAGTCGGCATATACAGTGTATTCCTCTCCGTCCAGGTCAAAACCAATCATCTGCGGCGAGTTTTCCCCAAACGATCTGTTCAGAAAAACCACATTTTCAGGCACACTCTCCGAATCAGGCAATCCGTACAAAAACCACACCACGTTCAGAATCCGGCCTTCCGGCCCACGTTGGATTCCCAGCGTTCCATCCAGAACTATCGACATGGAGACTCCTCTTCTTATCTTTCGCGGCGCTGTATTTCTGAGAGATATTCGTCCATTTCAGCCTGACTGGCAAATACCGTGAGGTCCGGCATTACCTTGACGATCTCGAATACCTTGCGCACACCTTTACTCATCTGGGTCACACTCACCTGGCCGCCCCGGGACTTCATCAATTTCAGGGTCTTGAAAACCACCCGTAATCCTGCAGAACTGATAAATGTCACCCCCGCCATATTCAAAGCAACAACACGAGTGGTCGGCTTCACAGAATCCGTCAGCACCCCGTCGAGTTCCGGGGCAGTATCACTGTCCAGAGAACCCTGAAGTTCCAGGCTAAGCGTCTCGTCCGACGCCTGCTTCTGATTGATAGTTAAGGGCATGAATTATTTTCCCTGGAAATATTGGTAAAATTTTTATAAACCGTCAGCGTGTTTCTTCTATTTTTATAGCTGTACTGAATATCGTCACTTAAGGCGGAAACAATGGCCAGGCCCAGCCCCCCAATATCCCGCTCATCTATAGACTGATTGCTAATAGTATCAGGCTTGGTGGGATCAAAACATGGGCCGATATATTCAAAGGCCATAATTAACCGGTTATTGCTCACCATCAGATTCATGGACCAACTGAATCCATCTTCTCCGGGCGCAACGTGATGCCGCATATTGGCATGAATTTCATCAATAATTGCATAGCAGTCGCTGGCACTGTCCGGATCGATACCCTGGCGAAGAAACTCCTGTTCAATATTCGCCAGAAGTCCGCTAAACGAGTCATCAGGATGAATTGTTATTCGCATTTTAATACCCGTGGTGCTGGATCGTCATCAGAGTAATATCATCTGACTGGGGTGCATCTCCAGTAAACAGCAGAATCTGCTCACGCATATAGGCTAACAGACCGTCGTCCTGACGGCCGGCCCGATACCCAAGATTGAGCAACCGATCCTCTCCAAACTCAACGAAGTCCCGGTTGAAGGCTTCAGTAACACCATCACTGTAGATGGTCACACTGCCACCGGGCGGTATCGCACACCTCTCCACCGGAAACGAAATATCATCATAGAGCCCCAGTGGCGGACCAGACTCCCCCTCCCAGAATCTGGGGGCTTCGGTGACCGACGTTTGCATGGGCATGCAATGACCGGCACTCAGCCATTGCACCTCGCCGCTACTCAGATCCAGTACTGCCATCAGCAGGGTAACAAACATGCAGGCATCATTGGCCCGGCACAGCTCCTCATTGAGCGCCCTGGCGATCACCGCCAGGTCCCCCTCTTTGGAGCGGGCCAGGTAATTCAGCAGGCTGACTGTACGGGCCATGAACAGGGCCGCGGCTGCGCCCTTGTCCGAAACATCCCCTACCGCAATCAACAACTGGCCGTTGGGAAGACGGATAAACTCATACAGATCTCCGCCCACGGCACGGGCCGGCTGCAACCAGCCTTCAATGGACCAGTTCTTGTATTGTTCGCGGAAGGCACCACCACCGGGCACCATGGACATCTGGATGGTGCGGGCAACCGTCAGTTCACCCTCCAGCTTTTCCTTGGCTTCCCGTTCATTCACCATACGGATGGACAGGGTCTGCATCAGGCTACGGTTCATCAGACTGGTCCGGATCATGGAACCGATAATCGTCAGATGATCAATATTAACCTGGGGGATAAAAAAGAACTGGGACTGAATGGCAAGAAAGCCAAGCAGGTCAGACGAGGTACCGGATTTGTACAGAGGCACCAGCAAAACCGGTTTCGGATCCTGAGCCAGCCGCACCCGCCCATAAATACTGTCATCCGGCATAACATACTCCGGGGCAGTACCGGAAACCGCAGAGCGGATATCGGCCTCGGATACCGGCAATCGGGCAGCCTCGCCACCGGGTAGAGGTGCATCCTCCTGGGTCGACATGCGGGTGACGGCCAGACAAACCATGTTCTCAGATGTGACTGGCAACTCCCACAGAGCCATTGCCCCCAGTTCGTACTGGGAAATGACCCGGTGCAGAATCAGGCGGATCCCTTCCACAAATTCGGGCCCGGACGGCAGATTCACCAGGTCCACCCCCACCTGGCGGATAAAACGCTCACTGGAGGCCGACGACTCCAGACGCTGCCGCCAGGAATGCCGTTCAATGGCCAGACCGGTCAGGGATATCACCGAGCCCAACGCTTCAATCACATCGTCGGAAGGCTTTTTCCGGGCGTCGCTGAATATAGTCAACACTGCCAGCAACTCCCCTTTCTGACTCAGTACCGGCTCTGACCATGCTGACTGTGCCCCCAGACGCTCCACCAGCTGTCCGAACCCGTTCCAACGATGGTCGTCGATCAGTGACTCGCAGACAACCCTGGATTTGCTGTGGGCGGCTGTGCCAATGGAGGTTTGTCCGTACCGGGCCGGAATTGTAGGCAAGGCCTCCCGGAGCTTACTGGAGAAATCCGAAGCACCGACATTGACCAGCATGTCCCTCTGCTCATCGTACAGGGATATGTGACAGCAGCATTCGTGGCAGGTAATTTCCGCCAGCTTGCACAGGCTATCCAGCAAACCGGGCAGCGGGCTGCCAGCATTGATACCAGTAAGCACACGGTTGCGTAACTTGTCCGCTACCCGGCCCATTCTGTAACTGTGAATATTGTGGCCACACAGCAGGCGGGCTGGCCGGCCCTCGAATACAGAGTTGCCCAGGGAACAGGCGATCCAGGTGCCACGGCGGTGCTCATCACTGAACAGCCATTCCTGCTGCTGCATCCCCGCAACCTGAACCTTCTGCAGCCAGCTCTCGAACTCCAGCAGACTATAGGGCGATGGCTGCCAATGGTCCGGGCGGCTGAACACCCGATCTGACAGTTCGGAAACCGTAGTACAGCCAAACAATTCCAGAGCCTGCCGGTTGGCGAACAGGAGATTGGGGCTTGAGCGGTCAAATACCAGAACCGTCATGGGTGCCTGGTCGAGCATGGCCCGGGTATCCGACACTGAAGAGTGAAGCTGCCTCAGAGCAGTCTGGTGCGCATGGAGCAGCCGTTCCCGGCCTCTGGAATCGGCACGACGTCTGGAAACAAATACCGCAGCCAGGATGACCAGACAGGCACCAACAAGGCTCCCACCGGCTGCAAGCAGCTCCTGATCGGTAAGAGATATCGATCCCAGATCAAACATTTATTAGATTCCTGGTAAGGTGGCTCAGCACACTATTCAAAGGTTACATTTTCAACGATGTGGGCGGCGGTCTGGTCAGCACCCAGTACCCGGATCTCCACCCCGCCGAGACCCACCCCGAGGGCCGACAACAGGGGGGACACAATGCCCCCGATAACGCCTTCCGTCACATCACTCAACAAGCCAGTCAGGGGGACCACAAGTCCGGACGCCAGGCTCGATGCAATACCGGTCAAGCCTCCGGCACCACAATCCAGAGCAATATCTTCAACCGTAACAGACAGACCATCCAGGCCACCACTACCGCCGGAGATGCCGGACACCCCACAGTCACCGGCCGGGCAAGAAAGGCCGTAGGCATCCAGTTCCGATTGCTGCGTCCCCCCTTCCAGTGCAATATCCAGGTCCGCATCCAGACACAGATTCACATTCAGGAACAGTGCTGTCACCTTCAGAATTGTTGCACTGATGGGCTCGGAGACAATACTGCCGGTCCCGTTATCAACGGTTCCGGTCTGAATCCCGGCAATATTACTGTCAATTTCAAAATCGAAATCCACCGTATTATTGCTACCCCGGGCGCAGTCGGCACCGATCAGCGCAGCATCACCACCGCCGGTTTCAACCACCAGCGGAATACGGATTTCATCCAGCAGTGAAACGTTAACCAGGCCCAGAGACAGGGCGCTGACCAGCCCGCCAACAGCGCTTGAGGCCAGCTCCACATCAACAGCCGCTTCCAGAAGGATATCGGCAGTGTGTACCCGGGTTAACCACTCTCCGCTGTCGTCCTGGCGGGCCGGGCCAATAACAATTCTCGGGGGCTCATTCACTTTCAGCCCCACAGTCACGTCCACATCCCCCAACAGACTGATGGCTCCTGTAAGACTACTGAGGACCGGAGACTCTGAACTGTCCAGCCCCACCTCAAGCAATCCGCCACCCGACTGGTTAAGAGCCCGGACACTGTTCAGCAGAACACTGGTGGCAAAATCGTAGACAGGGAAGGACGCGTCCAGGGATTCCGGAGGGGAACCGGCAACATCGAATACCGCAGAGCCGTCCAGGCCGGACAGACCGGCTGCTCCGGACAGATTATCAAGCAGTGTTCCCGCCGGTGTCAGGGTACCGCCAGCAAGAGTGGTCACAGCTGCCAGCACATCAATCAGAGGGACATCCGCCAACTCCGTAAGGCTGGCAAGCCCTAGCGTATCAGCCAGGTCGCCCACCCCGACCAGGGTATTCTGCAAGCTGTCCAGGTCCGTGGCATCCAGGCTGTAATTGGGTATACCGGTGACACCACCCACCAGGCCTCCCAGCAATCCACCATTTACAGATACTGTCGATCCACCGGCACTCAGAATGGCCACGACTTCTTTTCGGGCTGCTGCATCGGCCGTCAGCTCAATGGCAGGGATAGCCCCCGCAGGCATCAGAGTTGATACAGGTTCAGAGCGGGTATATTCAACCCAGGCGGCGTTGGTCTGACGCATTTGCGTAGCTGGGTTTCTACTCAGGAAACGCAACTTGTTGCTGTCATCCGTATCCGCCCTCAGGATACCCGGGATCACTTCCAGTTCACTGTCTTCGCCGGTAAACCCCACAGCCCTTGCCGCAGCCAGAGCACGGGACTTCATGCTGGCATAATCCGGCTCCAAACCACCACAGGACTGGGCTTCATCGGCGGCAGCGGTTGCAGCTGCATTAACCACAGCCTGCATCTCCGACCTCACAGAGAGAACCCTGGCTCCGTCTATCAACAGAACCACAAAGAAAAACAGCAACACCAGAAGCAATGGGGTGGCGAAAATCAACGCCCCCTGCTGAGAGTCTTTATTAATCACGGGAGGACTCTGCAATCCGTTCCGGGATGGGCTGATCAAAGGTGTTCGCCAGTCGTTCCTGGGTTTTTATGTACAAAGCCTCGCTCAGCTCCCCTTTACTAATCGGGGCCTTGGCCTGCTCCTGCATGATCCGCACTACCCCGGTGCTCTCATAGGTCTGGAAACTCAGCCCCATCATGCCAGATGCGTTTTCTGGTTCTGCAGCTGCCGCAGTTGTAGTCATCAGCAACCCAGCCATCATTACAGTCAGAAGTTTCATTGCATACCCCCTTTGAGCTTCTCTGCCAGACGGATACCCGACTGCAGCTGTTCATCATTTATCGAAAGCTCACGTCGCAGCACGCCCAGCCCTGGCATTCCACCATTAAGGTAATAAGCCGCGATCATGTTCTGCCCAATGGAGGGGCGCCCTTTCGACAGCTCAAAGGCGGTGCGTAACTCAAAGGCTGCGCGTCCATATCGGCCAGCCCTAAGTAACGCATATCCCAGATCGTTGCGCACACTGATATCAGCTGGGGCAAGCTCCTTGGCATGGTCCAGCGCCTCAACAGCTGCATCCAACTGGCCCTTTTTAACCAGAACCACCCCAAGGCCATGATAAGCCTGATAGGAGTCACAGGTGTCCACTATGGCCCGAAACGCCGACTCTGAGGTATCCAGCTGACCCACCTGCCCCAGCAACTGGGCCCAGCGCAGCCAATGGGCCTGTGTATCAAAGGACACAGACTCCAGCCGGGCCAGACCGGCATAGAATTCCCGGTCTTCAATCATGGCGTCTATGGCATCCAGAGCCACGCGATCTTCCGGCTTCATAATCTCTGAACAATTGATCAGATAGAGTTCGCTTTCTGTAGCCTGGCTTTTATCCACAGGCTCGAATTCATCTGCGCCAGTTCCGCCGGTCTGGGCAGAGCACCCGGCTACTAGCAACAAAGCCATGGGCATGCCCAGATGTTTAAACGCTTTCGCAACTAGCATCTGTAATCTCCTTTTGTTCAATCTTCCGGAACCGCGCTGATTTCATGACAATGTTCATCGTTGAAAAGCATCGAGTATGGACAACACCGCAGGACCACCTATTAACATGAACAATGACGGCAGCATGAACAGCATCATGATGATGGTCATCCGTGCACCTATCTTGTTGGTTTCTTCTTTCAGCTTGCTGCGCTCCTGGTGCTGGGCTTCCTCCACAATCTGATCCAGCCCTCCAGCCACCTTGGAACCCAGCGTGCCCGACTGTTTCATCAACGCCACATAGCTACGTAACACCGTCAGATTCCGGTTGCGCCCCAGTTCTTCAAAGGCCGCTGTCCTGTCCGCACCGCTTTCCATGACCCGATTGAAGCGGTCAACCCGGTGAATCAGCAATGGCATAAGATCCCGTGCCTGATGGGATACCAGCTTCAGGGAACGTTCCGGGCTCAATCCGGCTTCCATCAGCATCCGGGTCATATGGCACAGCTCAATAGCTTCCCGGTTCTGGTGTTTTTCCGCCGCACTGCCCGCACTCCTGATACCACGGCGCGGCAGATAGAAGGCCACCAGCAGGACAATAACCGCCATAACCACATCCAGTGTCTGAAAGGCAATAACTGCAGCAACTGCAGGGAACAGCCA
>JBFHSI010000078.1:0-12854 GCA_041591245.1 Marinobacter sp.
GCCTCCCGGACCGTGGATATTGTGATTTCTGTTGAAGGTATCCGGCAGCAGTAACCGCCGGAGGGATTAACCGACAGGTTTCGGGTTATGGCCCGAAGCCTGTCGGTATGGGTGCTCAGTGTGAGGGATCTGTGGATTCTGTGTGTGGATGGCAGGCCCTGCAAAGGTGGCGCTGACGCCAGAACTGGGCCGCAAAAATAACCAGTCCTATGAGTACACCTGCCCAGAAATAGGGTTTGGTAACCTGGAAAGTGCCGCTGACCGCAAACTCCACGAGAAGCATCAGGGCAACGGCCAGTACCGCATTCACCATGGCTGTCGCCATGGCCTGCCCGCAGGCTTTTAGATTCGGTTTCATAGTATTCCGCTTGCTTGGAAAGAAAAACGGCCTTCTACTCACTGACAGCAAGCATACGATTTGCCTGCCTGTGACTCCATTCGGGAATTCCGCTATTGGAAATTGGTGTATGGGGGCTGGCGTCCATATAATGTGGCCTCATATCTGCGTCCGTAATTATTCCGGCGCAGAGGGTAGCATTACCGGCGTGTCATTCAAAACAGGTAGAAGAGGCATCCATGCCAGAGTTTCAGACTTCGGATGAAGGCTTTGAGCGGGTTTCACTCAGGGACTATACAGAAAAGGCCTATCTTGATTATTCCATGTACGTCATCCTGGACCGGGCTCTGCCCAACGTGGGTGACGGGCTCAAGCCGGTCCAGCGGCGTATTGTCTACGCCATGTCGGAACTGGGGCTGAAGTCCACTTCCAAGTACAAGAAATCCGCAAGGACCGTGGGTGATGTGCTGGGTAAGTTCCATCCCCACGGCGACAGCGCCTGCTATGAAGCCATGGTGCTTATGGCCCAGCCCTTCTCCTACCGTTATCCGCTGGTGGACGGGCAGGGCAACTGGGGTTCCCCCGATGATCCCAAATCCTTTGCCGCCATGCGTTATACCGAATCCCGGCTGGCACCTTTTGCCGATGTGCTGCTGACCGAACTGGGACAGGGAACCGTGGACTGGGTGCCGAACTTTGACGGCACTCTGGATGAGCCATCGGTACTGCCTGCACGACTGC
Source organism: Marinobacter sp. (assembly GCA_041591245.1). Classification (GTDB taxonomy): domain Bacteria; phylum Pseudomonadota; class Gammaproteobacteria; order Pseudomonadales; family Oleiphilaceae; genus Marinobacter. The sequence continues at coordinate 1,079 of JBFHSI010000078.1, forward strand.
CCCATGTGCTGCTCAATGGCACCACAGGTATTGCCGTGGGTATGGCGACGGATATTCCGCCCCATAACGTCCGGGAAGTGACTGCCGCCTGCATCCGCATGCTGGATAACCCCGAGGCCACCACCGAAGATCTGTGTGAACATATCAAGGGCCCGGATTTCCCTACAGCGGCCGAGATCATTACCCCGCGCAAGGATATCCGGCAGATGTATGAAACCGGCCGGGGATCCCTGCGCATGCGCGCCCGCTGGGTGCGTGAAAATGGCGATATAGTGGTAACGGATCTGCCCCATCAGGTATCAGGTTCCAGGGTTCTGGAGCAGATTGCCCAGCAGATGCAGGCGAAAAAACTACCCATGGTTGCAGACCTGCGGGATGAGTCGGACCATGAAAACCCCACTCGTCTGGTGATTGTTCCCCGTTCCAACCGGGTAGATCTGGAGGGCCTGATGGCCCACCTGTTTGCCAGCACCGATCTGGAAAGAACCTACCGGGTCAATATCAATGTCATCGGTAATGACGGCCGCCCGGGCGTGAAAAGCCTGCGCAGGATTCTGAGCGAATGGCTGGCGTTCCGGCGCACCACAGTTACCCGCCGTCTGCAGTTCCGGCTGGACAAGGTGCTTGCCCGCCTGCATATCCTTGAAGGCCTGCTGATTGCTTACCTCAATATCGACGAGGTAATCGAAATTATCCGCACTGAGGACAAACCCAAGCAGGAACTGATGACCCGCTTTGGTCTGTCTCCGGACCAGGCGGAAGCCATTCTGGAACTGAAACTGCGGCATCTGGCCAAGCTTGAGGAAATGAAAATCCGTGGCGAACAGGATGAGCTGGCGGCCGAACGTGACCAGCTGCAGACCACTCTGGGCTCGGAAGAGCGTCTGCGGGAACTGATCAAGAGCGAATTGCTGGCGGATGCGGAAACCTACGGTGATGACCGCCGCTCGCCAATTGTGGAGCGGGAAGAAGCCCGGGCCTTCAGTGAAGTGGACCTGGTGTCCAATGATCCGGTGACGGTTGTGGTCTCCGAGAAGGGCTGGGTGAGGGCCGCCAAGGGCCATGATGTTGAGCCTGAGGGGCTGAGTTACAAGTCCGGTGACCGTTTTGCCCTGGCGGCCCACGGCCGCAATAACCAGCAGGCAATTTTTCTCGACTCCACGGGCCGGGCCTATGCCCTGATGGCCCATACCCTGCCATCGGCCCGGGGGCAGGGGGAACCCCTGACCGGCCGTATCAACCCGCCGGCGGGGGCGACTTTCTCCGGACTGCTGATGGGGGATCCGGCCCGGAAAACCCTGCTGGTGACCGATGCCGGCTATGGTTTTGTGGCTACTCTCGAGGACCTGATCAGCAAGAACCGTAATGGCAAGGCCGTGGTTTCCGTGCCCAAGGGCGCGAAGGTACTGCCGCCGGTGCTGATTCCTGTAACCGACCGGCCCCTGTATCTCTGTGCTGTTTCCAACGAGGGGCGGATGCTGGTATTCCCCCTGGGAGAGTTGCCGGAACTGGCGAAAGGCAAGGGCAACAAGATTATCAGCATACCTTCTGCCCGGGTTCAGAGCCGGGAAGAGTTTGTGGTGGCGGTGGCAGTGTTTGCCGAGGACGACCAGCTGGAAGTCCGTGCCGGCAAGCGCAAGATGGGGCTGAAATTCAGTGATCTGGAACATTATCTGGGGGAACGGGGACGGCGTGGACACAAGCTGCCCAGAGGGCTGCAACGGGTTGACGCCCTGGAAGTGATTGCCTCTGCAGCCAGTGCGGAAGAGGAGGTTCAGGAATGAGTGAGCTGGTACTGATTAACGTATCTGGCCGGGACAAACCGGGGCTGACGTCGGAAATAACCGGAATCATGGGGCAGTATGATGTGCGGATTCTGGATATCGGCCAGGCGGTGATTCACGACTATCTGACCTGGGGCATTCTTATTGAGATTCCCGATGAGTCACAGTCATCGCCGGTCATCCGGGACCTGCTGTTCCGTCTGCATGCCCTGGACCTGCAGGTCCGCTTTGCGCCCATTACCGTAGAGGAATATCAGGCCTGGGCAGCGGGACGTAACCGGGCCTGCTATATGGTCACCCTGCTGGCCCGGGACATAAAAGCCGAGCATATTGCCCGGGTATCCGCCATTACCGCCCGCCACGGCCTGAACATTGACAATATCACCCGTCTGTCGGCCCGGCCGTCACTGAATCCCGGGGAAAACCGGCTGGCCTGTGTGGAGTTTTCAGTCAGGGGAACGCCTTCGGATCTGGGTGCCCTGAGAGCGGATTTCCTGCACATCGCCGGTGAGATGAATGTGGATATTGCCTTCCAGGAGGATTCCATTTTCCGCCGGAACCGGCGCCTGGTGGTGTTCGATATGGACTCCACCCTGATCGAGGCGGAAGTCATCGATGAACTGGCTCTGGAGGCCGGTGTGGGGGCACAGGTAGCGGAGATCACCGAAAGGGCCATGCAGGGCGAGCTGGATTTCAGTCAGAGCTTTGCCGAGCGTCTGGCTCTGCTGAAGGGGCTGGACGAGTCGGTACTGGAGGGCATTGCCGCCCGCCTGAGGCTGACCGAAGGCGCTGAACGGCTGATCCGGACCCTCAAGTCCCTGGGTTACCGCACCGCCATCCTGTCCGGAGGTTTTACCTACTTTGCCCGTCATCTGCAGCGCCGCCTGGGGATAGATTATGTCTATGCCAATGAGCTGGAAATCGAGGATGGCAAGGTCACCGGCCGGGTCTCCGGGCAGATTGTGGATGGCCAGCGCAAGGCCCAGCTGCTGCTGGAAATCGCTGAAAAGGAACATATTTCCCGGGAGCAGGTGATTGCGGTGGGGGATGGCGCCAATGACCTGCCCATGCTCAGCCAGGCTGGGCTCGGGGTTGCCTTCAGGGCCAAGCCGGTGGTCAAGGAATCGGCACGGCATTCCATTTCAACTCTGGGCCTGGATGCCATTCTCTATCTGATTGGATACCGGGAAAGCGAGGCCAATCAGGGCCTGGAGAACCCCGCTGACTGAATGCCAGATATGGGGAAATGAAAAAAGGCCGGCGTTTTGCAACGTCGGCCTTTTTGTTTGCGGGCAGGGGGTCAGTTGTCGCCGAAATCGTAGTTCATTTCGGGGGCCGGTGCCTGCAGGTAGTAGCCCTGAATGTAGTTGACGCCCGCCTGCCACAGGGTGGCCAGGACACCCGCGTTCTCCACCATGGGAATGATGGACAGTTTGCCCGCATTCTGCAGGGTCTTGATCATTTCGTTGACCTGTTCCTTGGCCTCTTCGGTTTTCTGGATCTCTTCGGTAAAGGAGCCATCAAACTTCACGTAGTCCGTTTCAATGTGTTTCAGGGTATTGAACGGATTCAGGGAGCAGCCGAACTGGGAAATGGACAGCTTGCAGTGGAGTTCATGAATGGTTTTGGCAAACTCCTTGGCCTGCTTCATGTAGTTGTTGGCATCCCCTTCCCGGATCTGGAGCACCAGGGCATCCCCTGACAGGCGTGCAGCCTTGAGGGCGACGCTGAGCCAGGGAATAAAGGTTTTGTCCTGCAGGGTTTCCGCTGTGATATTCAGGAACAGGCGAGTGTCATGGCCTTCGGCACGGTGACTGGCCAGTTGCTTGATGGACTGCAGGATGACCCAGCGATCGATGGTGATGGCGGTATCACTGGGGCCGGCGGGGGGCAGGAAGTCATAGGGGGAAACTTCCTCGTTATCCTCCCGGATCATGCGCACAAAGGCTTCATAGTGCTCCTCGCCTTCGCCGCGCAGGTTGATAATGGGCTGGAACAGCAGCCGGAAACGGTTTTGCTCCAGGGCTTCCTGGATTTCCGCGATGGAGCTGCTCTGGTCTTCGCTGCTATCGGCCTGAGGGGTATAGACGAGTACACCGTTACCCTGTTCATGGCCTTCCTGTTTGCGCACTTCCGCGGAAGTGCTGTGGGCCCGGGCCATCAGTTCCTCGGCTTTCGGTGAGTTGTCGGTGATGGCAACCACACCAATGCTGACGGTAACGGGAACCGTGCGCCCGTCGATATCAAAGAGGTTGTCTTCGATAGCCTTGCGGATACGCTCGGCGGTTTCCGCCATGGTTTTCTTGTCGCCTGGCTGAGACATGATGCAGAAGGCATCATCCCCCATACGGGCCAGCACACTGTCTTCCCCGACCTGTTCCTTGAGCAGGTTGGCCAGATCCCCCAGCAGCAGATCGGTGCCGGCGATACCCACCTGGCTCTTGATGCCCATGAAATTATCCATGGCGATGTAGGCCAGGGCGCCGGTTTCGTTGTTCTTGACCGCTTTGGTGATGTTTTCGGCCAGGGCTCCCATCAGGAACTGCCGGTTATAGAGCCCGGTCAGAAGGTCCCGACTGCTGATCTGCCGCAGTTTTTCTTCCAGTTCTGCATCGCTGTGTTCCGGTTGCAGAATGATCTGGGTACAGGCCTCACCGTCGTAGGTGGCGGCACATACGGACATGGTGACGTTCAGTTCGTGGTCGTCGCTGCGTTTGGCGGTGCAGTTCAGGACCATGCCATCCTCGGCCTTTTCGGCAAAGGCCTTCATGAATTCCCGGTACTTGTCCTGGCTGTCCGGAGACAGGGTGTCCAGTACCGGAATGCAGATCAGGTCGTCGATATCGTCGTAGCCGAGGAATTCCATATAGGACTGGTTGGCATAGATGTGCATGCCATCGTTGATATAGGCAATGGCATCCTTGGAGCTTTCCAGCAGAAGCTGGCAACGCTGTTCGGCTTCCCGCAGGTGGGACTCCAGAATCCGTCTGCGCCGGCGTTCCTCAAGGGCCGCCAGTTCGCGCCGCACCACCATTACCAGAATGTCCTTGTAGTCAAAGGGCACGGCATCCTGGGCACCGGCTTTCATTATGGCGACGGACCTTTCCCGGTCGGGCTTCTCTGTCAGCAGGATGAAAGGAATATCCTTGTCCATACGGCGGATCATGGCGAGGGCGTCTTCCGCCCGGAATTCCTGATCCAGGTCCCGGGCCAGCAACAGGTCCCAGGTTCCACTGGTGAGGGTTTCCTCCAGGTCTTCTTCAGAAGTAATGCGATGGGCCCGGGTGGCTCTTCCTGAATTTCTCAGCAAACTGACAATGGATTCCGCATCGTTCTGGGATGGGTCAAGAATCAGCAGGTGTACGGTAGCGCTCTTTTTTTGCATTCGTAAGACGTCTCATGAAACACGTTTGCAGTGCCTGGCCTGGTTACAGAGATTCTGTATGGCAGGGCCTGGGGAATTCCTTTCCACCGGGTCAGGCTGGCCGGGCTGACAGATACAGCAAATGATGCAGTGCCTGGGATGCAATAACAAGTCTGAAACCTCTGGCTTGTGACCGCAGGCGATATTTGCCTACAGGGAAGGCCAAAGTGAGTCGAATTCATCCTCATGGGTGCCGGTTGCAAGATGGGTATCGTCCGGCCCCAGGGTGGCTTTATGCAGTTTCAGCTCAAACTGGCTGATGCTGCCGGTTGCCGTCAGTTTTTCTTTCAGCAGACCCTGTTCTTCCCGGCCATCCTGTAGCAGGGAAATCCGGCTGCCAGGCTGAAATGGCAGTCTCGGGGTAACCAGAGTTGCTGCCTGGCCGGCGACACTGATTTCCGGCAACAGAAGCGCGCGCAGATATTCGCTGCTGTTGCCCACTTTCTGGATCAGCTTGACCGCGCAGGGGGCTGCGCTGGGGGCTATCAGTTCGATGCCAATCTGGGTGCCCTGGTTGCGGGCTTGCCGGATCCAGCGTACCAGGGCCAGGCTCCAGGGGTGGGAGCGCTGCTCTCTTACCCCCAGAATTTCCCCGGCCTGCAGCTGTCCGGGCACATCGGTATTCCAGGAAACACAGTACCCGCCGGGGCTGGTGTTGACCAGTGAGGTCATATGGGCTTGCGGGCGGTTTTTGTCGGTGGCGGCCGTGATTGCGGTGCCGCCGGCAGTGCGGAAATTGATGGGGGTATCGGCCGAATAAAGTCGGTCTTCACTGGGGGAGGCGTCATGGGCTCCGGACCAGATATCTCCGTTCTGGCGGAAAGACCGACCGAACAGGTTTTCTCCATCCGGACTATGCTGTTGGTTAAGATCGTTACCCGTCAGAAATTCCGCAAAGGATTTCTCGCCGGCTATGAAGTAATGGGCGGCGGTAAGGCCGACACAGACCTGCAGGGAGCCGTGACTGGCAATCCGGTTGAAATTCCGTTTGGCAAGAATGCCCAGGGCCTGGCTCAGGTGGGTCAGCAGGGTTTCGCTGGTGCTGTCCGGGATGTGCAGATCAGTGTCGTAGTGACCATGCTCCCGGCGGTTCTGAATGGCTTCCTGAATCATGGACGACAGCTTCCGGGTGTCAAAGCAGTAATGGTCCTCTTCCAACTTATCTTCAAGCAGGCTGCGATAAACCGGGGGGATATCACTCTCTGGTTTGATCACGAACAGGCTGTCATCGCCGGTTTCCGGGCCGCATTGGGTAAAGTCGCTCCAGGTATCCAGCAGTTCGTACACCTGCACCAGCTCACTCTGGCGGAGCTGGTTGGGGCGGGCGCAGCCCAGTAACAGCAGACGCTTGTAACAGCTGTTGATGGTGCTGGATTTACGGTGGGGCAGTGCCGAGTCGTCCACGGGAATGTCGGCAAGCCTGTGCTCCCGGGCAAACTGGTACAGTCGGTGGCATTCCAGCCAGCTGTGGCCCGGGCTCGGGCAGTACAGCTGATGGGAGCGGACAATGGTTGCTGACAGTTCGGTGATGGCCCGGTATATGGCTGTGGCAAGAGGTTTGCGGTTTTTCCCGGTGCCGCCGTGCTCCAGAAATTCCAGTACACAGGCCTTGTAGCCGGCTGCCAGGTGCAATTGCAGGGCCTGGGACAGGTTGGCAATCTTGCGCTGTTTTTCCGGTAGTGCCACGGACCGCCCCAGGTAGTGACGGGACAGCTCATTACAGACGAAGTGGATTTTGTCGCGGATCAGCTCCAGAAACTGCATCCGCAGCGCTGGACTGGTAAATAGCTGGTTGACTTCAATAATGGCATGGTAGAGCTGGCGTGAAACTTCTCCGATATTGGCCATGGGCAGCTGCTTGGTCCAGGCCCGGAAAGCCTTCGGGGAGGTGTCACAAAACGACAGACTGGCGGTTTTCTGCTCAGGGATCCGAAGGTCGGGTTTGGGAATCATTCCTGCCATGCATTCATGCCACTGTCAGAGCCAAAATGGGTATCCGGGGTTAGCCGTTACAGACAGTAAGGCAGAGGATTCGTCAATCTGCCAGTTTGTCGGGAAACTCCGAAAAACGTGATCTATTACCCAAACATTACTGGACTTTTGCAGAGCAGGCCAGTAACAAAAGATGAGAGGCTCATGAAATGACAAAAATTGACATAGTTTCTTTGCGGTTTTTATTGGATCTGTGTGGGAGATAACAGATCTATGGGGGTTTTGCTGGTCTGGCCGGGAACTTCCCGTACCAGTTTCGGGACCAGAAAACCGGGCAGGCGGCCAAGCAGCTCCCGTACCAGTTGCCGGGCCTGTTCATCGGAAACGTCGAAGTGGTGGGCCCCGGCGACCGGATCAAAGGCGTGCAGGTAATAAGGCATGACGCCGGCATCGAACAGAGCTTCGCTCAGATCTTCCAGAGTGTCAGCCCTGTCATTGACGCCGCGCAGTATCACGCTCTGGTTGAGCAGGATAGCCCCGGCTGCACGCAGATAACCAAGGGCTTTGCGGGTGGCACTGTCAATCTCCGCCGGGTGATTGATGTGCATCACCATAATGACCTGAACTGGCGTCAGGGACAGCCACTTGAGCAGGGCGTCGCATACCCGCTGGGGGATGACCACCGGAAGCCGGGTGTGGAAGCGCAGACGTTTGATATGGGGGATGGTGCTGAGGGTGGATACCCAGTGGGACAGCAGTCTGTCACTGACCGCCAGTGGGTCGCCGCCACTGAAAATGACTTCGTTGATTTCCGGACTGGCGTTCAGGGTATCGATGACCTGTTGCCGGTCCCGGGGGCTGAGCCTCTGCTCGTTATAGGGGAAGTGCCTGCGGAAACAGTAACGGCAGTTCACAGCACACTGCCCGGTGACCATCAGCAGGGCCCGGTTCCGGTACTTCCGGATCAGGCCGGTGGTCTGAATGGCGTCGGCTTCCTGAAGCGGATCGCGGACATAGCCCGGGCGCTCAAGGGTTTCCTCGTGCAGCGGCAGAACCTGCCGCAGCAGGGGGTCGGAGGGATCGCCCTGGCGCATTCTGGCAACAAAAGGTTCGGGTACCCGGACCGGAAACAGCCGGTGCCCGGCATTGGCTCCGGCGAGCCACTGCTCCGGTGACAGCTGCAGACGTTCAAGCAGCGCTTCGGGGGTGGTCAGCGAGCCTGCCAGCAACTGTTGCCAGCTCTGGTGGCAGTCTTCGTCAAGCTGGGCTTCTATACGGGCAGGGGTTCGCTGTATCATAGCGGCCTTTCTTTATAACAGCATTTTGTCAGGTGGGCATTCCATGGCTTCATATTCTACCAACGAATTTCGCAGCGGTCTCAAGGTTTTGCTGGACGGGGACCCCTGCATCATTCTGGAAAACGAGTTCGTCAAACCTGGCAAGGGCCAGGCTTTCAACCGGGTAAAACTCCGGAACCTCATGTCCAACCGGGTCTGGGAGCGGACATTCAAGTCCGGTGAAAGCCTGGAAGCGGCAGACGTGATTGATCAGGACATGGAGTATCTGTACACCGACGGCGAGTTCTGGCACTTCATGCTCACCGACGGCTCCTTTGAGCAGTATGCCGCCGATGCCAAGGCTGTTGGCGATGCGGTCAAGTGGCTGAAGGAACAGGATGTCTATACCGTTACTCTGTACAACGGTGCTCCGCTGACGGTGACTCCGCCCAACTTCGTGGAACTGGAAGTTGTGGATACCGACCCGGGCATGAAAGGCGATACCGCCCAGGGTGGTTCCAAGCCGGCAACACTGTCCACCGGTGCTGTGGTCAACGTACCGCTGTTTATCACCATAGGTGAAGTGCTCAAGGTGGATACCCGTACCGGCGAGTATGTTAACCGTGTCAAGAGCAGCTGATCAGCAATGACAAAGGCTCCTGTCTGGCAACCCTCTGCCTCACAGGCCGCTCTGAAAAGCCGCGCACAGCAACTGGCATTTGTGCGCGGCTTTTTTGATGCCCGCGGGGTACTGGAGGTGGAAACCCCTGTACTGGGACGGTATGGGGTGACGGATCCGAATCTGGACAGCATTCCTGCCCAGGCCTCGGCCTTCGGTTACCGGGGCAGCTGGCTGCAGACGTCGCCGGAATACCATATGAAGCGGCTGCTGGCAGCTGGATACGGCTCCGTGTATCAGGTCTCGAAGGTGTTTCGCAACGGCGAGCGCGGGCGCAGGCACAATCCCGAGTTTTCCATGCTGGAGTGGTATCGGCTGGGGTTTGATGATGCCGCTCTGATGGACGAAGTGTCGGATCTGGTCTGTGGCTGGCTGGGCTGTGAGCGCCCGGGGATTCTGTCCTACCGGGACGCGCTCAGAACCTGGGCCCAGGTGGATCCGTTTGCAGATGATGACCGCACGCTGATGCGCCGCTGTGAGCAGTGGATGGAACCGGAGCAGCTGGCCGGCCTGGGCCGGGACGGCTGTCTGGATCTGCTGATGAGTTTTGCCGTGGAGCCGAATCTGGGCCGTGACCGCCCCGAGTTTGTATGCGGCTATCCTGCGTCCCAGGCTGCCCTGGCCCGGGTGTCAGAAGTGGATGGCTATCCGGTGGCGCACCGTTTCGAGCTGTATATCGACGGGCTGGAATTGTGCAACGGCTACTGGGAGCTGGCGGACCCGGAGGAACAGCGCCGGCGCTTTCAGGTGGATAACCGGCAGCGCCAGCAGACGGGGAAACCGGCCATGGCCGTGGATGAGGCGTTTCTGGCCGCGATCGAGGCGGGACTTCCGGAGTGTGCCGGCGTTGCCCTGGGGCTGGACCGGCTGCTGATGCTCAAGCTGGGAACCCGGGATATTGCCGACGTGCTGGCTTTCCCGTTCGAGCGGGCCTGAATTCAGGCCAGGGTTCCGAAGGCCTCCCCCATACGCACCGCTTTTCCGGCCTTCTGCTCAGGATTCCAGTGCACCGAGCCTTTGGGCATGACCATGACCACGGTGGAGCCCAGACGGAAGCGTCCCATTTCCTCGCCTTTGCTGAAGCTTACCGCCTGGTCACCCTCATAGCGGGTGGTGGTGACCAGGCCGTTGCCCGGTGCCACCACTCCGGACCAGACGGTTTCCACACTGCCGACCACCATGGCGCCCACCAGCACCAGTGCCATGGGCCCGGCTTCGGTATCAAACAGGCAGGCGACACGTTCATTGCGGGCAAACAGGCCGGGTACGTTTTCGGCGGTTACCGGGTTTACCGAAAACAGTTTTCCGGGGATGTACACCATCTCCCGCAGGGTACCCGCCATCGGCATGTGAATCCGGTGGTAGTCGCTGGGAGACAGGTACAGGGTTGAGAATTCGCCTCCGGTAAAGGCCTCTGCCCGTTTCGGATCTCCACCCAGCAGTTCTGTCAGGCTGAAGGACTGGCCCTTGGCCTGGATGACCCGGTCGCCATCAATGGCGCCGATCTGGCTGATGGCCCCATCCACCGGGCTGACCAGGGTCGTTTCTCCCTCTGCCAGTGGCCGGACTCCGGGCTTCAGGGCGCGGGTAAAGAAGGCGTTGAAGGTAGGGTAGGCGGTCGGGTCCGGTTCTGCCGCCTCGCTCATGTCTACGCCATAGCGGCCGATAAACCATTTGATAACTCTGTTTCTGAGTGCAGGTGCCCCATCCATATCGGCCAGCCGGCCGGCAAGGCGGGACAGAGCCAGTTGTGGCGTAATGTACTGACTCAGAACAAACAGTTTATCCAGCATTTAAAAGGTCCTTTGTACTCGAAGGCGCGAAGTTTACCAAATACCGGGCTGTGTATAGAAATTGTTTCACGGCTTCGCGGTTGCCCCGGAGGCTTGCTATCATCCGGGGGCGATAAATGCCGGTGCCCCGGGTGCCGGCGGACAACCAGTTAACAGGGCGTACATTATTTCATGTTGCTTATTATTGGCGCGGTCATTGTTATTGCGAGTGTGCTTGGCGGCTATGCGTTGCACGGCGGCAATCTTATGGTTCTGTGGCAGCCCACGGAGGTGCTGATCATTTTCGGCGCAGCCCTGGGGTCGTTTGTTATTGCCAACCCCATGCACACCATCAAGGAGGTGTTCCGCGGCATTCTGCGCCAGCTTACCGGGTCTCCCTTCAACAAGTCGTTTTACATGGACCTGCTCAGTCTGCTTTATGAGATTTTTGACAAGTCCCGAAAGCAGGGGGTTATGGCCATTGAAGAGGACATAGATAACCCGGAAGCCAGTGCCATTTTTACCCGCTATCCGGCCATCCTGAAATCGGAAGAGTTGCTGGCATTTATCACCGATTACCTGCGCATTATCAGCTCCGGCAATATGGCCACCCATGAGCTGGAAGGCATGATGGAAAACGAGATCGACAGCCGCCAGCACGAACTGGAAGAACCGGCCCATGCAGTCAACAAGATTGCCGATGCACTGCCGGGGCTGGGGATAGTGGCGGCGGTACTGGGTATTGTCATTACCATGAACTTCCTGTCTGAAGGGCCTGAGCGTATCGGTCTGAGTGTGGCGGCAGCCCTGGTGGGTACATTCATGGGGATCTGGATGGGTTACGGGTTTGTGGGCCCCACCTCCATTGCTATGGAACATGCAGTTACCTACGAGCTGAAAGCCTATCA
>JBFHSI010000079.1:0-12849 GCA_041591245.1 Marinobacter sp.
CATAATGATCTGCTACGACATTGAGTTCCCGGAACTGGGCCGAATTGCCGCAAGCCAGAACGTGGATATCATCATGGTTCCCTTCTGGACCGATACCAAAAACGGCTATCTGCGGGTGCGTCACTGTGCCCAGGCCAGGGCCATTGAAAACGAGTGTTATGTGGTTATCACCGGCAGCGTTGGTAACCTGCCCAAGGTGGAAAACCTGGATGTTCAGTACGCCCAGTCCTCGGTGTTTTCACCCTCGGATTTCGCATTTCCCCACGATGCGGTGATGGCTGAAACCACACCCAACACGGAAATGATCATGTTCTCCGATATGGACCTGGAGAAACTGAAACTGGTGAGAAATGAAGGCTCTGTTACCAACCTGAAGGACCGGCGCGTTGACCTGTACGAGATGAGAAAGAAGTAAAATGACCCGGTAACAGGGCAAAATATTCAGGAATGTCCTGAAGGCATTATTGTAGGATACTGATGGCATTGCCAAACCCGGCATCAGTGTCTATTGTTTAGACATTATCAGGATCAGGCCAGCCTTGGGTAAGATGACAATACTGGCCGAAGATACCAGCAGAGATATTAAATCCATGAACGAATCACTTCCGGCTCTTAGCGCACACTTTCGGGTCAGGCAGGGCCTGTTCAAAAAGGAACTGGTGGTGGCGTCCGTCTATGAGCTGGATGCCTATGGCTGCGTCATGAAAACCGACAAGGTTTTCAACCCTGGTGACACCATTGTTCTGGACCTGATCATGGAGATGCCTCTGGATGATATCTGTGCGGAGGGGATCACCGGGCTGGTCACCGAGCGCAGAAAGCACTGCAGTAACTTCTTCTATGTAATTGATTTTTCAGATACCAATTCCGGAAAAAACCCGTCACTGGCGGAAAAGCTGAGCCGTATCCGGGAAGTTCTTTCCAAGAAGCTGTCCCTCAAATCACGCCGGTCTCCCGGTAGTACCTTATCCGGACTCCGGCAAATGGCCTGATCACTATCGTCGTTCTTACCCCATCCTGAAGGAGAAGTTCCATGGCGAAAAAAGCCAAACCGAGCGTAGACAAGATCGTCAAAAAGGTTAACAAGGAATTCGAAAAAACCTCCAGCCAGATTGAGGGTCTGATTAACGATGCCCTCAAGCAGTTCGACAATCTGCAGCAGCAGATTCAGGACCCTGTCCGCAAGCTGCTGAAAGAGGTTGATGAAGTCCGTGACCGGGAAATGAAACGCTTCAATGAAGAGTTCGAACGCCGTTTGAGCGAGTTCCACGAACTCCAGAACAGTGTTCTTGAGCGTTTGGGTGTGGCCACAGCTACAGAGGGAAAAACCAGCAAAAAGGCCAAGGCCAAAGCTGCTCCTGCCCAGAAAAAGGCTCCGGCTACCAAGGCTGTTGACGCTAAAACCAAGCCCAAGGCCAAACCTGCTGCCAAGGCAAAAAAACCGGTAAACAAGAGTGATCTGACCCTGATCAAGGGAATCGGGCCTGCTACCGCCAAAAAAATGAAAGAAGCCGGTATCACCTCCATTGACCAGATCGCCAATCCTTCGGCGGCGGACAAAGAAAAACTCAAGGCTTTCTCCAGCGTTAAAGGCTTTAGCCAGTTCACCGCAGAGGCCAAGAAAATCATCTGATGCAAACACCTGACCAGCCTGTATTGCAGGACATAGTCCTGATTGGCGGCGGGCACAGTCACGTCGGGGTTCTCAAGCGGTTTGCCATGAATCCGCTCCCCGGCGTGCGCCTTACCCTGATTTGCCGCGATACCCACACCCCCTACTCAGGAATGCTCCCCGGATACGTTGCCGGCCATTACACCTATGACGATGTCCATATTGACCTGAGCAAGCTGGCCGAATTTGCCGGAGCCCGTTTCTATCGGGATGAAGCCATTGGCCTGGACCGGGACAATAAACGGGTGATTTGCCGGGGACGTCCGGATGTTCCCTATGACCTGCTGTCCATCAATATCGGTTCATCCCCCAGGGTTGGTGAGGTAGAAGGCGCCTCCGAATATTCTGTGCCGGTGAAGCCGGTAACAGGTTTCAACAACCACTGGCTGGCGCTCCTGGACCGCCTGCAGAAGCATGAAAAGGCCTTCACCATTGCTGTGGTAGGCGCCGGTGCCGGCGGAGTTGAGCTGACCCTGGCCATGCAGTACCGGCTGCGCAAGGAGTTCCGTAACCGGGGCAAGGATCCGGATCTGTTGCGCTTCCATCTGTTTGATGCGGCTGAAGAGATTCTGCCCACACACAACGCCAAGGTCAGAAGTATTTTCCGCAAGACCCTTCAGGAACGCGGAGTCACCGTGCACCTGGGCTCTGCGGTGAAGAAAGTCAGCAAAGGACAGCTGGAGACTGCCTCCGGGGAAACCCTGCAGGTTGATGATACCTTCTGGGTTACCCGCGCCGGCGGACCTGAGTGGCTGAAGAACACTGGCCTGGCTTTGGATGAGGGGCTGTTTATCCGGGTACGGGATACCCTGCAGACAGAGACCGACGACAGTATTTTCTCCGCTGGGGATATTGCCAATGTGGTCAATCACCCCCGGGAGAAAGCCGGAGTCTTCGCGGTGCGCCAGGGACCACCTCTGGCCGACAACCTGAAACGCCTGGCCCAGGGCAAGGCACCCAGGGATTTCCGGCCCCAGAAAAAGTGGCTGGCACTGATTACTACCGGCGACAAGTACGCTGTAGCTTCCCGGGGTGATATGCACCTCCATGGCCGCTGGGTCTGGCGCTGGAAGGACCGGATTGACCGTAGCTTTATGGCGAAGTTCTGCGATCTTCCCCCGATGGAGACGGATGTAGAAGAGCCGGACACCAGAGCCGCACGGAATCAGGAAGAGGCAGCCCAGGCAATCTCTGCCGTGGCCATGCGCTGTGGTGGCTGTGGCGCCAAAGTGGGCAGCACGGTTCTGTCCAACGCACTTTCCTCCCTGCGCCCTCTGGAGCGGGATGACATTCTTGTCGGCCTGCACTCCCCGGACGATGCTGCCGTGCTCAGGGTTCCACCCGGCAAGGCAGTGGTTCATACCGTGGACTTTTTCCGGGCGTTTATCGATGACCCCTATATTTTCGGGTGGGTGGCGGCCAACCACAGCCTGGGAGATATCTTCGCCATGGGCGCGGAAGCCCAGAGCGCCACTGCAGTTGCAACCATCCCCTATGGCATTGAATCCAAGGTGGAAGATGTACTGCACCAGATGATGGCCGGTGCAGTGGAGATACTGAATGATGCTGGCTGCGCTCTGGTGGGCGGTCATACCGGGGAAGGCAAGGAACTGGCTCTCGGGTTCGCCATCAATGGTCTGGTGAATCCGGATGAAATCATGAGCAAGGGTGGTTTGCGGCCGGGAGATCTACTGATTCTGACCAAGCCCCTTGGCACAGGAACCCTGTTTGCGGCCCACGCCCGCCTGGCGGCCAAGGGGCGCTGGATCGATGGGGCTCTGGCCTCCATGATCCAGTCCAGCAAACCTGCGGCAGACTGTTTGAGGCGCCATGGAGCCAAAGCCTGTACCGATATCACCGGCTTTGGTTTGCTGGGCCATCTGGTGGAAATGACCCGTCCTTCCGGGGTGGATGCACAACTGCAGCTGTCCGCTCTGCCGATACTTGAGGGTGCGGAAGAAACTGCAGCGGCAGGCATTCTCAGCTCCCTGCAACCAGCCAATGTGCGTTTGCGCCGGGCCATCCGGAACCAGGAACACTGGCTCAGCCATCCCCGCTATCCCCTGCTCTTTGATCCCCAGACGGCCGGCGGTCTTCTGGCGGGCGTGGCCGCGGATCAGGCAGAAGATTGCGTCCGGGAACTGAAGGCTCTGGGTTATGCCAATACCTCCATAATTGGCCGTATCCTGCCTCAGGACACGGCGGGGGCTATCGAACCAGTTACTCTGAAGGACTGACCACTGTCCGGGGCTGGCGGCGTTGGCGCGCCAGGTCCAGCACCTGTTCCAGGGATCGGCGCTCCCGTTCCGGGGTGAACCTCGAAGCCAATTCCCTCACCTGCCGGGTGAGGGTGTGCAGAAACCGGGAGTCGGTTTCTGCCCGCACCAGCAGGCTGGCCAGGGCCTGTGTATCAGCCACTGGATAGTATCCGGCGTAGTCCTGCCCCAGCAGCCCCCGGTTACCCGGGATATCCGAGGCAATCACCGGAATCCCCGCCCGGCAGGCTTCCGATACCACATTGGCCCCGCCTTCCATAACCGAACTGATCACCATCAGCTGACTCTGGGCCAGAAGGTTTTCCGTGTCTTCTGAACCCAGTTCCCCGTACCACAGGAAACGGCTGTTTTCCGCCATTTCGGTCCGGGCCCGTTGCTGCCATTGGGAGTCATGGGCCTTGCCTGCACACAGCACCCGTATCCGGGACTCCGGCGGCAGCAGCCGTGCGGCCATGGCCGCGCGCAGGGAGTCCTTTTCCTCCCGCAGGTGACCGATAACGCACACATCAAAACCTGCGAACTGTCCGTCCCTGGGCCTTGCCGGAACCGCCGCTGCTGACTGGTACAGGGTGACGAGTTTGCTGTGGAATTCCGGTGCAATATCCTCGCCTACCAGATCATGCAGACCAACAAGCACATCGGCCAGGGTCATGGATTCCCGGGTCGGAGCCGGATCCCTGTGCTGATACCTGTAGATATCGGTACCTGTGAGCACCACAATCAGCGGTAGCTCCGGCCACTTGCGCCTGAAGGCCTCTATGGCTGCGTGGCTGCGCCAGGCGTGCAGGGCAATCATCAGGTCGCAGGGTTCCCCCTTGTACCCGGTCATCACGGCAACCCGGTGCCCGGATTGTTCCAGCAGCCGTTGCCAGCGATCCGCAGTGGCCCGGTTGCCGGCTCTGGAACCTGGGGAAGCCGGCGTAACTATGATTATGTCCATCGGTTTCCCGTGCATGAAGAAAAGACCTTCCGTTTTATCCGCTGTCAGATGCAGGCGAAACGCCTGTAAAGGTTCAGAGTAGCAGCAAATCAGGGTATCCTTTGCGTCACTAAAGCCACCATGGCCTGCTGTGCCGGCCGCCAATCTGACAACAAGGAACTCTCATGGCCCTGAATTTTGTTCGCAAACTGATGCTATCCGGCATCTTCTGCGCCGCAGCCACGTCCGTGTGCGCGGATACCTTTGTCTTCACTGCCATTCCGGATGAAGATGAAACCAAACTGGTGGAACGCTTCAGCGGTGTTGCCGAGTATCTGTCCGAGGAACTGGATGCGGATGTAAAGTACATTCCGGTCAAGTCCTATGCCGCAGCCGTTTCCGCATTCCGCAATAACCAGGTTCAGCTGGCCTGGTTTGGTGGTCTGTCCGGCGTACAGGCGCGTCGTCTGGTTCCCGGCTCCGAAGCCATTGCCCAGGGTGTGGAAGACGAAGCCTTTGAAACCTATTTCATTGCCAACACCAGCACAGGCATTGAGCCGGCTGAGAAGTTCGGGGATCTGACCGAACAGCTGAAAGGCAAAACCTTCACCTTTGGCTCCAAGGGCTCCACCTCCGGACGTCTGATGCCTGAATTCTATATCCGGGAAACCTTTGCCCAGAACCCGGAAGACTTCTTTTCCCGGGTCGGTTTCAGTGGTAACCATACCCGCACCCTGCGTCTGGTTGAAGCGGGCACCTACCAGATTGGCGCTCTGAACTTCCAGGTCTGGCAAAAGGAGATGTCTGAAGGTGGTATCGACACCGATGCTGTACAGGTGATCTGGAAAACCCCGGCTTACCCTGATTACCAGTGGACTATCCGTGGTGATGTGAACGAGCGTTTCGGTGAGAACTTCAAGGCCAGGGTCAAAGAAGCACTGCTGAAGATGGATGATCCTGAGCTGCTGAAAAGCTTCCCCCGCTCCGGTTTTATTCCTGTCTCCAACGATGACTATGAGCCTATCCGCAAGACAGCCGAAGCCATCGGAATCCTGGATTGATGTCAGGCTTTGAACTGTCCGGACTGACGGCGTCTTTCGGCGGAGAGCGGGTTATTGGCCCGCTCTCCCTGAGCATCAGGCCCGGTGACCAGGTGGCCCTGGTCGGGAAAAGCGGTGCAGGGAAATCCACCCTGATCCGGCTGATCCATGACCAGGTCAACCGAAACTCCTCACTGGTTCCCCAGGATCTGGGGCTGGTCAACGCCCTGCCGGTTTTTCACAATGTGTTTATGGGTCAGCTGGACCAGCATCCAACCTGGTACAACACCCTGACACTGGCACGTCCTTTCCGGGCGGACAGAACGGCAGTCAGTGCCCTGCTTGCCGAACTGGGCATGGCGGAGAAACTGTGGACTGCAACAGCCTCCCTGTCGGGCGGGCAGCGCCAGCGGGTCGCCATTGCCAGAGCCATGTACCGGAATGCCCCTTTGCTGCTGGCAGATGAGCCGGTATCTGCGCTGGATGGCCCCATGGCCAAGCTGGTTATGGGACTGATGCGGGAAAGGTTCAGCACCAGTGTCATTGCTCTACACGATGTGAACCTTGCGCTCACCTACTGCAACCGGATTATCGGTATCCAGGATGGTCAGGTGGCCCTGGATGAACCCAGTGAGCATCTGGCACCTTCCGACATCCTGCCACTTTACGACTAGCCGCGGCTGACACCATGTATAACTCTCCGGTGGTAAGAACCAGCCTGATCTTTGTCGCCATTGCGATACTGGGGCTTTTTGTCTCGGATATTGCCATTACTACCTCCAATCCCTGGCGGGATCTGGGCAACTTTTTTCTCGGGATACTGACACCGGACTTTTTCAGTTCCGAAGGGCTGATGACCGCCCTGCTGAGAACCGTCGCCTTTGCCTTTGTCGGCGTGACTCTGGGCAGTGTTTCCGGTTTCTTCCTGGCGCTGGTGTACCGTTTCCTGCCGGTGCGGATTTTCTGTTCGTTTATCCGGGCCATCCATGAACTTTTCTGGGCCCTGATCTTTCTTCAGTTTTTCGGCTTCCACCCGCTCACCGGGGTTCTGGCCATCGCCATTCCCTATGCGGGCATTTTCGCCAAGGTGTATTCGGAGATTCTGGACGAAGCCGATCCGGAACCCGGCCGTTTGCTGCCCCCGGGCACCGGTGTGATCACCTCGTTTCTGTACACCCGTATACCGGACTGCTGGGCGCAGATGCGCACCTATACCTCGTACCGTCTGGAATGCGGCCTGCGCTCCAGCGCGATTCTGGGTTTTGTGGGCTTGCCCACACTGGGCTTCTACCTGGAGGCCTCCTTTTCCCAGGGGCTTTACTCCGATGCCGGGGCCATGCTGATCCTGTTCTATGTGCTGATCGCCACCATTCCCCTGTGGGTCCGGCCGAAGCTGCTGCCGGTTTACCTGCTGGCCGCCCCCTTCCTGCTGGGGGATGGCATGCCCATTGTCTGGGGCAACGTGAAACGTTTTTTCACGGAAGATATTATTCCTGCTCCCATCCGTCACGGGGACGGTATGGTGGCGCTGGGGTCCTGGTTCAATGACCTGCTGGTGAACGAGGCCCTACCCGGTATCTGGAATACCGTGGTACTCACCCAGATTGCCCTGGTGGCGACAGGCATACTGTCGTTACTGGCCTTTCCCCTGATTTCTGTTCAGTTCGGCGGACCGGTACGCCGGACCTTTGGTCATGTGGTGCTGGTCATCGCCCGTTCCACGCCGGAATATATCCTCGCCTATATTCTGCTGCAGCTGTGGGGGCCGTCCATGCTGCCGGCCATCGTCGCCCTGGCCCTGCACAACGGCGGTATTATCGGCCACCTGCTGGGGCGCCAGACCAGAACCCTACAGCTGCGCCCGGATGCCAGCAAAGGCCTGAACCTGTATGCCTGGGAACTGGTGCCCAGGCTGTACCGGTCGTTTCTGGCGTTTCTGTTCTATCGCTGGGAAATCATTATGCGGGAAACCGCCATACTGGGGATTCTCGGGATCTACACCCTGGGCTTCTATGTGGACAGCGCCATACAGAACATCCGCTTCGACCGGGCCATGGTGCTGATCCTGATCACCGCCCTGCTCAATATCGGCATCGACACTCTGGGTCGGTATATCCGGCGCAAGCTGGCACTGCAGACCATTCCCACCTGCTGATCCCTGCCGGAGATGGTTTCTGACAGAGTCAGTGCAGTGCCTGGAACACCATTTTCAGGGGAATCTGCTCAAGGGGCGTCTGGCCGGACTGCAAATCAATGCGCCAGATCATATCGGAACCGGTGGTACATACCGGTGCGGTAAAGCGGGCTGAGTAGTGTCCGGGGCTGTCCTCAACCAGCAGAACCGGATACTCCCCCATGTACATGGACTCGCCCCGGAGTACCGCAAGAAAACGCTCCGGCGCTGAATCTGTGGAGATGGTCATCCTGTATTCCGTGCCCTGGCTACCCACTTCATCCACGTCAAGCTGCACGGACCAGTCACCGGAGGCATTTTGCCACTGACAGGGGCCGGACATGAGATCGCATTCTGCAAGGCTTGTGTTAACTGCAGAATCTCCCGTGCTGCGGAGCATCCGCGGGCCGAAAACCCCGGCCACCAGCAACAGTGCCATCACTACCAGAACAATAAGCGCGCGCATTCTACCCCCGTCACGAAAAACCAGACCCGCATTATCGGGATTATCCACGACAAGGCAAAGCTTTCTAAACCGGCGTCAGTCATGAGAAAATACAGCCCCCTCATTATCAGCCCATTTTTGACACAGGAAGACGCCCGTGCAGCCGGATATTTCCGTAAAGCACCTCAGCAAGGTCTATGACGATGGATTCCAGGCGCTCAAAGACATCAACCTGGATATCAACCGGGGAGAAATCTTTGCCCTGCTCGGCCCCAACGGTGCCGGCAAGACCACGCTGATCAGCATCATCTGCGGTATCGTCAACAAAACCAGCGGTGAAGTTACCGCTGCCGGCTACGATATTATCAAAGACTACCGCCAGGCCCGGGCGTCCATTGGTCTGGTGCCCCAGGAGCTGAGTACCGATTCCTTTGAAACCGTCTGGGACGCGGTTTCCTTCAGCCGGGGTCTGTTCGGCAAGCCGGCCAACCCGGCCCATATCGAAAAGATATTGAAGGCCCTGTCCCTGTGGGACAAACGCAACAACCGCATCATGTCCCTGTCCGGCGGCATGAAGCGCCGGGTCATGATTGCCAAGGCCCTGTCCCATGAGCCCCAGATTCTGTTCCTGGACGAACCCACCGCCGGTGTGGATGTGGAACTGCGCCGGGATATGTGGGAAATGGTGCGCAAGCTGCGGGAAAATGGTGTCACCATCATCCTCACCACCCACTACATTGAAGAAGCCGAGGAAATGGCCGACCGCATCGGGGTGATCCGCCACGGGGAAATCATCCTGGTGGAAGACAAGGAACTGTTGATGACCAAACTGGGGAAAAAGGAACTTCGGCTGCAGTTACAGAACAGACTGGAGAAGCTGCCGGGGGAACTGACCCTGGAGCCGATCGAACTGTCCGAGGACGGCTACGAACTGGTCTATACCTTCGATTCCCAGCAGCAGCAGGCCGGTGTCGCTCGCCTGCTCAGAACCCTGAGCGATCTCGGTATTGATTACCGGGACCTGCAGACCCGGGAAAGCTCCCTGGAAGATATTTTTGTTGGCCTGGTCCACGAGTAACCCGCCGAACCACTGGAGAATGGCATGAATTTTTACGGCGTTCGCGCAATCTATGGCTTCGAAATGGCCCGCATGAAACGCACCCTGATGCAGAGTGTACTGTCACCGGTTATTTCCACCTGCCTGTATTTTGTTGTTTTCGGGTCAGCAATAGGTTCGCGCATGGGAGCCATCAACAGCATCAGTTACGGTGCCTACATCATTCCCGGCCTGGTCATGCTGTCCCTGCTCATGCAGAGTATTTCCAACGCCTCTTTCGGAATTTACATGCCCAAGTTTTCCGGCACCATCTACGAGGTGCTGTCAGCACCGGTTTCCTATGTGGAAGTGGTAGTCGGCTATGTGGGCGCAGCGGCCACCAAGTCGGTAATTCTGGGGCTGATTATCCTGGCCACTGCCCGCCTGTTTGTGGACTACAGCATACTGCATCCGTTCTGGATGGTGTCCTTCCTGATTCTTACCGCCGTCACCTTCAGCCTGTTCGGTTTCATTATCGGGATCTGGGCAGACGGTTTCGAAAAACTACAGATTGTGCCCATGATGATCGTCACCCCTCTGGTCTTTCTGGGCGGAACCTTCTATTCCATCGACATGCTTCCGGATATCTGGCAGACCATCAGCCTGTTCAACCCGGTGGTCTATCTGATCAGCGGTTTCCGCTGGGCTTTCTACGGGGTATCTGATGTTCATATCGGTATCAGTGTGGGTATGACGGTGATGTTCCTGACCGCCTGCATGACTGCTATCTGGTGGATTTTCAGAACCGGTTACCGGCTGCGTTCGTGAAACCGGCAACCCTGCTGGCAGCCCTGTTCCTGGTGGCAGGCCTGAGCCTTGGATCCAGTCTCCGGGGACAGGCGTCGCCGGCAGTCAGTGCACAGGCCCTGACCCGGGGCTGCTTTATCAGCCAGCACAATACTGTCCCTGTCCTTCTGGAAATTGCCCGCACCCCGGCTCAGCGCCGGTATGGACTTATGGAGAGGGAAAGCCTTGATAGCCATGCCGGTATGTTGTTTGTGTATCCGGAGTTCCGCCCCCCCGAACATGGCTTCTGGATGTACAACACCCGCATTCCGCTGGATATCGCCTATCTGGATGACAAAGGCAGAATAGTCAGCATCCGCACCATGGAGCCCTGCCCCTCAGAACAGGGATCACAATGCCCCTCCTATCCTGCGGGCACCCGGTTCATCCGGGCTGTGGAAATGAATGCCGGCTTCTTTTCTGGGAACGGAATCGGCGTCGGCGACCAGCTTGTTACCGGAAACGCCGACTGCCCTGCCCGCTGACTCTGACTTGACCTACTTGTCCTGCCACTGGGGCTGGCGCTTGTCGAGAAACGCGCAAATGCCTTCCTGGGCGTCCCTGGCCAGCAGGTTTTCTGCCATGACGCCGGCGGTGTAGTCGTAGGCATCATCCAGAGGCATTTCCAGCTGTCGGTAGAAAGCCTCCTTGCCGATTTTCAGGGTATGGCAGGACTTGTCCGCGATGGTACGGGCCAGGGCATTCACCGTTTCGTCCAGGCTGTGCTCGTCCACCACACGGTTCACCAGGCCCATCTGCTCTGCCCGCTCGGCACTGATCAGCTCACCGGTCAGCAGCATCTCCATGGCGTGTTTGCGGGAAACATTGCGGGACAGGGCCACCATGGGTGTTGAGCAGAACAGACCGATGCTCACCCCCGGGGTGGCAAAACGTGCGGTGTCGGCTGCCACCGCCAGATCACAGCTTGCTACCAGCTGGCAGCCAGCGGCGGTGGCAATACCCGCAACCCGGGCAATAACCGGCTTCGGAAGACGGACAATCTGCAGCATCACCTCACTGCAGCGCTTGAACAGCTGCAGCTGGAATTCATTACAGTCAAACTGCTCACGGATCTCCCGGAGATCGTGGCCGGCGCTGAAAACATGGCCTTCTGCGGCCAGCACAACCACGCGGGTGCCATCATCACCGGCTACCTTATCCAGAGCTTCCGACAGGGCGTTAAGCATGGCCATGGACAGGCTGTTGCGACGCTGAGGGTTATTCAGAACCAGCGTGGTAATTCCATCCTCGCTTTGGGTACGTACCAGAGGTGCGTTTTCTGCCGACATCTCGGACTCCTTCTGATGGGTCTTTATTGGAATTATTGAGAGTCCAGTATCAACCAGGGAGGCGAAGCTGTCGAAGATACTTTGGTAGGAGGCTAAGAGAGATCCGGAGCCTGACGTCCGGCTTCGTACAGATCCCAAAGCTGCTGCTTTTCCAGCCAGAACATGGGGGATGTACGGAAATAGCGGGCTAGCCTGAGCGCGGTATCGGCGCTGATGGCCCGCTGTCCATTGACGATCTCATTGACCCGTCGACGGGAAATGCCCAGCTGCCGGGCCAGTTCAGCCTGGCTGATATGGAGAGGGATCAGATAGCAGCGTTCCAGCAACCGCCCCGGGTGTTCGGGGCGGCGCCGGTGCCATAGCGGGTTATGATTCGGGGCCCTACCGGCCCCGTCAGTCCGGTTTGTCATCCTTGAACATACGCCAGCCACTGATCATGGTGGAGATCAGGGATTGCCGGGACATGATGTCTTCCCGTACCGCCACATACACATGAATCATCACAAAGGTGATGATGTACCACATACCCAGGTGGTGCCAGGTGTGAATGTCCTGGCTCTGGGAGAACAGAAGCCGCACCCAGCCGAACATTCTGTCAGCCCAGCTGCCGGCACCAGTACCCTCACTGTAGAGGGCGAACCCGGTCAGAATCATGAAGGTATTGCCGATCACAAAGAAGCAGAACATGGCCATCTGCCCCAGTGGGTTATGGCCAATGTATTTCTTCGGCGTGCGCTCCATGAACAGGTACCAGCGGATCTCCCGCAGCACTTCCTGCCACCATTGACGGCGCCAGACCGGAACCACGAACAGCTCCCGGGCATTGTGATTGCCGACAATGGCCCAGTAGATACGGCCAACGAAAGCGATCGCCAGCACATAGCCAGCAGCGAAATGGGCAAAACGGATATAGCCCATCAGATAATTGTCGCTGGCCTCCCCGGGCTGGGTCGGTACCGGCGAGCCGATAAAGTAACCGGAGACACACAGGACAAGGATGCAGGCCACGGTTACCCAGTGCCAGATACGCACCGGGGCCTCATAGACATACACGGATGCCTGGGAGCGGACCGGCAGCACGCTATCACCAGATACAATTTGTTTTTCCAGTGCCATCACAGAATCCTCCGCGGGTGTGCAGTTCCCTGCACAC
>JBFHSI010000080.1:0-12604 GCA_041591245.1 Marinobacter sp.
CAACAACCTGCTGATGGATGCCCAGCGCCGGATGCTGGTGATTACCGGCCCGAATATGGGCGGTAAGTCCACCTATATGCGCCAGGCCGCGCTGATTGCCCTGCTGGCCTATACCGGCAGCTTCGTACCCGCCAACCGTGCGCTACTGGGCCCGGTGGACCGCATATTCACCCGCATGGGCTCCTCCGATGATATTGCCGGTGGCCGTTCCACCTTTATGGTGGAGATGACCGAAACCGCCAACATACTGCACAACGCCACCGAACACAGCCTGGTACTGATGGATGAGGTGGGCCGGGGCACCAGCACCTTTGATGGCCTGTCCCTGGCCTGGGCAACAGCGGAGCATCTGGCCAGAAATATCCGCTGCTACACCCTGTTCGCCACCCACTATTTCGAGCTGACCCAGCTGGCAGATGACCTGCAGCACGCGGTGAATGTGCACCTGACCGCCACCGAGCACGATGACACCATCGTGTTCCTGCACAATGTCCACGAAGGTCCGGCCAGCCAGAGTTACGGCCTGCAGGTGGCGAAACTGGCGGGTGTGTCGGAAGATGTTATCCAAAACGCCAAGGCTCAGCTGGCACACCTGGAAGGCAGTACGGCTCCGGCAGCCCCCCGGGAAGCCAGCAAGGAAACCCGCAACGACCCCCGGCCACAGGCCGAGCCGGCACCCGCAGCAGCGGTTTTTCAGGGGGACATGTTTGCCAGTCTGGAACCCAGCCCGGTGGAAGAAGCCCTGCAGACTCTGGATCCGGATGAGCTGAGCCCCAGGGAAGCCCTGAACAGACTCTACGAACTGAAAGCCATGCTGGAAAAATAAAAGGCTGGCCCCGGCCAGTTGACCTATGTAATAAGGATATAGCGGCCCGATGCTTGCGGGTGTGCCGGGCGCTCCCTACAATATCGCGCAACTATATAACTACAGCCGCCTGAACACAGGCGCCTGATGAGATTGACCACAGGACCAGGGATCTGATTATGGCGTTTATCGTTACCGATAACTGCATCAAGTGTAAATACACCGACTGCGTGGAAGTCTGTCCGGTAGACTGCTTCTACGAGGGCCCGAACTTTCTGGTAATCGACCCTGACGAGTGTATCGACTGCGCATTGTGCGAGCCAGAGTGCCCTGCCGAGGCCATTTTCTCGGAGGACGAACTGCCCGCAGATCAGGTCCAGTTTGTAGAAATCAACGCCGAGCTGGCTGGCAAGTGGCCGAATATCACCGAGAAGAAAGACCCTCTGCCAGACGCGGCAGAATGGGACGGCAAGCCCGACAAGCTCCAGTACCTGGAACGCTGACAGCGGGCACCAGCATCAGCTGGTGTTGCCGGAATGAAAAAGGGAAGCCTGCGGGCTTCCCTTTTTTGTAGCACGGATTTTGTGTCCTGCCCCAGACCTCAGCTACTGGCCAGTTTGGCGCCAATAGCCACGAAGAAACCACCGGTCAGGGCATTGAGGGTGCGCCGCAGCTTCATGCCCGCGCCCAGCCCCCGGAATCTCACCATGATCCAGGCCAGGGTACACTGCCAGACCATGGCCACCAGGAAGTGCACGGCAGCCAGGCCCAGCGACTGGCGGAAGGCATCTCCTGCCGGGTCCACAAACTGGGGCAGCAAGGCCATATAGAACAGCGCGGTTTTCGGATTGAGGGCGTTGGAAAGCACCCCCTCCCGGAATGAGGTGGCAACAGGAACAGTCTTGCGGGCCACAGTCTCCCCGGCCGCCAGGGTTTCACGGCCACGGGACAGGGCCGATGACAGGGAGGCAATACCCAGCCAGATCAGGTAGCAGGCACCGGCCCATTTCAGTGCCGAAAAGGCCCAGGCGGTCTGCATCAGCAGAACCGAGATACCCAGCGCCGACAGGGTGGCATGGATAAACAGGCCGCTGCAGATTCCGGCGCTGGTCACACAGCCATCCCGCAAGCCACCGCGGCCGGTATTGCGCAGCACCAGCAATGTGTCAACGCCGGGGGTCACCGTCAGCAGGGTGATGGCCACCAGATAGGCCCAGAACAACTCCGAATTCATAACCTGACTCCCGAACCCGCCCGGAAGCCGGCCAGTCAGCCCCCGGACTCAAGAATTTTATGGGCCGCCGCTGACTTGTAGAAACCCGCCAGACGGCGGCGCACCAGGGCCTCAAGATACCCCTCTTCCCGCAAAACATCTATCAGCGGAAGAACCGAGGCCGTAACCTCCGCCATGACCATTTCCCGGGTAATACCAATATCGTCCAGCAGATCAGTCACCGGCCGGCTGCCGTACTTTCTGAACAGCTGCTCCACCACCGCCCGGACACAGCCTTCGAAATAGGCGGTTTTGCGGAATTCGAGCCAGAATTCATAACCCAGCACCACAAACTCCTGCAACTGGACATCCCCCAGACCTTCCTGCAACTCCGCCAGGGTCCGGTCCTCCACTGACACCCAGGCCGCCATGACACTGTCCCGCAGCTCCTCGTCGGTCAGCGCCTTGTGCAGGAACTGTTCACTGCGCACAATCAGCCCCGGCAGGCTTTCCGACAGCCAGGACTTGATGCGCCGCTCGAAACTTTCGTCCAGGCCGGGCACCGCCTTGTTGGCCATGCGCTTGCCGAACTTCATCACTGACCCGACGCCGGGCACCGCCTTGGTAATCAGGTTGTCCTCATACAGGTAGCTGACCAGCCCCGCATACACCAGGTTGGACACCAGCTCCTGATACACCGGATGCGCCATGATCTCGCTGATCACCTGCTCCCGCTGCTGACGCAGTTCCAGCAGGGCTTCCCCGAAACCGGTGGCCTGCTCACGGGTAATAAACTCGCCCAGGGTGGTGCTGGCCTGTACCGGAGCATTCAGGACTTCCGTGGCCATTTCCGCCGCCAGTTCCGGCAGCCCCGGGTCCAGCTCCATGTCCACCACAACACGCTGGACAATCCCCATCACACGCTCGACGGAAGACACCCGGTCCAGGCTGGTCCGGCCGGCCAGATCAAACAGCTCCGAAATCTCCTGATCCAGAAACCGGCTCAGCTTTGCCCCTTTGAGTGCTGCCATTTCATGTTTTACGTGCTGCTCCAGCAGCCTGTTGGCCAGATCCCTGTTGCTGTCGGTCATGGTGGTGCCTGTCCTGTTTGTTGGTATAAACGCAGATCATGAGGCTAACACGGGAACCCCAGGAAGGGGTTCGCCAAAACTACAGATGCAGAGGTGCAGCGGAGCAAATACGGAAAACTAGGGGGCCAGTTCAAGTTCCTGCAGCTGTTTTGCCAGCAGGGGCCGGTTATCCTGCTGCCACGGATGAAAGTCTTTTCTGAAGTAGGCCAGAAACTCCGGCAGACATCTGCGTACCAGGCCCTTGCGCCCCCACAGGAAAGCCACGCCACCCAGCCAGGTTCCCAGGCTCCACAACTTGCCCTCGGTTTTCAGCAGACTGCAGGTATTGAGAAAGGTGAACTTGAAGAAATTCCAGGTCACAAACAGGAAGACCACCCGGCGCAGCCGTTCGTCCCCCACGCACTCCCGGTAGACATCAAAGGCCACGGATTTGTGCTCGGTTTCCTCTATGGCATGCCAGCGCCAGAGCCGGGCCATGGCAGGAGTCGCCCCGGACATCAGTTCCGGACAGGACAGTATGGCGTTGGCCAGCACGGCGGTGTAATGCTCGGCACCACAGGTACCGGCCAGTTGCCGCTCAGGGGTCTGCTTCGCCACCCATTTCATATGTCTGGCAAAGCGCCGGTCCAGGGCATCAACATCATACCCGCGCACCCGGAGAGCATCGTTGTAGGCCCGGTGCTCACGACTGTGCAGGGCTTCCTGGCCGACAAAACCGCGAATCTCCGCCCGCAGCTTGGGGTCGGTGATGGCGTCCTGATACAGGCGCACGGAATCGATAAAGTGCTGTTCGCCCTCGGGGAACTGCAAAGACAGGGCATTGAAGAATGCGGTGCGGAAGGCATCGTTACCATGCCAGAGGGTTTTCAGGTCCTCCTCCACCTCAAACCGCATATGTCGCGGTTTGACGGAAACACCCTGGGGAGTCGAGCTAATGGTCATACTGCCTCCTGCCGGTCTGGGATTGTTGTTATTGACACCAATGCGGGCATTTTATGATCAGCCCTACCAGTCTAAACCTGAAATCTCCGGAAAAGATAGGGGGCTCACCAGAATTTTCGACATATTGTCACAAGCTGACACTGTGTCAGGCTTTTCCTTGCGGACAAAAAAAGGGAGGCCTCATCGCCTCCCAAGGACACACAGGGGTAAGGGCGCCCCCACCGCAGGACAGGGGCAGCCGGTATAGCAAAATCAGAAGCACCAGGCGGTCTGCGCCGCCGGTTATTTCAGCTCCCGGGCCTGATCCCGAAGTACAAACTTCTGGATCTTGCCGGTAGAGGTTTTCGGCAGATCGGTGAACACGATGGTCTTGGGCACCTTGAAACGGGCCAGATGCTCACGGCAGAAGCTGATAAGCTCTTCCTCGCTTACATCCCCGGCTTCCGGCTTCAGGGTGACAAAGGCACAGGGTGTTTCCCCCCACTTCTCATCGGGCCGGGCCACAACCGCAGCCTCCAGTACCGCAGGATGCCGGTACAGGGTATCTTCCACTTCGATGGTGGAAATATTCTCACCGCCGGAAATGATGATGTCTTTCAGACGGTCCTTGATTTCCAGGTAGCCATCCTCGTGCCATACCGCCAGATCCCCGGTATGGAACCAGCCGCCGCGGAAGGCCTCTTCCGTGGCCGTCGGGTTCTTCAGGTAACCTTTCATCACGGTATTTCCGCGCAGGAAGATCTCACCAATGGTCTTGCCGTCTTTGGGTACCGGAGCCATGGAGTTGGGATCCCCCACCATGATGCCGCCCAGGGTATGGTAGCGGACGCCCTGGCGGGCCTTCATGCGGGCACGCTCGTCCAGGGGCAGTTCATCCCACCGGGATTTCCAGGCGCAGACGGTAACCGGGCCGTACACTTCCGTCAGACCATAAACGTGGGTCACCTTGATGCCCATTTCCTCAATGGCACCAATGATCTGGGCAGGGGGCGCCGCACCGGCGGTCATGGATTTCACTTCGTGGTCGATTCCGGCCTTGGCGGATTCAGGCACATTCAGCAGCGCGTTCAGAACTATCGGCGCACCGCACATATGGGTGACCTGATGATCGCGGATCAGCTGCAGGATCTTTTCCGGATCCACCCGGCGCAGGCACACATGGGTACCGGCCATGGCGGTGATGGTCCAGGGGAAACACCAGCCGTTACAGTGGAACATGGGCAGCGTCCACAGATACACAGGGTGCATGCCCATGGACCATACCGCCTGGTTGCCCAGGGCATTGATGTAGGCACCACGGTGGTGATAGACCACACCTTTCGGGTTACCGGTAGTACCGGAGGTGTAGTTCAGGGAGATGGCGTCCCATTCGTTGTCCGGGAAGCTCCACTCAAACTCCGGATCCCCTTCCTGCAGGAAGGCTTCGTAATCCAGGTCGCTGACCTGTACGCCTTCACCGTATTCAGGATCATCCACGTCGATAACCAGCGGCTTGGTCTGCAGATGCCGGACCGCATCCTTGATCACCTGACCGAATTCCCTGTCCGCAATCACCACCTTGGCTTCACCATGCTCCAGCATAAAGGCAATGGCATCGGCATCCAGGCGCACATTCAGGGTATTGAGCACAGCTCCGATCATCGGCACCCCGAAATGGCACTCGACCATGGCGGGAATATTCGGCAGCATCACCGCCACAGTATCGCCCCGGCCGATTCCCCGGCCTTTCAGGGCCGAAGCCAGACGCCGGCAGCGCTCATAGGTCTGGGCCCAGTTGTAGCGGATGGCACCGTGGATCACCGCCGGGTAGTCCGGATAGACACTGGCAGTACGTTCAATAAAATCTATCGGGGACTGAACGGCGTAGTTTGCACCAACAGGCTCAAGGCCCTGGTCGAAGATCGAGCTCATACTGTGGTCCTCTGTCAGATCTGTTGTTGTTATGACGTGTTTCGGAAGAATCCTGAAAACAGCTATACTTCAGATTGGACAAAAATAGTATTTTAACGACGAATATCTAGAAATTACACCAATGTATTATAGTGCATATACTATATCGTGATCACCAATTCTCCTTCTATCTCCGTGTTCAGCCTTCCGGATGCCGATCCGCAACCCACGCTGGTTCTGAACATCCACTGCCACCTGCTTCAGTCTAATCCCGCAGCCCGCAACCTTACCGGCAACAGCCACTCGCCGGAAAAACTGCTCGGCCTGCTGCCGGTGAATGCAGCGGCGCTGGTGCAGTCAGCACTGAAACAGAACCGGCCCATCGAGAATGTGGAATCCAGGGTCGGCCCGGTCATTCTGCTCTGGACCTTTATCCCGGACCCGGACAGCAGCCAGGTACTGGCCCGGGCCCGCAATGCCACCAATGATGTCCGCCTGCACCAAGAAGCCGTTCGCTCCAGCCGGCTGTACCGTCTGATCACCGAAAACACCACGGACCTCATCTCCCGCCATGCCCCGGACGGCCGCTTTATCGACGCCTCCCCTGCCTCCTGGCGGCTGCTGGGGTACTGGCCGGAAGAGCTGAGGGGGAAACGCCTGGAAGACATTTTCCCGAGCACCTCCGTGCTCCAGAAACTGACGGAAACCGGCACCCGCCTGCGGGACGACGGTTACGCAACCATGACCATCGACATCCTGCACCGGGACGGCAGCAGGCGCTGGTTTGAAATTGCCAGCCGGGCCATCCGCGAGACCTATACCGGGGCCCTGGTGGAAATTATCAGCGTCTCCCGGGATATCACCTCCCGGGTGCAGTCAGAAGAAAGCAACCGGCGCCTGGCCGAGGAACTGGCCCACGCCGCGCGCCTGGCCACCCTCGGGGAACTGGCTTCAAGCATAGCTCACGAAATGAACCAGCCCCTGGCCACCATCGTAAATTTCGCCGGTGCCAGCCAGCGCTACCTGAAAAACGCTCGCACCAAACCGGAATACCTGGACCGGGTCGACGGCGGCCTGCAGAAGATCATTCACCATGCCAACCGGGCGTCCGAAGTGATCCGCCGCCTGCGGGCCTTCCTGCGCAAGGGCCAGAAACGCAAGGAGCGGGTCGCCCTGAATGATATGGTGACCAACGTGGTGCATCTGTGCCGGTGGGAAACGGAAAAGCATCAGGTCCAGCTCATCACCCGCCTGGCCCCGGACGAGCCGGTCATTACCGCCGACCCGGTGTTGCTGGAACAGGTCATGATCAACCTGATCCGTAACGGGATTGAAGCCACCGTGGAGGCCAGGGAAAACGGTGAGATACAGCAACCCGCGAAAGTGGTGGTCCGCACTTTCGTTAACCCGGCCAATGAAACCCTGATTGAAGTAACGGACAATGGCGGCGGACAGGACCCCCAGGGTATAAGGGAAATGTTCCAGCCCTTCTACACCAGCAAACCCCATGGCCTGGGTCTGGGGCTGTCCATGAGCCGGTCCATTATCGAAGGCTTTGGCGGATTTCTGGACGCACACCCGGCCAGTACCGGAGGCCTGTCCCTGATCTGCCGCTTCCCGGCCCCCAACAGAAACCGAACCGAGCTAGCACTGGAGACACAACCCAATGACTGAACACCAGGCCCCGGACTCTACCACCGTCTACATTGTCGATGATGACGCCGGCATGCTGGAATCCACCCAGTGGCTGCTGGAATCGGTCGACCTGAATGTGGAAGCCTACAGCGACGGCAGGCAGTTTCTGGATGCGGTCAAGAGCCCGGGCGCAGGCTGCGTCATTCTGGATGTGCGCATGCCCGGACTGGGGGGCCTGAACGTGCAGGAAGAACTGCAGAAACGGGAACTGAACCTGCCCATCATCTTCGTTTCCGGACACGCGGATGTGTCCATTGTGGTTCGGGCGTTCAAATCAGGAGCTTTCGACTTTATCGAAAAGCCCTTCAACGAACAGCTGCTGCTGGACAGCGTGCAGCAGGCACTGCAGGAATTCCGCACCAGCAGCCACCGCCAGCTGGGTGATGAACAGACCGGAGCCCTTCTGGACACCCTCACCCCCCGGGAGAGGGATGTATTCCTGCCCCTGGCCCTGGGCTATACCAGCCGGGAAATTGCCGACCAGCTGGGGATCAGCGTGAAAACCATCGATCTGTACCGGGCCCGGGTCATGAAACGGCTCGGGGCACAGCGGGTTCCCGATATTACCGGGATCGCCATTGCCGCCGGCCTGGCCGACCCACTGGATCTGCGCCCGAAACCCTGACCCCTGTGCTCAGTCTTTACCCTGCACAGACTCATGGGCCAGCATGCCCAGGCGGGCAATCGCCTGCTCAATCCTCGGGGTCCAGGGGTGGGCGCTGGTCAGACGCAGACAGTTATCGTATTTGCTGGTGGTGGAAAACATCAGCCCCGGGGCCACGTTGATGTCCTCGGCCCGGGCCCGGTGGAAAATACGGGTGCCGGAACAGCCCTCCGGTAATTGTACCCAGAGCACAAACCCGCCCTGGGGACGACTGACGGCGGTTCCCTCCGGGAAAGACCGGGCCACGGCCGTGCGCATTCGCTCGGAACACTCCCGGTAGTTCTGCCGGGCTGAACGCAAATAGCGGTCATAACTGCCCTGTTCCAGAAAATGGGCTACCGCCAGCTGGGGAATGGAGGATGTGGCCAGGTTCATGAAGTACTTGTGCTGGCGGGCACTGGCCATATAACGCCCAGGTATCATCCAGCCCAGGCGCAGCCCCGGCGAAATGGTCTTGGAAAAGGAACTGCAGTAAATCACATTGTCGGTACGGTCAAAGGCCTTGGCGGGCCTGGGCCTGTCCCCGCAGTGATACAGTTCACCGTAAATATCGTCTTCGATCAGCGGCACCGCCGCAGCCGCCAGCATGGAAACCAGCTGTTGCTTGCGCTCATCCGGCATACGGGCGCCCATGGGATTGCTGTGGTTGGTCACCACCACACAGGCCCGGATCGGCCACTGCTCCAGCGCCAGCTCCAGTCCTTCCAGACTCAGCCCTTCCGCCGGATGGGTGGGAATCTCGATCACCCGTAGCCCTACTACCTCCAGGGCCTGAAGAATCCCCGGAAAAGACGGCGATTCCACCGCCACAATATCTCCCGGCTGGGTCACCGCCCGCAACGCCAGAATGATGGCTTCCTGGGCGCCATTGGTAGCCAGAATGTCTCCCGGCGTTACCGGCACACCGATAGAAGCCATACGCTGGGCAATCTGGCGCCGGAAAGGCTCCTTGCCCGGGAAGGCATAATCCAGGGTCTCCAGACCGCGCCTGGCGGCCCACAGGACGCTCTGCTGGATCTGGCGTACCGGCAGGAAATCCGGATGGGGAGTGGCCGTGGCCAGAGGCACCATACGTTTCTGCTCATCGGCACACAGGTCCAGGGTCATTTCCCGCGCCGTCACTGGCACTGGCCGGGTTCGGTATTTCTGCATAACCGGTTCCGGAGCATCCATGGCCGGCAGGCGCACGTAATAGCCGCTGCGCTCCCTGGCTTCCAGATAGCCGCGCCCTTCCAGAGTCTGGTGTGCCTGCAGCACGGTGGAAATGCTCACCCCGTATTGCCGGCTCAGAATGCGAACCCCGGGCAGGCGCTCCCCTTCCCGATACACACCTTCCTGAATCAGGGCCTGCAACTGATCCGCCACCTGGTTATACAAAACACCCATGATTTCCCCCTGGAAGATACAACTGGAACAGCCCTCATTTCAGCAGATGTACGCCACAGCCATGCAGTACAGAAGCGCCGGTAAATGACCGGTACAGTTTTCCCACAGAGCATCTGTACCGGTGCAAAACCATGGTACCTGAATCTGTTCCGACCAGCTGAAGGGATTTACACTGGCCAAACACTCACAGCCAGGCCGCAATCAGCCCCCAAGGGTCAGGAGAAGGCAACCATGACATACCCCATTTATCAGGTAGACGCGTTCACCAATCATCTGTTCGGGGGCAACCCGGCAGCGGTCATGCCCCTTGAATCCTGGCTCCCGGATGCCACCCTGCAGGCACTGGCGCTGGAAAACAACCTTTCGGAGACCGCATTTCTGGTGCCCCTGCCGGATTCCGAAGACGCCGACTTTCACATCCGCTGGTTTACCCCGGCCCAGGAAGTGCCCCTTTGCGGCCACGCTACCCTGGCCAGCGCCTGGGTCATTTTCAATAAACTGGAATGGCCCCGGGAACAGATCCGTCTGCACTCCCAAAGCGGCCTGCTGGGGGTTCGTCAGAACGCCGATGGCTGGCTGCAACTGGATTTCCCGAAACTCCGGATACAGCAACAGAGTACTCCGGCCATTGTGCAGGAAGCCCTGGCCGACGCACCCGACACGGTTTTCTTTGTGCCCGACGACACCAATTACATGCTGGTGCTGGACAGCGCAGCCGCCGTGCAGTCAGCCCGTCCGGATCTGGCGTTGCTACGGCAATTGTCCGGCCAGGGGCTGATCATCACCGCCGTCGGCGATGACTGTGATTTTGTCTCCCGGTATTTCGCCCCGGGGGCCGGCATTGATGAGGACCCGGTAACCGGCTCCATTCACAGCGTACTGGCCCCCTACTGGAGTGAAAGACTGGGAAAAACCCGGCTTCAGGCCCGCCAGGTATCGGCCAGGGGCGGCGTGCTCCGGTGTGAACTGAGCGCAGACCGGGTGCTGATTTCGGGCCAGGCCTGTTTCTATATGGAAGGTTCCGTGTACCTGCCCTGAGCCTGATATACTGCCGCCGTTTATTTCCAGCGGCGGGCAGACATGGCGGCAACATCAGCATCGGACTTTGACGTAATCATTATCGGCGCTGGCGCCGCCGGGCTGATGTGTGCAGCCACCGCCGGATACCGGGGCCGCAGGGTTCTGGTGATCGACCATGCCAACAAGCCCGGCAAGAAAATCCTCATGTCCGGGGGTGGCCGCTGCAATTTCACCAACCTCAACAGCACCCCGGCCAATTTCCTGTCCGATAACCCCCATTACTGCATCTCTGCGCTCAAGCGTTACACCCCCCAGGATTTTCTGGACCTTGTGGACCGTCACGGCATCGAGTATGAGGAAAAAGCACCGGGACAACTGTTCTGCCGTGACAGTGCAAAAGACATTCAGACCATGCTGCTCACCGAGTGCCAGTGGGCAGGCGCCGAACTGCGTCTGAAAACGGAAATAACCGCAATTGACGAAGCCGGCGACGGCTACCGGCTTTCCACCAGTGCCGGCAAGCTCCGGTGCCAGTCCCTGGTGGTGGCCACCGGCGGCCTGTCCATACCCACCATGGGTGCCAGCGGCTTCGGCTACCAGATCGCCCGCCAGTTCGGGCTGGAAGTACTGCCAACACGGGCCGGCCTGGTGCCCTTCACCCTGCACCCGGAGCTGAAAGAGCCATTGTCCCCCCTGTCCGGCACCAGCTGGCCCGTGGATGTAAGCTGCCACAACCAGCATTTCCGGGAACCCATGCTGGTGACCCACCGGGGCCTGAGCGGGCCGGCCATGCTGCAGATTTCCAGCTACTGGCAGCCCGGAGATGAACTGTCCATCAACCTTCTGCCCGCCTGCCAGATCCGGGATGATCTGCTGGCACTGCGCAGCCAGAAACCCCAGTCCACCATTGCCCAGTACCTGGCCCGGCATCTGCCCAAACGCTTTGCCCAGATTTTCAATGACCTAAACCAGTGGCAGGGACCACTGCAGAACTGCAGCAATGCAGACATTGAAGCCATGGCCACAGTACTCGGGAACTGGACCATCAAACCCGCAGGAACCGAGGGTTACCGGACCGCAGAGGTCACCCTGGGAGGGGTGGATACGCGCCAGCTGTCCTCAAGAACCATGGCGGCTCTGGACCGGCCAAACCTGTATTTCATCGGCGAGGTTGTCGATGTCACCGGGCACCTTGGCGGCCATAACTTCCAGTGGGCCTGGGCGTCCGGGGTTGCTGCGGGCCAGGATGTGTGAGGCTGTCAAAACAGCTGACGCCCGCTACAACACCCTCATCAGAATAAACACACCCACAAGAAAGACCCAGTCCCAGCCTCATAAACCAATATTTTGAACACCCTTTCTGAAGCCCGCCCACTCGAGCCTGCACAAGCGCAGCTCCTTCGGTGAGGAACCAGTATTCGGAAACGGCAGGTTTTGCAGTTTTTCCTGAGACACCTCATCGGCGACGATGCGCTCACAATTTCTGGTGCGCCCGGGGGCTGCGAGAGGGATATTTGAGCGGTCTGAAAAAAATTTAGCGTAAACACCCAAAGTTGTCTCAGAACATTGACTTACGAGTTTCCAGATTTTCAACCGTAGCAAAAGAAAAAGCCTTTTCCGCAAGGAAAAGGCTATTAACAGCTCCAGTGTATGGAGTTCACGCAGGCTAGTCTTGAGGAATATTCTGGTCCAGCTCCGCCAGCTTCGCAGCATTGAACACATACATGGATGCAACTTCAACCGAGCCATTATCCAGAGCCGTCAGTGGTGCCAGTGACACCTGCCCGCGCTCTCTCTTCGCCGGGAAACCCTCCGGCCCTTCAACATCAACAGACCACAGCACCTCAAAGGAATCCGGGTCACGGCGCTGCAGGGCGGATGCGGTAACAACCAGCAAC
>JBFHSI010000081.1:0-12557 GCA_041591245.1 Marinobacter sp.
CGCCTGGCTCTGGATAGGCTTCAACAATGTCGTTATGGATACCTTGCACCGGGTGCAGTGGGATATCAGAGGCGCAGAAAAACTGGATATGAAGCACTGGTACTTCGTAACCTGCAACCATCAGAGCTGGGCAGACATTCCCGCTATCCAGTATGTGCTGAACAGCCGCATTCCCCTGCTGAAGTTTTTTCTGAAGAAAGAGCTGATATGGGTACCCCTGCTGGGGGTTGCCTGGTGGGCCCTGGACTTTCCGTTCATGCACCGGCATACCAAGGAGCAGATCGCCCGGCGCCCGGAACTCAAGGGCAAGGATATTGCCGCCACCCAGGCGGCCTGTGAGAAATTCCGCTATACCCCGGTAACCGTCTTCAACTTTATGGAGGGCACCCGGTTCACAGCGGCCAAACACGACAGTCAGAAATCCCCCTACAAACACCTGCTCAAACCCCGGGCCGGAGGCACCGCCTTTGTTCTGCAGGCCATGGGGGACATGCTCCACACCATGCTGGATGTCACCATCGTCTATCCGGATAACCGGGCCAATTTCTGGGACTACCTGTGTGGACGGATCGGCCGTATCATCATCGATATACGAACCCGGGAGATTCCCCCCCGTTTTCTTGGCATGGACTACGACAGCAACCGGGAAACCCGGGCGGATTTCCAGCGCTGGGTAAGTGATATCTGGGCGGAAAAGGACGCCCGCATAGAAGTCCTGAAAGCGTCCTAGAGCAGCCCCAGCTCCCGGGCCCGGACAATGGCCTGGGTCCGGGATTTCACCGACAGTTTGGCATTGATTCGCCGGGCATGGGTTTTTACCGTATGCAGAGAAATATGCAGGGTATCGGCAATTTCCTGGTTTGAAAGCCCTCGGGCAATCAGCTCCAGTACCCCCTGCTCCCGCTCACTGATGGGCTCTGCCAGCACTGTTCCACTGCTGGCCACCGGATTGAGTCCGTACATCTGACCCAGGTGGTCCCGGAAGGCACCTTCCGGGCACTGGGAAAGCCCCTGCTCAAGAAGTGGGCGCAGTTCATTCCGCAATTCGGCAAAAGGACTGATGAAGTGTTCACCGGCGGCATCAGTAACCGCTGCCACCAGCAGTTTCACCGCCGCCACCATGCCTTTTTCTTCCCGTACCAGGGCCGCCTCCAGCAACCGGATATACAGCTCCACACCCCAGGGAATAATGCCCTGGTATTGTTCACGGATAGCGTCCAGCGTAGACCGGGCCTGCACATATTCGCCACGGGCCAGTTCGACACGGACCAGCAGGCAGTCCAGCAACCCGGGCACCATAGGAAAGAGCTCCGGAACATAATCTGCGTGCCGGTAGGGGCGCAGCTTGTCTACAGCGTGGGCGGCACTTTCCGTCTGCTTCTGGGCCAGCCAGCAACTGGCCTTCAGTGCTTCCAGAATGGGCTCAAACACCACCTCATCCACTTGCCAGGCATGCATGGTTCGCTCAGCCCGACCAATCCAGACAAAGGCCTCATCCAGATTGTCCTGCGCCACACACATCAGCACCCGGATGGTCATGGCCACAAGCAGCCCGGGATCCCGGGACTGTTCCGAATGGCGTCCACAGATATCCAGCAGCCGCTCCACTTCCCGGGCCCGGCCCTGGTGCCACAGCACCAGGGCCAGATTCAGCTGCAGACGGGTTTCACCCACCCGGGCCGGCCGGACCAGTTCCTGAACTGCGGTATCCAGGCCGGTTCGCAACAGCTGCTCCGCATGCTTCAGCGCGCCTTTGCCCATTTCAATACGGGCGTGGGAATACACTGCCAGAGCTTCGGAACCCGAGTCACCGGCTTCTCGGGCCAGACGGGCTGCGGCCCGGTTCGCATCCCGTGCTTCCTGGAAGCGTCCGGCGGCACACAGGGCGCTGGTGCGGACCATCTGGGTGACCAGCTGCCCCTGGGCCGACAGCCCCCCCGGAGACAGAGCCCGATCGGCCATATCCAACGCGGCCTCCACTCGCCCTTCCCCCCGCAGGATAAAAGCCTTCAGCGCGCAGATTCGAACTTGCTGCGCCTGAAGGTCCGGCTCGCCCATGCCCGCCAGAAGCTCCCGGGCCTGCCGGAACTGGCCACCGATGGCGTGCACCCAGGCATAGACAATCCGCAACCTCACATTGTGTTCCAGCAACCGGGGCGGCAGGCTCCTGCGCAGGCGCAGTAGCGACGCCGTATCCTGCCCCAGCAACAGAGCTTCGGAACCCTCAGAGGCAATGGCCACCACTTCCTGGTCATCACCGGACAGCAGGGCGTATTTCAGGGCTTCGGGAAACTGGTTGCGGGCGCCGAACCAGCGACTGACCCGCAGCATGCGTTGAGCATAACCAGGCAGAGCCGGTGTTCTCAGCCATTCCAGCAGCAGGGGGTTGAGCCGGTACCAGCGCCCTCCCCCGGGCATGGCCTTGAGGGGCAGCCCCATCTCCAGCGCTTTTGATGGCGTCAACCCCGCATCCGGCAGAGTCGTTGACAGCACCGTAAACAGCTCATCGGAACACAGCTGAACTTCCGCCATAACCTGCAGAGCATGACGCTGGGCCGGGGCCAGACTTCCCAGTACGGACTCTTTCAGAAAGCGCTCCACACACGGGGTTTCCTGAACCGGCTTTTTCTCGGTTTCCCGAAAAAGTTCACGCCGGTAAAGAGCAAGGGGGGTTACCCAGCCTTCAGTCATACTGTACAGATTCTCCACCGCCACACTGGTCAGCAGATCCCGGTTCAGTGCCTGGCGGAAAAATTCGAAGGTTTCCCAGCGGCTCAGTTCCAGCTGGTCACTCTCAATATGGGTAAATCTGTGCTCCAGCTCTAGGCTGTGGGTTTCAAACGGCAGGGCCTTTCGGGAAATCAGCACCAGGGCGAGCTCTTCGGGCTGATCCGATACCAGTTGCTGCAGCAGCTCAGCTACATGTGGATTAACCAGAACCTGAAGATTATCCAGCACAAGTATGCGGCGACCGCCTGAGCGCTGACGGCTGGCAGCTACCAGCATAAGCCCCAGAGCATCGGATGCGGTCGCCTGTGGCGGAATCTCGCCCGCCGGCATATCCAGTGCAGTTGCTATAAGGGCCAGAAACCGGTCGGTGGAATTATCCCGGGCATTCAGGGAAATCCAGCGAGTGCCGTCCTGTCCCGGATCCCGGGCCCTCAGGCCATCATTGACCACATGGGACTTGCCGTAACCGCATGGCGCTTCAACAAACAACACGCCACGGGCAACCAGGGAATCCGCAACAATCTGGTCCAGCTGGGGACGTTTCAGAGCATCTTCGGGGATGGGAGGAACCTGTATCCTGTGCCGGAGCAGATCCCTGACCAGTTCGCCCCGCTGCAGACCATTGCCTGTTGACTCAAATTCATCGTTGGCTGCATAGCCATCATTGAATGCTTTCACTCACAACCCCGTTTATTGCCGGCCAGAAACACAGGCGTTGACCGGAAAAGATTCCCTGCACTGACAGTTAGATAGCGACCTGTCTGGGGTACGCCTTTAGTATGAGATGAAGGGTAAACCAATCGGGGGGCGAGCTGCAAAAATCTGACGTAAAGAGATGTGAATTTGTGCCAGTTTTCCAACGGCGTCAAGGAATCGGAATTGTTCAGAAGGTACAGGGAACAAAAAAACGGGCCTGACCGGCCCGTTTTTCCATATCAACTTTCGTATCTACAATTAACGGGTACCCGCACGACGCAGGGCTGCCGGAGTATAATCCCGGGCCTGACGCTCCACACCAAACTGATACGGATCCGTTTCCTCGTTGGTCAGCCCCAGAGCCAGGTAGCGACCGGACAACATGTCGTACAGCACCTCAATGGCATACCAGGGTACGTCCTTGTCATAGAACTGCATGGAGTGGGCTTCTGCCACACGCCACAGCTCACCACGGCCATCATAGTGATCAATGACTGAGGCCTGCCAGGTATCCTCATCTACATAGAAGTCACGCTTGGCATAGATGTGGCGCTCACCATCTTTCAGGGTTGCACGCACATGCCAGACCCGGTGCAGCTCATAGCGGGTGTAATCCTGATTGATATGGCCAGCCTTGACGATCTGCGCATAGGTCAGGTTAGGATCAACCAGCTTGTAGGAGTTGTACGGAATGTACATTTCCTTCTTGCCGACCAGCTCCCAGTTGTAGCGGTCCGGTGCACCGTTGAACATGTCAAAGTTATCGGAAGTCCGCATCCCGTCCGCAGCGGTACCCGGTCCGTCGTAGGCCACCTGAGGCGCACGACGCACCCGGCGCTGACCGGCATTGTAGACCCACGCACGACGGGGCTCGGCCACCTGATCCAGGGTTTCGTGAACCAGCAGCACGTTACCCGCCAGACGCGCCGGACCGGTGATAGCCTGCTTGAAATAGAACAGCACGTTGGGGTCCGCGTCAGGCTTGAAGTCCTGCAGGTAGGTCCGCCAGGTCAGCTCGTCCTGGAACCGGACCACGGAGAAATCACCATTTGCCGTCGGCGTTACCTGGCCAACGTTACGCTGGACCGAACCACCACGGTAGCGGGTGATATGGTTCCAGATAACCTCCAGGCCATTCTTCGGAATGGGGAAAGGTGTGGCATTCTGGTAGTTGCCCAGCCCGTTACCATTCTTGATCAGCTCAGAACGGGTGGCGTTGGCGACAGTCTCATCCATGATGTCTTTCGGGTAGGTCGCCGTACGATGGGTCTCATACACAGGCATGAAATAGTCATCGTAGTGTTTGATCATGGCAACCTGCCCCGGAGACAGCTTGTCCGCATACTGGTCAACGTTGCTCTGATCAATAGTGAACTTGGGCTTTTCATCCGGGAACGGATTGACATAAACCCCGTCCCCCTTGTAGCCCGCAGGAGGGGTTGTCAAACCGCCGGTCCAGGCGGGGATATCCCCGCCATTGCCGGCCTTTTCGGCCCCCATCGGGGTCAGTGAATCACCCAGTTTGGCAGCTTCCTGAGCCGAAACCGCTGCCCAGGCCTGTCCGGTGAAAAGCGTTGCCGTAAGGATTCCTGTGGCCAGTATTTTCTTGTTCGATATCATTAAAGATTCCTCGTTAAACGAATGCTTTCCGGCTCAGAACGAGTAGGAGACGCTGGCACTCACAAAATCACGGTCAGTCAACTCGTTATACGGCTTGCCTCCAAAAAAGTTTGTGTATCCGATATTACCTGTAATTTTGTTCTGGTAGACCGCCTGCAATGACAGGCCAATGGCTTTACTACCCTCAACGAATGCACCACCCGGCTGCGGGCTGTAGCCCTCCACATCATGACTCCAGGCCAGCTGCGGAGCCAGGTTCACACCGGCAATCGCGTTGGGATAGTCCCACACCAGACGGGTACGATAACCCCAGGAAAAGTCGGTGGTAAAGCCATCGTTATTACAATAATTTGTGTTGATATTAAGCGCAGTTCCGGTAGTACCTGAACCATCACAGGCTCCGCCGTCCAGCTCACCGATACCGAAACTGCCTGAACGACCGTAACGGGCTTCGTCGGTGCTCGGGAGATCGTGGATATAGGTAGCACCAAATTCGGTAATCAGAGACAGACGGCTGGCGCCCATAACCTGGTCAAAGAACTTGATCAGGGTGAACTGGAACTGGGAAACACCGTAGCGGTCATAGCCATCCAGAGCCAGGCCGGACAGGTCAACTCCCGGATTTTCCTTTTCCCGCTGCACTTGCAGCTGGCTTGCTGGCAGTCCGGTTTCAGGGTTGATCAGCTGCAGACCACCGTAGATCAGCTCGAACGCACTCCACTGGATCGGCATATTATCCCGGTAGCTGTATTCTGCACCGAGAGACCAGCCACCCGGAGTGGTGGTGTTGATACTGATACCATACAGGTCGATATTTTCCGGATAGTCGATGTAGTACTGAGGGAAATTCACCCCGTTGGCCGGATCATTAACAATACCGCTGACGTAAGGCAGGCGGCTGTTGTACTTGATGTAGTAGAAGCCCAGTTCCGAGTCATTCAGTTCCGGCACATACCAGCGTACCGCCACACCAAACTGGTCTTTGGAACTGGCTTCCTTGTCAGCAGCCCGGTCGGTCACAAAGCCCTGGTTATAGGCTTGATAGTCCGGCAACTGCCCCGCCAGCAATACCGGGCCGCAACCATCTGCTGCGAAGTCGTTGGTAGAGAAGAAGGTACCACAGTCATCGGGACGAACCGGTTCCCAGTCCGCCTGCACAAAGGTTTCTACGGTGACATTCTCGGTAATACCGGCAGACATGTAGAACATCTCAACCGGCAACAAGGCGTCTTTAAGCTCGGAACCCGGGGCACGGAATGCCGGTACATCCACCGGGTTGATGGTGTTGATACCACCCTGAATAAAGGTACTCTCACCCCAGCTCAGCACCTGCTTGCCGTAACGGACGCTGAGAGGCACATCTCCCAGATACCAGTCGGAAAACACATAGGCATCCAGCAACTCACCGCCGGAGGCATTGGCATCCGCTTCACTGTTCAGCGAACGACGATAGCCCACATCGTCTACAGCGCGCTTTTCATCTTTCAGTTCAAAGTCATACCAGTAACGGCCGCGAACCAGAGCACCCACCCGGGTCAGCATATCCCCGTCCAGGTCATAATTCAGGAACAGCTCACTGTTGCCCTTGATAATTTTGGAGTAGGTATCGCCTTTATCGAAATTGAGGTTGCCATCATCATAGTTGTTACTGGAGGAACCGATGTTGGCCTGGGAACCACCCGGAGCATAGTCGGGACCAAGGTTACCCTGACTGATCAGACGCTTGTCGCGGTCCTCAACACGCCAACCTGCCCCGGCTGACAGGGTGGTGTTGAACTGGGCTTCCACATCTCCCAGGTAAAATGAATAGGCCGCTGCCTGCCCGGACATTCCGGCGGCAACTGCCACGGCCAGCGGTAATTTGGTCCAACGCTGCCGTTGATTGAATGCTCTTGTCATTGGAAGGCTACTCCGTTTCCATTGTTGTTCTGGGTCATTACTCGGTTTCTTGCTGGTCACGACGTATTGGAGGCTTCATGCACAGTGCTCGTGATCATGGCACTATAGCCAACGCAATTAGGTGCTTTGATCAGTCAAAAGTATGATTTTTCACTCACACCTGATTTGCTGCCCGATTTCCCTGTCTGAATCACTATAGACAACAACTACGGATGCAACCACTTTGCTTTGTCGGGATTTTCCGGTTTTGGGATCTGGTTTGTAATGTGCGGGGAAAGAACAGAAATAACGGTGAAAATCAAGAAAGACCAGAGGCAGGAACAGGCGCATCCACGCGCTGGAAAGCGGGGCCCGGAGCAGACCGGAGCCCCGGCAGACTTACAGCATTTCGATCGCAACAGCGGTAGCTTCACCACCACCGATACAAAGGCTTGCAACCCCTTTTTTCTTGCCGTAGTGCTGCAACGCATGCATCAGGGTAACCAGCAGGCGGGAGCCGG
Source organism: Marinobacter sp. (assembly GCA_041591245.1). Classification (GTDB taxonomy): domain Bacteria; phylum Pseudomonadota; class Gammaproteobacteria; order Pseudomonadales; family Oleiphilaceae; genus Marinobacter. The sequence goes on from JBFHSI010000081.1 coordinate 7,446, forward strand.
TAGAGCCAACCGGGTGCCCCTGGGCACAGGCACCGCCGTGAACGTTGACCTTATCCGGGTTCAGCCCAAGCTCACGAATGGGCATCATGGCCACCATGGCAAAGGCTTCGTTGATCTCGTACAGATCCACTTCATCCTTGCTCCAGCCGGCTTTTGCCAGCAGGGTTTCGATGGCGCCCACCGGGGCACAGGTAAACTCTGAAGGATGCTGGGACTGGGTACTGTGGGCAACAATACGGGCCATAGGAGTCAGCCCGCGTTTTTCAGCCTCCGACTCCCGCATCAGCACCAGGGCTGAGGCGCCATCGGAAATGGATGAGGCGTTGGCGGCAGTGATGGTTCCATCCTTGCTGAAGGCCGGACGCAGCGTGGGAATCTTCTCCGGAGCTGCTTTCAGGGGCTGCTCATCGTCCTCCACAAGCACTTCCCCTTTACGGGTTTTTACGGTGACCGGCACGATTTCAGCCTTCAGCAATCCGCCCCGAATGGCATCCAGCGCCCGCTGCAGGGAGCTGATGGCGTATTCGTCCATGTCTTCCCGGGTGTAACCTTTCTTGTCCGCCATTTCCTGGGCAAAGGCACCCATCAGGCGGCCGGTTTCCGCATCTTCCAGGCCATCCAGAAACATGTGATCCTGAACCGTATCGCCATTGCCCATGCGATAGCCTTTCCGCGCATTCGGCAGCAGATAGGGAGCATTGGACATACTCTCCATACCGCCGGCTACCATGATATCGTTGCTGCCGGCCTTGATCAGATCGTGGGCCAGCATGGTGGCTTTCATGCCGGAGCCACACAGCTTGTTGATGGTCGTGGCACCGGTGGCATCAGGCAGACCCGCCTTGCGCATGGCCTGGCGGGCAGGCCCCTGTTTCAGGCCGGCAGGCAGCACATTACCCATGATCACTTCCTGGACATCTTCCGGTTTCAGACCCGAGCGTCTGACCGCTTCAGCAATAGCAATAGCACCCAGGTCAGTTGCAGCCACAGGTGCCAGACTGCCGTTGAAGCCCCCCATAGGGGTACGGACACCGCTGACGATTACGACGTTATCACTGCTCATGTATGGCTCTCTCTGTATATTTCATAATGGACGGGCTTTATAGATGCACCCGCTCTGGGATTCAGTGAACCTGAATTCTTGTGGTTATGGATTACGGCCTGTGGGGCGCTTCCAGGTATTCCCTGGACTGCATTTCCAGCAGACGGGATTCCGTACGTTCAAATTCAAAACTCAGGCGACCGCCGGAGTAAAGCTCGGTGATAGGAGCCTCCGCCGAGATAATCACCTTCACGTTACGATCGTAGAATTCATCAATCATATTGATAAAACGGCGGGCCTGATCATCCTTTTCACCACCCAGCACAGGCACATTGCTGACGATAATGGCGTGGAACTGGCGGGCCAGCTCAATGTAGTCGTTCTGGCTGCGGGGACCGTCACAGACATCGGTAAAATCGAACCAGACCACATCATCCGCATGGGCCTGGGCCGGGATCTTGCGCCCGTTGATTTCCATGGATTTACTGTGTTTCCCGGCCTCAACCGCCAGCCCCTCAAAACAGCTCTGGAGATGCTTCTCCGCGTCCTCACCCAGTGGCGAGTAGTAGAGCTCCGCCTGCTCCAGGGTTCTGAGACGGTAATCCACACCACCATCCACATTCACCACATCGGTGTATTTTTTCACCAGCGCGATGGCAGGCAGGAAACGTGCACGCTGCAGGCCGTCCTTGTACAGGCCGTCCGGAACAATATTGGAGGTACACACCAGGGTCACACCCCGGCTGAACAGGCCTTCCATCAGCGTTGCCAGAATCATGGCATCACCGATATCGGACACGAAAAACTCATCAAAACAGATTACCCGGGTTTCATCCGCGAATTTTTTCGCCACCAGTTCCAGCGGGTTCTTCTTGCCTTTCAGGCTCCGGAGCTCCGTGTGCACCCGCTGCATGAACCGGTGAAAATGCACGCGCATCTTGCGCTGGAACGGCAGGGACTCGAAGAAGGTGTCCATAAGATAGGTCTTGCCGCGCCCTACCCCGCCCCAGAAATACAGGCCTTTGATCGGTTCTTCCTTGCCTTTTCTCAGCTTGCGGCGCAGTTTGGTCATGGCCCGATGCCGATCACTTTCCGCTTCCACCAGTTTGTCGTACAGTGACTGCAGTCGGCGGACCGCATCTTCCTGAGCCGCATCCGGCTTGAAGTCCGGACGTTGCAGATCCAGCTGGTAACGTTCCCATGGGGTCAGGTTCGCAACGATTTCTGAGGGCATAGCTGCTGTCATTGGCTTTTCCGGAAATTGAACAAAAATTTGGGCGCCGTATTGTCGCGCATTTCAGCAGAATTCGCCATGCCGGCGGGTTTTGGAGGCAATACGACGATAGGCGCAGGACACAATCATGGGCTGCAGAGGCTTCGGGCGTTATACTCACTGCACGGGCTTGGCTCACACTTTGGTAAAAGGACGACACAGCATATGACAAACCTGATTCTGGCAGCGATTGCAGCATTGATTGTTGGCATCGTCATCGGCGTACTTGTTAGCCGCTCCGGGCAGGGAGCCACCCTGAAACAGCGGCGGGCGGAACAGCAGGCGGAAGAACTGAGAAACGAATACATCCGCTACCAGGCTCAGGTAAATGAGCACTTTATGGAGTCTGCCCACCTGCTGCGCCGCTTCAACGATGCCTATCGTGATATCAACCAGCATATGGCCCGCGGCGCCAACCGTCTGTGCAACGATGAAGACTGGATGGAAGAACTGGCCCTGGAAACCTCCAGCAAACGCCTGGAAGAGGTGAGCGAAGACGGTGTGGAACCGCCCCGGGATTACGCTCCCAAGAAAGATCCGGAAGCCAAGGGCACACTGGCGGAAGATTTCGGACTGAAAAAAGAAGACAAACCCGCCCAGCAGGCCTGAGCAACCCCCAATACCGGCGAATGGATCCGAGATGCCGTTCGCCGGCACTTACCCGATACTGGTCAAACCGGGTTATCGCAGTCGATAAACCGGTGCAGTAACCCGAATTCCTTTGCCAGCGCCTCACCCAGGGCCTGAACACCATAACGCTCGGTGGCATGGTGGCCGGCAGCGTAATAGTGGATTCCCCGCTCCCGGGCAATATGGGTGGTCGGCTCTGAGATCTCGCCACTGATATAGGCATCCAGGCCGGCATCTGCGGCGGCATCGATAAATCCCTGTGCCGCGCCGGTGCACCAGCCCACCCGCCTGATACTGGCCTTGCCATTACCCACACGCAGAGGTTCCCGGCCCAGTTTTCCGGACAGGTAGTGCGCCAACTGCTCCGGGGTCATGGCCTCCGGCAAGTCTCCGCTCCACACCAGACCCTGCAGCGGGGATACATTCTCCAGCTCCAGCATCCGGGCCAGCTGCCGGTTATTGCCATATTCCGGATGTTCATCCAGCGGCAGGTGATAGGCCACCAGATTGATACCCTGCGCCAGCAGCAGCTCCAGTCGACGTTTTTTCATGCCCCGGATGCAGGGATCTTCGCCTTTCCAGAAATAGCCGTGGTGCACCAGAAGCATATCGGCACCGGCAGCAATTGCGGCTTCAATCAGCTCTTGCGAAGCGGTTACGCCAGTAACCAGAGTTACTACCCCTTCCCGGCCTTCAACCTGAAGGCCGTTGGGGCAATAGTCCTTGAACTGGCCAGGCTCCAGCCATTCGTCCAGTTTGTGCAGTATGTCGTTTCGGTTTGCCATCAGCCTGCCTCCGATTAACCCGTTACCACCCCTGTTTCAGGCACACTTCCTTGAGAGACTAGAGAGATTTCAACCCGGCAATCAGGGCATCGTTCTGGGCCCCTGTGCCTATGGTGATGCGCAGAAAATCACTGATCCTGGGCTTGTCGAAATGGCGGACAATAATGCCCTGCTCCCTGAGCCCACGGGCCAGATCAGCTCCCGCCTTGCCCGGATGACGGGCAAATATGAAGTTGGCTTTTGACGGCAGCACTTCAAACCCCAGATCTTCCAGGGCAGCGGTCACCCGCCCCCTTTCAGAAACCACCGAGTCGCAGCATTGACGGAACCAGTCCTCATCCTCATAGGCGGCCTGGGCACCGGCCAGAGCCAGACGGTCCAGGGGGTAGCTGTTGAAGCTGTTCTTCACCCGGTTCAGCGCCTCGATCAGATCAGCATGACCGGCAGCGAAACCAACCCTGAGCCCCGCCAGGGACCGGGCCTTGGACAGAGTCTGACAAACCAGAAGGTTCGGGTAGCGGTCGATCAGGCCGATTACGCTGGTGCCGCCAAAATCGATATAGGCCTCGTCCACCACCACAACCCGGTCCGGATTGGCCTGCAGAATCGCCTCTATGGCCTCCGGCTCCAGATAGCGTCCTGTGGGGGCATTGGGATTGGGGAAAATAATGCCACCATTGGGCTGCCGGTAGTCGTCCGGACGGATTTCAAAGTCCTCCGTCAGCGGCACAGGTTTGCCTTCAATTTTGTACAGGCCGCAGTACACCGGGTAGAAACTGTAGGTGATATCCGGAAAAAGTATGGGCTCGCCATGCTGGAACAGGGCGTAGAAGATATGTGCCAACACCTCATCCGAGCCATTCCCCAGGAATATCTGTTCCGGCCGGATGCCGTGGTAGCTGGCCAGGGTCTGGCGCAGATTCAGGCCTTCCGGATCCGGATACAGGCGCAGGCTGTCATTCAACTCAGCCTTTATGGCATCCAGCACCTTCGGTGAGGGTCCGAAAGGGTTCTCGTTGGTATTCAGCTTGACCAGGTTGGTCATTTTGGGCTGTTCCCCTGGCACATAGGGAACCAGATTTTCTACCAGGGGACTCCAGAACTTGCTCATGTTTCTTGCTCCGAAGGAGACAGAGGTGTGCGTGTATGTGGGAGTTGGGGCCGGGTTCCGGGAATGTCGGAGGCCATGGATGGCCGGAGTCAAGCGCACATGGATGTGCTTGTAGCGGTTCCCGGAACCCACCCCCAGCTGCTCCCGGCACCGGATCCCCCCTCGGAGCAAGAAACATGAGCAAGTTCTGGAGTCCCCTGGTAGAAAATCTGGTTCCCTATGTGCCAGGGGAACAGCCCAAAATGACCAACCTGGTCAAGCTGAATACCAA
>JBFHSI010000082.1:0-12556 GCA_041591245.1 Marinobacter sp.
GACCATATCCGCGCCGTTCAGGGCTTCGGCAATACGGTCCCGGTCTTCCAGGGCCGACTGACGTCCCACTTCCGGGTTGGCTCCGGCACCCAGGCCCTTGGTGATGTTGCCACCCAGCTGAATGACCTGGCGCGCATCCATATCGGTCAGCGCCTGGGCATCGGTATTGGCGCAGATAAATTCTACGCCCTCAATGTCGCTGTTGAGCATGTGACGTACGGCATTACCGCCACCTCCGCCAACACCGACCACTTTAATGACAGCGTTTTGCTGGACACTATCGACGAGTTCAAACATTTTCCCCTACTCCTTCGTGCTGTTTTGTCAGCCTTTCCAGGCTGTTTGTTCGGGATTGTATTTTCGAGATACCTTCGTTCTTTCTGCCCGGCGCCATCAGAAATGACCTGTAAACCAGGCTTTCATGCGCTCAAACAGCGTGGGTGAGTCCTCACCCTTGAGCACGGGTGTCCGCCCCAGATCCATCTGGCGGAAACCATGGATCAACAAACCAACGCCAGTGGCGTAAATCGGGTTGTTGACTACCTCCGTCATGCCTGAGACCGCCTGCGGACAGGCCAGTCTTACCGGCATATGGAAGATTTCTTCAGCCAGCTCCACCACACCTTCCATGGTGGCAGAACCGCCTGTTATCACGATGCCGGCAGGAATCAGGTCCTCAAAACCTGACCGGCGAAGTTCGGACTGCACCAGCGTGAATAGCTCCTCATAACGGGGCTCAACAACTTCCGCCAGCGCTTGCCGGGACAGGTCTCTGGGAGCCCGGTCACCGACACTGGGTACCTTGATGGTCTCATCGGCCCCGGCCAGCTGGGTCAGGGCACAGGCATATTTGACCTTGATCTCTTCGGCATTCTGGGTCGGGGTCCGCAACGCCATGGCGATATCGTTGGTGACCTGGTCTCCGGCAATGGGAATGACTGCGGTATGGCGGATAGCGCCACCGGTAAACACCGCGATATCCGTGGTACCACCACCTATATCGACAACGCAGACCCCCAGCTCCTTCTCGTCTTCGGTAAGAATGGCGTGGCTGGAAGCCAGCTGCTCAAGGATGATGTCGTCCACCTCAAGGCCGCATCGGCGCACGCACTTCTCGATGTTCTGGGCCGCGTTCACCGCACAGGTGACGAGATGCACCTTGGCTTCCAGGCGCACACCGGACATCCCCATCGGCTCCTTGATGCCCTCCTGGCTGTCAATGACGAACTCCTGGGGCAGGATATGCAGAATCTTCTGATCTGCAGGAATGGCTACCGCCTGGGCCGCATCGATTACCCGGTCAATATCCGCCTGGGTCACTTCACGGTCACGAATCGCGACGATCCCGTGGGAGTTGAGACTCTTGATATGGCTGCCGGCAATACCTGCATACACAGAGTGAATGCGGCATCCCGCCATAAGCTCCGCCTCTTCCACCGCTCTCTGGATGGCCTGCACAGTGGTTTCGATATTGACAACCACCCCGCGCTTCAGACCCCGTGACGCGTGGGAGCCGATACCCACCACCTCAATGGTCCCGTCCATCTTGCGTTTGCCGACAATCGCAACCACTTTCGAGGTTCCGATATCGAGGCCGACAATCATGTTTTCCGTTTCAACCGATGACATGTATTCCACCAAACCGTAGGCCTGAATTAACCGTTGCTAGGATTGCGGGCCGGAAGCGCTTCCTTTCTGCTTCCACTGCACCGCCACCCCATTTGTGTATCGGGCATCGACCCGACTGACTTCATCCGACCGGGACGCCAGCCGGGATTCATACACCGTGACAAATCTTTCAAAACGCTGCTCCACCTGGTCCCGGCCGAGCACAACCTCAATACCGTTGGTCAGCCTGAGGGTCCAGGCTCCCCGGGGCTCCAGCTCCAGTCCGGCAAAACCCAGGCCGCGACCGGCCAGCTGCTCACTCAGAACCTGAGCCATACGGATCACATCCCGAACCCGTTCATCCGGACCTGCCAGCTGAGGCAAGCGCCCGGCCACCTCTGGGTTGGCCGGAGCAAACAGCTCCCCGGTGCGACTGACCAGACGCCCGTTTGTCCAGTAGGCCAGGGGCTTCTTCTCGCGGATATCGATAACCAGCCGGTCCGGCCATACCCGTTTAACCGCTGCACTATCAACCCAGGGCCGCTGCTCCAGGGCCGCCTTGATTTCCGAAAGGTCGGTGGAGAAATAGCTCTTGCCGATCCAGTTGGAGGCAGCACGCTCGACGGCCACGCGACTGTCGCCCATGAACTCACCGTTAATATCCACCGCCATGATCTGCTGATCCATGGCTCCCAGAATCTTGCCGGTTCCCCAGGGCACCAGCGCCGCCAGCAGAACGATGACCGCACCCAGACCCACCTGCAGCCAGGGCACCGCAGACAGCACTGCTTTCAGCAAGCCAAACCGGTCCCGCTCGGGCTCGAGGGACGTTGCCCCTCGGCGCCGCGGGGGCTCGGGCGGTACCGCCCGACTCCGGATCAGCAAGGTCTCAAGCACCGCTATCCTCCAGGGTGTCGCGGAGAATCCGCACCACCAGTTCCTCAAAACTGATACCTGCAGCCCTGGCCGCCATGGGCACCAGACTGTGATCGGTCATACCCGGCACTGTGTTGGCCTCCAGCAGCCAGAACTGCCCATCGGCATCCTGCATGACATCAACCCGTCCCCAGGTGCGGCAGCCAATGGCCCGGAAGGCTTCCAGAGACAGCTGCTGCAGGCGGATTTCATCATCCGGAGCCAGCCCGCAGGGAATCCGGTAACGGGTATCGTCCGCCAGGTATTTGGCGTCATAGTCATAGAACAGGTGATCGGTACTCAGGCCGATGGCCGGCAACGCCTTGTCCTGCAGCAGTGCCACGGTAAACTCGGGGCCTTCAATCCACTCTTCCACCAGCACCAGGCTATCCAGTGCGGCTGCGGCCTCATAGGCCTCGGCCAGCTCCTGCGCTGTATTCACCTTGCGGATACCGATACTTGAGCCTTCCCGGGAAGGCTTCACACTCAGGGGCGGACGGAGTTCTCCGATAATGCGCCCGGCTTCCTCCGCCGAGGTCATGACCCGGAATTTGGGCGTCGGCAGTCCACAGCCTTCAAATACGTACTTGCTGCGCAGCTTGTCCATGGCCAGAGCCGATGCCAGCACCTGACTGCCGGTATAGGGAATACCGGCCTGGGACAGGATGGCCTGCAGGGTTCCGTCCTCCCCCCCCCGACCGTGCAGGGCGATAAAGACCCGGTCAAAATCCCGGTTTTCCACGGTCTTCAGCAGACAGCCCTGGACATCCACGGCAAAGGCGTCAATACCGGCAGACAAAAGTGCCGCCAGTACCGCCTTGCCACTGTTCAGGGACACTTCCCGTTCGGCCGAATTGCCGCCCATGAATACCGCTACGCGCCCAAGGGCCCGGACCAAATCCGGGCTAGCCTGGTACGCCTGAATTTCAGAATGCTGGCTATCAGTCACGGGCATTTACTCCTGTTGCTGCAAGCCTGGCCGCGACACCGCCGATATCTCCGGCACCCTGGGTAATCAGCAGATCACCATCCTGCAGAACTTTGGCAAGCAGGCTTTCAATTTTCAGATTGTCGTCCACAAACAGCGGCTCAATTTCGCCACGCTGACGGATACTGCGGCACAGAGCCCGGCCGTCGGCTCCGGGAATTGGTGCTTCACCAGCGGAATACACATCCATCAGCAACAGGCCATCCACTTCCGACAGAACCCTTACAAAATCCTCATACAGATCGCGGGTACGGGTATAGCGATGGGGCTGATAGAGCATGACAATACGACGCTCCGGCCAGGCATCACGGGCTGCACGGATAACCGCTTCCACTTCCGTGGGATGATGGCCATAGTCATCCACCAAAGTTACAGAGCCATCGGGAATGGCATAGTCACCGTAAACCTGAAAACGCCGCCCAACCCCGGCAAAGCCAGACAGACCGGCGCAGATGGCATCATCGGCGACACCTTCATCCACCGCGACCGCAATGGTGGCCAGCGCATTCAGTACGTTGTGCCGTCCCGGCATTTTCAGTTCTATGTCCAGGTCCGAACGGCCCCCGGGACGTTTCACGGTAAAGCGGGTACGCAGCCCGTCCGAGATGATATTCTCCGCCCGGTAATCCGCATCCGGGTTGTCGATACCGTAAGTGATAATGGCCCGGGAAATCCTGGGAATAATTTCCTGCACATAGGCGTCATCCACACACATGACCGCGACGCCATAGAACGGAAGATTGTGCAGAAAATCCACAAATGTCTGTTTCAGCTTCTCCACATCGCCACCGTAGGTGTCCATGTGATCCGCTTCGATATTGGTTACCACCGACACCTCGGGGGTCAGATGCAGGAATGAAGCATCGCTCTCATCCGCTTCCGCCACCAGATAGCGGGAGCCCCCCAGCTTGGCGTTGGTGCCGGCGCTGTTCAGGCGGCCGCCAATCACAAAGGTGGGATCAAGTCCCGCTTCCGCCAGTACCGAGGAAATCAGACTGGTGGTCGTGGTTTTGCCATGGGTACCTGCAACGGCAATGCCGTGGCGGTAGCGCATAATTTCCGCCAGCATCTCGGCGCGGGGTACAACCGGTATGCGCCGCTCCCGGGCGGACACCACTTCCGGGTTGTCCTCGGATACAGCCGAGGACACCACCACCACATCAGCCTGGGCGCTGTTGTCTTCCCGATGCCCAATCTGTACCTCCACGCCCATGGCGCGCAGGCGTGCGGTTACCGGCCCCTCCCGGAGATCCGATCCGGAGACTTCATAGCCCTGGTTCTTGAGGACTTCCGCAATACCGCTCATGCCGGAACCACCGATACCGACAAAATGAATATGGTGAATCCGGCGCATTTCAGGCACCTGATAGACCAGTGGCGGTTGGTTAACCTCAGCCATTGGCGGCCTCCAGACAGTAATTCACGACTCTCTCCGTTGCATCCGGGCGAGCCAGCGTCCGTGCCGCCTTCGCCATTGTCATAATCCGGCCCCGGTCCTGCGCCAGGCTGCCCAGAGTTTCGGCCAGTACCGCCGGTGTCAGCTGGGGCTGGGGAATCAGCAGGGCGGCTTCCGCTGCCACCATCTGCTGGGCGTTTCTGGTCTGGTGGTCATCCACCGCATGGGGAAATGGCACCAGCACAGCGCCGATACCCGCCGCACACAGTTCCGATACGGTCAGGGCTCCGGCCCGGCACACCACCAGATCCGCCCAGGTATAGGCCTCGGCCATATCCTTGATAAAGGGTTCAACCCGGGCGTCTACCCCATACTGCTCATAGGCTGCCCGGGTATCCTCAAAATTCTTCTCGCCACACTGATGCCGAACCTGGGGACGCTCCCCCTCAGACAACAGGGACAAAGCCTCCGGCACCTGCAGATTGAACACCTGGGCACCGAGACTGCCGCCCACCACCAGTATGCGCAGGGGGCCCTCACGGCCCGCCATTCGCTGTTCAGGCGGCGCCAGCCGGGCCAGGTCCTGGCGTACCGGATTGCCGGTGCAGCGGGTCACCACGCCCTTACCAAAACTGCCGGGGAACGCCTCCAGCACAGTTTCGGCAAAACGGACCAGAATGCGGTTGGTCATGCCGGCAATCGCGTTCTGTTCATGAATCACCAGCGGGGTACGGGTCAGCCAGGCCGCCACACCCCCGGGACCGGTGACAAAACCGCCCATGCCCACAACACAGTCCGGACGGATCCGGCGCATCACCGTAAATGCCTCGCCCAGAGCCCGCAGCAACCGGAATGGCGCCAGCAACAGGGCGGCCTTGCCCTTGCCCCGAAGGCCGGAAATATGAATCAGTGACAGGGGGATTCCGCTGTCTCCGATCAGACGCTCTTCCATGCCGCCCCGGGCCCCCAGCCAGTACACCTGATGCCCCTTTTCTTCCAGCGCCCTGGCCGTTGCCAGTGCCGGGAAAACGTGGCCTCCGGTGCCGCCGGCCATCATCAGAAACCGACGTGGTTCAGTCATAACTGGCACCTCCCTGTCTTTTCTTTACAGGCTCGTCCTTATCCAGCCGTACCTGATCCAGGCGCTCCATTTCCACCCGGGCCAGCACACCGATACACACACACATGATCATTAGACTGGAGCCACCGTAACTGACCAGTGGCAACGTCAGTCCTTTGGTGGGCAGCAAGCCGGTGCTGACCGCAATATTGATGGTTGCCTGCAGTCCGATCAGCAGGGTAAGGCCATAAGCAAAGCAGGCCGCGAAAGGCATATCTGCCTTTTCTGCCCGACGCGCTATCACCAGTCCGCTGAGCACCAGCGCGGTAAACAGGCCAAGAACCAGAAGCGAGCCAGTAACACCAAATTCCTCGGCAATAATTGCGAAAATAAAGTCGGTATGGGCTTCCGGCAGATAGAACAGCTTCTGGATAGAATTGCCCAGGCCGACCCCGGCCCACTCGCCACGACCAAAGGCGATCAGTGACTGGGTCAGCTGATAGCCACTGTCAAACTGGTCTTTCCAGGGGTCCAGATAGCTCACCACCCGTTTGAGCCGGTACGGCTGGGTCAGAACCAGAATGGTGCCAAGCACCACCAGGATCAGGATCAGCGGCACAAACCGGCTAAGCCGGACCCCACTGAGGAAAATCATGCCGGCGGCCGCCGAGATCAGCACAACGGTCGCCCCGAAGTCCGGCTGAATCACCAGCAGTACCGAGGCCACACCCAGCACCACCAGTGGTTTCAGAAACCCGGGCCAGGTGTTCAGAAGCTCATCCCGGCGACGCACCACATAGCCGGCCAGATAGGCAATCAGGCACAGCTTGGCCACTTCCGAAACCTGTACATTGAACAGGCCGAATGGGATCCAGCGGGTGGAACCATTCACAGTCCGTCCCAGGGGCGTCAGAACCAGCAGCAGTACCAGCAGCCCTATTCCCAGCAGCAACCAGCCACTGCGTTCCCACCAGGACACAGGCACATTGACGGCAACAATTGCCAGGGCACAGCCCATGGCCGCAAACAGCAACTGCCGGATCACATAGTGGTAGCTGTTGCCCATGGTCTCAGCAGCCATATCCATGGACGCCGAGGAAATCATGATCACACCGATCACCAGCAGCGCCACCGCACTGATCACCAGTACCGGTAACGGCTGAATGTTCACAGACCAGCTGTTGTTGGCGGTTGGCATGCTCTGAACCTGCATCACAGTGCCTCCACCAGTTTCCGGAACTGGTCACCACGGTCACCGTAGCTCCGGAACATATCAAAGCTGGCACAGGCCGGAGACAGCAGCACCCGGTCACCGGGCTGAGCCAGCCCGGCCGCTGCAGTCACCGCCGCAGACAGGGAGTCCGCGCGGTGAATCTCTGTGACATCGCCAACCGCCTGGGCAATCAGCGGCCCATCCCGCCCGATCAGAATCAGGGCACGGCAGTGGACCGCAACCGGCGCCTTCAGGGGGGAGAAGTCCGCGCCCTTGCCTTCGCCACCGGCAATCAGAACCAGTTTGCCCCCGGCCGGAACCAGACTTTCGATGGCCGCGACCGTGGCACCCACATTGGTACCCTTGGAATCGTTGATATAGTCCACACCGGACACCCGGCGCACCGGCTCACACCGGTGCTCCAGCCCACGGAAACTGCGGGCCACATCCAGCATCACATCCATGGGCAGCCCCGCAGCCTTGCCCAGAGCCAGAGCGGCCATAACATTGCTTATATTGTGACTGCCCATCAGCTGCAGCTCGTCCGCCCTCAGCAGGTTGTCAAAACCGAAGGTGATCCAGGTGCCTTCGTCATCATCCCGGGTACTGAAAGTATCCGGATTGACCCGATGGTGGCCGAAACAGGTAAAGCGCAGGTTGTCCCTGGCCATGGGGGTACTCAGAGCATCATCCAGATTGACGATGGCGTTGGCGCAGCCGTTATAAATCCGCTGCTTGGCCTGGAAATACGCCATCTTGTCCGGATACCTGTCCATATGGTCATCACTGACATTGAGAACGGTTGCCGCCAGGGCATTCAGCGCCCCAGTGGTCTCCAGCTGGAAGCTGGACAGCTCCAGCACATAGAGATCCGAGCCCTGTCCCAGCAACTCCAGAGCCGGAGTACCTATATTGCCGCCGACCCCGACCTTGCGACCTGCAGCCCGGGCCATCTCACCCACCAGCGTGGTCACAGTGGTTTTACCGTTGGAACCGGTAATAGCCAGTACCGGGGCATCCGCAGCCTCGGCAAACAGATCAATATCGCCACGAATGCTGACACCTTCGGCGGCAGCACGGGCAATGGCCGGTTCCGCAATACTGATGCCCGGGCTCACCACCAGCTCATTGAATCCGCTGAACAGCTCCGGATCAAAACCGCCCAGATACACAGGCACATCCGGCCATTCGGCTCTGAGTTCATCCAGACCGGGCGGTGTTTCCCGACTGTCGGCCACGGCAATATCCCGACCCAGCCCGGACAGATAACGCACGCAGGAGAGTCCGGTTTTACCCAGCCCTACAATCAGCGTGCGACGATCCGAAGCAATAACACTCATAGTCGGTGCAGTTCCCTATCGTATTTTCAGGCTGGCAATGCCAACCAGAACCAGAACCACGGTGACCACCCAGAAGCGCACGATCACGCGCGGCTCGGGCCAGCCCTTGAGTTCAAAATGGTGGTGCAGGGGCGCCATCCGGAAGATCCTGCGCCCGGTAAGCCGGAAAGAGGCCACCTGCAGAATCACCGAAATGGTTTCCATCACAAACACACCGCCCATGATGAACAGAACAATTTCCTGGCGAACAATGACCGCCACCACACCCAGGGCAGCGCCCAGGGCCAGGGCTCCCACATCCCCCATAAACACCTGTGCCGGATAGGTGTTGAACCACAGGAAGCCGAGCCCGGCGCCAACAATGGCACCGCAAAACACAATCAGCTCCCCGGAGCCAGGCAAATGGGGAATCAGCAGATAGTTGGCAAACTGGGCATGGCCTGACAGATAGGCAAAGATCCCCAGAGCCCCCGCTACCATGACCGTGGGCATAATGGCCAGGCCGTCCAGACCGTCGGTCAGATTGACCGCATTACTGCTGCCCACAATTACGAAATAGCTGAGCAGAATGAACAGCACAGGCCCCAGCGTCAGGGATACCTGTTTGACAAAAGGCACATACAGCGATGTTTCCTGGGGCAGAGAGGCGCTGAAATAGAGTGCTATTGCGGCACCTGCGCCAATCACCGACTGCCAGAAATACTTCCACCGGGCCGGAAGGCCCCGGGGGTTACGCTCAACCACCTTGCGGTAGTCATCCACCCAGCCCACAACTCCGAACAGCAGGGTGACAAGAAGGGTGACCCAGACATAACGGTTGCTGAGGTCCGCCCACAACAAAGTGCTGACAGCAATCGCCACCAGAATCAGCGCACCTCCCATGGTGGGGGTGCCGGCCTTGCTCAGATGGGTCTGCGGCCCGTCATCCCGCACTGCCTGGCCGATCTGGTACTGGCTCAGTTTGCGGATCATCAGCGGTCCGATCAGCAGGGAAATCAGCAACGCCGTCAGCGTTCCCAGAATTCCCCGCAGGGTCAGATACTGAAACACCGTCAGTGCAGAAAAATATTGTGACAAAGTCTCTGTCAGCCAGAGCAGCATGAGCTATCCACCTTTTTTTTAATTCCCTCCACCACGGTTTCCATGGCGGAACTGCGAGAACCTTTGACCAGAACCGTTACCGGCTTCTGGCTGGCTCTGGCAACAGACTCTGCGGCCTGTTCATGGGTATCGTACATTTCAGTTTTATCGCCAAATCCCTCGGCATAACCTTCACATCCGGCGCCAACTGTTATCAGCCGGTCAATGTTCAGACTCCGGGCATGCTCACCTACCTGCCGGTGAAAGACCCGGGCATCGGGACCCAGCTCGGCCATGGCACCCAGTACCGCGATACGCACACCCGGGTGCCGGGCCAGCACATCCAGAGCAGCTTTCACAGAAACCGGGTTGGCGTTATAGCTGTCGTCAATAACAGTCATTCCGCCGCCGAGATCCAGGCTCTGCAGCCTTCCTTTTACGGCCCTGACAGCAGACAACCCGGCCGTTACGGCAGAATCGTCCGCCCCCAGTTCCCGGCAGGCTGCAATGGCCAGCAGGGCATTGGTAATGTTGTGCTCACCTTCGAGCGCAAGCCGTAGCGAACAGGACCAGCCTTCCGGTCCGGACACATCAAAGGCCAGCTCCCGGTCTTCCGGTTGCTGGCCGTGCGCCTGATAATCTGCCCCGGGATGCCCGTTACGGCTCACCGATACCACCCGGCGATCGCCTGCCCGTGCCAGCCACTGACTGAATGCGGGATCATCCCGGTTCAGTACCACCAGCCCGCCTGCGGCGACACCATCAATAATCTCACCCTTGGCAGACACCACATTCTCGTAGCTGCCGAAACCTTCCAGATGAGCCGGTGCGGCATTGGTCAGAATCACCACCTCGGGCCGGGTAATGGCAACCGTATGGGCGATTTCTCCAAGTCCGCTGGCACCCAGCTCAATGGCTCCGAAGCGATGCTCCCGGGTCAGCCCAAACAGGGTCAGCGGAACCCCGATGTGGTTATTTAGATTGCCTCGGGTAGCCAGAGTCGGGCCTATCCGGGACAGCACTGAAGCCACCATTTCCCTGACCGTGGTCTTGCCCGCGCTGCCGGTCACAGCCACAAAACGGGCATCACTTTCATTTCGGTTACCGGCCGCCAGCTGCGCCAGTGCTGCGACCGTGTCTGCTACCACCAGTTGCGGCAGATCCACGGACCTGTCCAGACAGTCCACCACCGCCGCAACAGCACCGGAAGCACGGGCCTTTTCAAGAAAGCGGTGACCGTCAAACCGGTCTCCTCTCAGGGCCACAAAGAGCTGTCCCTTGCCCAGAGCCCGGGTATCTGTGGATACCCCGTCAAATTCCAGGGAATCCACCGCCGGATCAGGAACACCGGCACCGATCCATGCGCGAGCCTCCGCCAGCGTATAGGCGCGGATCATGCCACACCTCCGTTGAGGCCCAGCTCGTGACATACATGTCCTGCATCGCTGAACGGCAGCCTTTGTCCGTTGACTTCCTGATAGGTCTCATGGCCCTTGCCGGCCACCAGCACCAGATCATCAGGCCCGGCCTGGGCAATAGCCGCATGAATGGCCTCGGCCCGGTCATGAATAACCTGAACAGAATCCGGCTCGGCAAAGCCCGCCACAATATCCCGAACAATCAGTTCCGGGTCCTCGGTACGGGGATTGTCATCGGTCACCAGGATGACATCCGCCAGCTTCTCGGCCTCCCGCGCCATCTCCGGGCGTTTGCCCCGGTCCCGGTCTCCGCCACAGCCAAAGACACAAATCAACCGCCCCTGCACATGGGGGCGGAGCGCGGACAGGGCATTGGCCAGAGCATCCGGTGTATGGGCATAGTCCACCACCACCCGCACGCCACTGGCATTACTGAATCTCTCCAGCCGGCCCGGAGGCGGCGCCAGCTTTGCCAGGGCCCGCTGCACCCGCTCCACAGGCACACCCAGAGCCAGAGTTGCGGCCAGAGCCGCCAGCAGATTGCTGGCATTGAAACTTCCCATCAGGGGCACGGAAATACCGAAAGCCCCCCAGTTACCATCTACCGTCGCCTCGAATCCTCTGTCAGTGGGGCTGAAGGTCTTGAGCCAGAGCTCGTTCTGGGGCTCATGGAGGCTGTAGCGAATACGGTCACACTTGCCATCCAGTTGCTCGAACAGCTGACGACCGAAAGGATCGTCAACATTGATCACCGCGAAATGCAGCCCGTCCCGCTCAAACAGTCTTGCCTTTGCTGCGCCGTAGGCGTCCATGGACCCGTGGTAGTCCAGATGATCCCGGGTCAGGTTGGTAAATACCGCTCCGGTCATGGTCAGGTTATCTACCCGGCCCTGATCCAGGGCATGGGATGACACTTCCATAACCGCAGCCCGGGCCCCTTCCGACAAGACCCGGGACAGCACCTGATTCACTTTCACCACATCCGGCGTAGTGTGGGACGCCGGCTGAAGCGCACCCGGCATACCGTAGCCCAGGGTTCCCAGCAATCCACAGGGCGTGCCAGAGTCCCTGAGCAGCTGGGCAATATAATGGGCCACAGAGGTTTTTCCATTCGTCCCGGTGACACCAATCAGGCGTAACTGCTGCGAAGGGTGGTCAAAGAATCGGTCAGCGATCTTCCCCACCCACTTTTTCAGCCCGGGCACAGGCACAATCAGCGCGCCATGATGTTCGTGGCACTCGCCGGGCTCATCGGTTTCCAGAAGCACAGCACGGGCACCGGCGGCAATGGCGGTGTCCAGATAACGGTCGGCCGGGCTCGAAATCCCCGCCAGAGCAACAAAGACATCGCCGGACACCACATCACGACTGTCGGTCTTCAGGCCATGAATGGTGAGATCAAACACCGAAGGCACCGGCACAATACCTTGCAGTAGCGTGTTCAGGGAGGTGACAGTCACAGGGCTACCCCCTCTTTCCGGATGTTTTTTCCGACGCCGGAGCCTTGGCACTCACTTCCAGCTCCGGCTCCACGTTCA
>JBFHSI010000083.1:0-12511 GCA_041591245.1 Marinobacter sp.
CAGATATGGACGGCGTGGCCGATGTCCGCGATGCCTGCCCCGACACTCCCCGTGGAGCAGACGTTGACAGCCGCGGCTGCGAACTGGACAGCGACAATGACGGTGTGGTCAACAGCGCCGACCGCTGCCCGAACACCACCGCCGGTGCGGAAGTGGATGCCAGCGGTTGCGAGGGTATCACCGAGACTATCGAGACCTTTGACATCGAAGTCCAGTTCCCCACCAACAGTGCTGACATCGGCAATACCTATGACGCGGAAATCCGTCGGGTTGCTGACTTCCTGAACGAGCACCCGGAAACCATTGTGGAAATTGCCGGACATACCGACAGCATGGGCAGAGCCGCCTACAACCAGGAACTGTCACAGCGCCGTGCAGCAGCCGTTGCCGCCCGCCTGACCGACGAACTGGGCGTGGATCCTGAGCGTGTCCGTTCAGCCGGTTACGGTGAGGAACAGCCGGTTGCAACCAACGCAACAGCGGCTGGCCGTGCTGCCAACCGTCGGGTTGAAGCAAGGATTCAGCTCCTGCGCTAAACTGACGTTTACCGCAAACGCAATCATTAAAGGCGCCTTCGGGCGCCTTTTTTTGGGCCCAAAATGATCCGGATCTTCGCTGTCGCACTGCTGCTTCTGCCACCGGCCCTGCAGGCCGAGATCTATCGCTGTGATCAGGGAGGCACGGTTGTCTACAGTGATCAGCCCTGTGGAACAGGAGCTGTGGCCATAGAAATCGGTGATAACCATATCGGCGGGCGTCTGGACCAGAACCTGCCACCGCCATCCGCACCTCCGCCGGCAGCCGCAGCAAATACCCCAGCCCCGGAGCAGGAAGACAGCTGCCGCTTTATCAATTCCACCGATCTGCGCCGCTATATCATCCGCAAGCAGGTGGTGCCGGGCATGACCCGGGACAATGTCCGGCGTGCCTTCGGCAATCCGCCGGAGACCTACACCAGCCCACGGGAAGTGTGGATCTACCAGACCCGGTATTACGGTGCCCTGTACGAGCTGACCTGGGTGTACTTCAGGGATGGCTGTGTGGAGAAGGTGGTTTACCGGAAACCCTGACCGCATCGATCAGCAGGTTGCGGGGAGTCAGAGCGCGCTCACAGAACTGCCCCAGGCGCACCCGGTACCCCTGTTCCTGCAGATAAAGCCCGTAATCCAGCAATAGCCACAACTCCAGCGGCCGCCGGAACAGGTGTCGTACCAGTTCATGGCGTCGGACCTGGTGCAGGCGCCGGGCACCGTATTCCAGCCAATGGTCATGATCCGGCTCTGCCGGCAAGCTCAGGCCCTTGAGTTCGGCGGCCCACTGACAGAAGCCGGAAAAGCCGCCAGCCATCCGGGACGCGGGATAGGTTGGCAGCGGCAGATACTCATCCTTCCCACGCAATTGCCGCTGCAGGCCATCAAAGCCCAGGCGCCACTGGTTGAGCAGGGCATTGTTGCTGCGCACCCGGGCCGGTGCAGTCACGGTTTCCCGCACCACAAGACGCAGGTCGCTGCGGCTCAGACTCAGGGCCGGTTCATGGCCGGCCACAGCCTGTGACAGGGGCTGGAAAACCTCCATGCGGGTCCGGTGATAGCAGCAGGGCGACAGGCTCAGCCTGGGCGCCTGTGCGGCACAGCCCTTTTCCAGCAGCTGCCGGTGCAGATCACCACAGGCATGCAGGGCCACAACATGACTGTCCCCGGGCAGGTCCAGGGTGGCATCCATAACATCCTGACAATGCAGGGTCACCGGATCACCATATCTGCGGGCCAGCCGGTTGCCGTCCTGCACCAGGTCCGGATTCCATTCATAACCCTGAACCGGCTCCGGACACAGGGCCGACAGGGTCCTGGCCAGATGCCCCTTGCCACAGCACCAGTCCAGTACCGGTGCGGTCAGTGGCGCCAGTGCCGCTGCCAGCACACCGGATTGCCGGCGTTTGCGCCCGGGCATGTCTGCGGCCCGGGTCTCCGGCAGAGTGGCCATTTCTGCCGCCGGCTCCGGGGGCACCAGGTTTTCAACCGTCACCAGCTCATGATAAAGCCCCAGCCCCGGCACGCAGGTGGCGGCCAGCCGGGCCATTTCCGGGACATCCTCCGCAAGCTGTGCACACCGGCTGTCATCCAGTCCGGTCACCAGCCGGGCCAGTTCCGGATACAGCCGGATCCAGGCCGGGGCCGGTTCCATAAAGGGGGCCGGTTGCCAGATAGTCCGGTACTGCAGCAGCCAGTCATTGAGAGCCTGCCAGCGTGTGAACAGGGACGGTTGCGAAGTCACTCCGAGAAACGCCCCGGTCTGAAGGCATCCAGACATACCGCCGGCGTCTCACCATCCAGCAACTGGGCAATGACATCCGCACTGCCGGCAGACAGGGTCCAGCCAAAGGTGCCATGGCCGGTATTCAGGAACAGGTTGTCCCTGGGCCCTCGGCCGATAATGGCCGGGCCATCCGGGGTCATGGGCCGGAACCCGGTCCAGGTTTCCGCCTGATCCAGGTCCGCGCAGCCGGGGAAGCGGGTATCCACAGACTTGCGGATGGTGGCGATGCGGGCCTCGGGAATATCCCGGTTGAAGTCAGCCAGTTCTACAAAGCCCGTAGCACGCAGTCGATTACCCAGCCGGGTGGATACCACCTTGTAGTAATCATCATGGACGGTGGAAGCCGGGGCATGATCCGGGTCCTTCAGAGGCACGGTGATGCTGTAGCCCTTGACCGGATATACCGGCAGCCTCAGCCCCAGGGGTTCTACCAGCTGGTTCGACCAGCAACCGGCGCTGATGACGAAGGCATCCGCTTCCAGGGTTTCCCTGGTTCCGTCCTCCCGATGCAGCACAATTCCGGTCACCCGGTTCCGGTCAGCAAGCAGGCGGTCCGCTTCCACCTGGTAGCGGAAGCACACACCCTTGCTTTCGCAGACCCGGGCCAGCTCCCGGGAAAACAGATGGCAGTCCCCGGTGCCGTCGGTGTCATAGCTGAGGGCGCCATACAGCGGACCACTGGTGCTCATGCCCGGTTCCACTTCCCGCACCTGGTCCGGGGTCAGTACGCGGGAGGCCACCCCCATCTCGGAAAGCAGCCGGTGAATGGCCCGATAACCTTCCAGCGCCTCCGGGGTACTGGCCAGATGCAGCAACCCCCTGTGGGCACTGTCGAAGGCCAGATCCAGTTCCTGCTCCAGAGCCAGAAACCGCTGACGGCTGTGCATACCCAGGCGCAGCATGGCCCTGCGGTTGAACCCGAACAGCCCGGGAGACCAGGCATAACGCAGGGTGGCAAACATGAACCGGATGGCATCAAGGGACGGTGGCACCTTCATTTTCAGGGGGGCGTCCTTTTGCACCAGCCAGGGCAATGCCTTGAACACCATGGCCGGGTCGGCCCAGGGATAGACCACACCGTAGGAACGCTGGGCAGCATTGCCCTTGCTGGTTTCATTACCGGCAATCGGGTGCCGTTCCAGCACCGTTACCTGATGCCCACGACGGTTCAGTTCGTATGCGCTAGTAACACCGACAACGCCACCACCGACAACTACAACATGCATAGCGATCTCCCTGCTCCTGTTCCTATTTCACACCGCTTTTGGCCAGCAGCTTGCGGTACTCTGCCAGAACTGAAGGATCTTCCTTCGGATACTCCGGAGCCATGGCCTGTAACTGTTCCGCCACTATGGCGGCAACAATGGCCCGGGCCCTGGGTTTGTTGTCGCCGGGCACAATAAACCAGGGGGCTGCATCGGTATGGGTTTGTGCCAGGGCTTCCTCGGCATAGGCCTGATACTGCTGACGCTTTTTCCAGCCATCAATATCGGATTTATCGAATTTCCAGCGTTTTCTGGGCTTGTCCAGGCGCTTGAGCAGGCGCTGCCGGTGCTCGTCTTCGGACAGGTTCAGCCATATCTTGATAATGGAAGTGCCCTCAGACACCAGGTGCTGCTCAAAATACCGGATCGAGTTATAGCGTTCTTCCCAGTTATAGCTTTCCGGATCAAGCACTGGCCACACCCGTTCACCAATCACCGCTTCATGGTGACTTCGGTTGAACGCTACCATTTCACCAAACGCCGGCAGCAGTGGGACCACGCGCCATAGAAAATCGTGTTCGGCGGCAGCTCCCTGGGGCCGGGAAAACGACCAGGCATGGAATCCGGCGGGATCGGCATAGGTTGCCAGGGTGCGGATAAGGCTATCCTTGCCACTGGTATCCGGACCATGGAACACCAGCAGCAGGGAGCGCCTTCGATTGGCCCAGAGCCGGCGCTGATACTCTCCTATCTGGTCCAGGCTGGTTTCCAGCCCGGGCAGGTCCACTTCCTTATCCAGGGCACAGGGATAGTTGCTGAACCCAGGTTTGCGGGGATCAAACAACCACTGCTCGGTAAACGCTGACATATCCATGGACGGCACTCCCTTTTTCAAAGTCCGGGTGAACAAATTGACGAACTGGTAGACTGGCTGACAACAGGCCCCCAGAATAGCAGCCCCTGGCCCCCTGCGATGGAGTTGAACACAGCGCAATGAGCAATAAACGTCGTGAAATCCCCGTATTCGACCATCCGATTATCGAAACCCACTGCCATCTTGACTACCTCAAGGAGCTCCCCCTGGAGGAAATTCTGGAACGCAGCCGGCAGGTCAATATCGAAAAGATCATCACCATTGCCGTAGCTCCCGACAATCTGGCCCGGGTGCGGGAACTCAGCCAGTCACTGCCACAGGTTTACGGTTCCCAGGGTGTACACCCCCACGATTCGGAAAGCTATTCGGATGCGGTGGATGAGGAAATCCGCGCTCATGCCAGGGACGAGAAAATCGTCGCCATTGGCGAGATAGGTCTGGACTACTTTTATGACAATGCGGACCGCAATGTCCAGCGCGATGTCTTCCGCCGCCAGCTGCAGATCGCCTGCGACTCCGACCGGCCAGTCATTATCCACAGCCGGGATGCGGACGAGGACACCATCACCATCCTGAAGGAGTTCGAAAACTCCCTGGCCCGGCGTGGTGTGATCCACAGCTTTACCTCCGGCCCCGGCCTGGCCAGCTATGCCCTGGACCAGGACTGGTGCCTGGGCTTCAACGGCATCACCACCTTCAACAAGGCGGAAAATGTCCGGGATATTGTGCGCATGACACCTCTGGACCGTATCCTGCTGGAAACCGATGCGCCGTTCCTGACACCTGTGCCCTACCGGGGCCGGGAGAATGCCCCCTTCTACCTGCCGTTTGTGGCGGAGAAGATTGCAGAGGTGAAAGACCTGCCACTGGCGGACGTTATCACCACCACCTACCAGAACAGCTTGCGGACCTTTTTCTCCCTATAATCCATAGACGGACAGCAGCGAACAGGAACAGGGATAACCGATGACCATAACCGCATCCATTTTCCAGATCCTCGGTGGTCTGGCCCTGTTCCTGCTGGCCATGGAGATGATGACCGATGGTCTCAAAAATGCGGCTGGCCATCACCTCCGGCACATGCTCGGCAACTGGACCCGGACGCCCCTGAAAGGACTGGCCTCGGGCTTTCTGATTACCGGTATCGTCCAGTCTTCCGGTGCAGTCACGGTGGCCACCATCGGTTTTGTCAACGCCGGTCTGATCAGCCTTTCCCAGGCCCTGGGCGTGGTCTTCGGGGCCAATATCGGCACCACCATGACCGGCTGGCTGGTCAGTCTGGTGGGGTTCGGCATGAATATCGAAAGGCTCGCCCTGCCCCTGCTGGCCCTGGGCGTGGGCCTGAAAATCGTTACCAGCAGCCCGAGAAACCGGGCCCTGGGCCAGGCACTGGCGGGCTTCGCCCTGTTTTTTCTGGGCCTGTCCATCCTCAAGACCTCCCTGGAGTCCCTGACCGGCGGTCTGGAGAGCGGGGTGTTGCTGAACGGCAGCTATGGTCTGGGCACCTTTTTCCTTGTGGGCTTTCTGGCCACCGTACTGACCCAGTCTTCCAGCGCCGCCCTGGCCATAGTGCTGACCGCTGCGGCCGGCGGTCTGATTCGCCTGGACAGTGCGGCCGTGGCCGTTATCGGAGCCAACCTTGGATCCACCTCCACCGCCCTGCTGGCGGCACTGAAGGCCACCGCCAATGCCCGGCGCCTGGCCGTCGGCCATATACTGTTCAATGCGGTCACTGGCATCATTGCCCTGCTGATTCTGCCGGTCATGCTCTGGTCCGTGGCGCAGCTGGCGAACTGGTTATCCCTGGATGCCAATCCGGCGGTGTCCCTGGCCCTGTTCCACACCCTGTTCAATGTACTTGGCGCCTTCCTGATGCTGCCATTTATCCCCAGATTCGCCTTCTTCCTCAGCCATCTGTTCCGGAGCAAGGAGGAGGACAGCGGCGAGCCCCGGTTTCTGGATGACACCCTGGTTACCACTCCGGAACTGGCCATAGGTGCCGTGGACCAGGAAATGAAACGGCTGATCGGCCACACCCGGGGACTGCTGCGGGTGTGTGTAGACCGGGAAGCTCTGACCGCCGCCCGCATCCAGCCGAAAGTGGAAGCCGCCCAGAGCCTGAACCAGGCCATCAACGACTATATTTCCCGGTTGCGGGCGGAACCCATGCACCCGGAAACCGTGGACGCCCTCAGCCTCAGTATCCGCACCTGCCGCTATCTGTCCGAAGCCATCACCCAGGCACCGGCGCTGCTGCGCCTCAGGGACACCGCAGACCGCCCGGACTTTGGCCCCCTCAAACAGCCACTGCAGGCCTATCTGGACACGCTGCGCCAGCTGATGGTTGACGACAGGCCGCTGCCCGACACCTTTGCCCGGTCAGAGCTGATCTACCACAAGCTGAAGTCGTCATTGCTGGCCACCATCGTGCGCCGGGAAATCCCCACAGGCGTGGGGGAACAGGCTCTGGATGACCTGAGCGCAGTACGCCGGCTGGCGGACCAGTGGAACAAATCCCTGCAGTGGCAGGCTGCCACCGAGCTGCTCAGCCATGAGGGGGCGGCCGTTCCTGAAACTACCCCAGAGACAGAAACACCCCCATCAGAACCGGGGAAATAAAAGACAGGACAAAGCCGGAGGCGATGGCCACCGGAACACAGGACAGGCCGCCACTGCTGCGGATAACCGGCAGGGTAAAGTCCATGGCGGTTGCCCCGCCGTAACCTATGGCCATGGCCGGCCAGCGGGCAATCAGCAGGGGAATGATGGCCAGGGCGATAATTTCCCGGCACACGTCATTGAGAAAGGCCACTCCGCCCCAGGCCGGCCCCAGAGCATCCCCCACCACGATACCCGACAGGGAATACCAGCCGAACCCGGACGCCAGGGCCATGACATCATGCCAGGGCAGTCCCAGCCAGGGAATCAGCAGGCCCCCGGCCACCATGGAGCTGGCCATCAGCATCAAGGCAATGCCGATACCCTGACGGTTCATCAGCAGCCGGCGCAGGGACAGGCCGGCATTACGCAGCTGCAGTCCGATCAGAAACAGCAGCAGCATCAGGGCGCCAGTGGCAACCTGTTCGGCCAGGGGTAATCTGGGCAACAGGAAATAGCCGGCCAGGGCCCCCGTCAGCACTGCCAGCAGGGGCTTCATGCCGGCCAGAAACAGGCGCCGGTAGCCGGGGGGCTCACCGCATCCGGAGCGATCCGGCACCATGGGCTGCCAGCGACCGAACAGCCACAGGCCGGCCATATTGCTCACCAGCAACACCAGTACTAGTGCCAGCACCTGCCCCATCATGCCACCCAGTTGCTGGGTGAGCCCCTCCATCTGCCCCAGGCCCAGGCCCAGCAGGGCCAGAATGAAGTAGACCAGAATCTCAACACTGTAATGCA
This sequence comes from Marinobacter sp., assembly GCA_041591245.1. Lineage (GTDB taxonomy): Bacteria > Pseudomonadota > Gammaproteobacteria > Pseudomonadales > Oleiphilaceae > Marinobacter. The sequence continues at coordinate 7,795 of JBFHSI010000083.1, forward strand.
CTGCCGTGATCACGCGGCGGTTATCGACTTGCAGAGCAAAACCCAGAAACAACGGAGCCAGAATAAGCAGTGCGCCGGTCAGCATAGTGTCCTCGGAAACGGAAGATCAGACGAGAGGTTCGAAATGTTCGGGGTCGGGAATTTTACAGCTGTCCCGGTCAGCGGGAAGATCACGCAGGGTGCGGACCAGCCTTTGCGCGGTCACAGCCCACACCACATGATCGGAAGGACAGGGCTCGAATCCCTGTTCCATCAGGTTTCCGGCACTGCTGCGCAGCACCGACTCCACCCGGGCCAGGGTTCGGTATGGACCCTGGCAGTGGTGGCGGACCGGCTGGCCCTGATCCGGGCCCGACAGGGCCACCAGAACCCAGCCTTCATCCGCCAGGGGGCGGATATAAAACTCCAGCCGGTCTGCCCCACGGACCATCACCAGAGCCTTGAGCGGGCCCCGGCCATGGAAGTAGTGGAGCTTCACGGGCGCTCCGGAGCCGGGTTAGTGCAGCACATGGCCGGCACGATCCTGTACCAGCACCCAGGGCGCAACCACCACCGCCCAGAGCTCGGCATTGCGGTCATACCAGGCCTGGGCGATCTCCGGCGCTATATCGCCCACCTTGTCCTCACTCATCCATTGCTCAAACCTTTCCCGGTTATCTGCTGCCAGTTCTGTCGCCACCTCCAGAAGGTCCAGTCCGGGCGCAACCCGGACCACCTGTCCGCGGGCAAAATAGGTCTGCAGTTCATGCCAGTGAATGCGGGAAGTTTCCAGGTTGAGCTTGGCTTTCAGCTCATCCCGGGATGATTCTGACGACATAAAGGCCTCTGAAACTCCTGATGATCGGTGACCGCAAGGTTACCCGAATCACCGGTACAGCGGCCAGAAGAATTCTGAAATCCCTGTTATTCGGAGCGGATACCCGGGGGCAATGCCGACCATATTTCCCGGATCCGGTCCGACAGCACCATGGGGTCGAAGGGCTTGGGAATCACCGAGACAGCGCCCAGGGCAAGATAGCTTTTCACCTCTTCCGGCTGCACCTTGGCGGTCATGAAAATAGCCGGGGTGGTGGCAAAATCCGGATTCTGACGGATTTCCCGGAGGGTTGACGGACCATCCATGCCCGGCATCATCACATCCAGAAGGATCAGCTGGGGGCGAAAGTCACCAATAACCTCCAGGGCGTTCTGTCCCGAGTCACAGGTTTTCAGGGTAAACCCCCCTACCGCCTCCAGCGCCAGCGACGCCACCGCCCGGATATCTTCTTCATCCTCAACCAGCATGATCCTGTCGAGCGCCCTGTCCGTGTCAGTCATCGGTCCCTTCCTCGTGTTTTTGTTGCTGCCGGGCAGCACTCTCCTGCCAGTTTTCCAGCCCCAGTTGCCGCAGCAACCGGAGACATTCAGCTCCGTTACTGTCACCCCCTGCGAGCAGGGCACCGGTTCTCATGATCAGATGATCCTGCATGACATTTTCCCGGGACAGATAGTGTACAGCCCCGATCAACTGCCTCAGCTCCAGCGGCAGACACCACTGGACTTTCAGGCGATTTCCGTAGGACTGGGCCCAGTTCCGGAGCCCCTCCTGCACTGCGTCTTCTGTCAGGGAGCCCCCTTCCCGCAGGTAATGATCCATCACCTTCAGAACCGCCAGCTCTCCCATACGGCTGAGCAGACCGGCGGTATAGTAACGGGGCGAGGCCTTGCCCAGAGCCAGGGCCACTTTCTGGACTTCTGTCGCCACCGACACCGCAAGGGCCTGAAAATCGGCAGCGCAGGAACGGAGAATATCGCTGGAAAAGGAGGCACTGACATCCAGCGCCAGCGCCAGTCCCTGATTCAGCGCCATGGGCACACCCATGGCGGAAACGGCATCCCGCACCGTGGTAACAGCCTTGCCGGTTCTGCGGAACGAATAATGATTGGCCACATCCAGCAACCGGGAGCACAGGGAAGCATCGCTGCGCCAGGCCTCGGCCAGTTCCGCTACCGACAGCTCATTCTTGCGCTCCATCAGTTCAAGAATGGCGCTTACATCCGTGGTGGTCGGCACCTGAATCACCGTCTCCAGTCCTTGCGCAAGCAGGTCCTGCAAGCTGGTGCTATCCTCCTCCGGCAGAATATGCCCCACCATGTCCAGCAGGCGCTGATGCAGCATGTCTATCCGGAAAGGCTTGCTGATATAGCCGCTGATACCGTAGTGGGCCGCCTTGAGAATGGAGTCCCGATCCGTACGACCGGTAATCATCACCACCGGTACGGCCCGGTCCTGCTCCCGGACCTTGCGGAGAATGTCCAGCCCCGAACCGTCCGGAAGGTTCCAGTCCACAATCAGGAAATCGGGTTTCCGCTGCTGCCAGTACTCCATGGCCTGGCGCACACTGTAGGCCTTGTGCACGACCATGGCCGGGTGCAGGCCGGCAACCACGGTTTCCAGCAGATCGGTCATCAGCTCTTCATCATCAACGATCAGGGCATCCATGGTTCAGCTGGCGTCCCCTATGTCATAACCGCTCAAAGTCACACCATTACGTCCGGACTGTTTACGCCGGTACAGGGCCTGGTCCGCCGCTTCTATGGCCTCGCCACTGGAAGCAAACCGGTGCAGGGGCGCAATGCCGACACTCATGGTAATTGAAAATTCCTTGCCGGCAGAGGTGAACACAATCCGGGATACCTGTTCACAGATGGATTCCATGACGGTGCGGGCATTGGCCACGGAGCAGTCCGGCAGGGCTACCACAAACTCTTCACCGCCGTAGCGACCGATGATGTCGGATTTTCTCAGCCGGTGCCGCAGCAGGTTGGCCATACCTTTAATGACCATGTCTCCGGTACGGTGGCCATAGCGGTCGTTAACCTGCTTGAAATGATCCAGATCCAGCATGGCCACCACCGACTCCTGGCCCAGGCGCTGGCAGCGGGCGTGCTCCATCTGGATTTCCTGCTTGACCACCGAGTGCTTGAGCAATCCGGTCAGACCATCCCGGGATGCCAGCTTGTCCAGCTGCCGGGCCCGGTAGCAGCGGACTGTCACCGCCTGTAACAGGAAGTCGTCGGACACCGGCTTGGTGAGGAACTCATCCCCGCCCTTGGCCAGGGCCTCAACCTGAAACTCCCGGTCCTCTTCGGAGGACAGATACACAATGGGCAGGCCCAGCCATTCCGGGTCAAAACGCAGCATACGCACCAGGTCGGGGCCGCTGAAGCGTCCCATCTGCACATCCATCAGTACAATGTCCGGCCGGAATTCGGACAGCACGCTGAGAATCTGGGTCGGATCATCCACCCAGCGCACCTCCAGCCCCCCGGCTTCCAGCACCAGCCCGTAATGCTCCAGCAGTTCCCGGTCATCGTCCACAATCATGACCCGGCCAGTACCATCCTCCTCCCGCTCGGTAATCAGCCGCTCGATGTAATCTGCCAGGAAAGGAACATCTACAGGATCACAGACAAAACCATCGGCACCCCGCTCTGCCAGCATATAGCGTCCGGCAAAGGTGTCTTCGGTGCCAATACAGATGACCGGGGCACTTCCAAACACGTCAGGCAGCTTCGGATCATCTGCACCGGTTACCAGATGATCACGGATCACAACCGCGGAAAAACCGCCCCCGGATCCCTTGGGACTGGCATTCAGGGAGTCGCTTACAACACTTTTGAAACCATGCAGTTCCAGATCCCTGGCCAGGGTCCGGGATCTGGCCAGGTCCCCATCCACAATCAGGATTTCAGGCTCATCCCGGGTTTCTGGAACCGTCACCGGCGACTGAACATCGGTATGCCGGGCCACCGGTGAGGCTTCGTCCAGCATCACCATCAGGCCACTAATACGCCTGACAAACTCGTCGGTCACCACGGACTCAACCCGGGGATCATCCGCACCCGGGGCCGGAATATCCGCTGCCGATTCGGTCACTGGCCGGATCAGGTTTTCCAGCAACCGGGCTTCACTGCCCAGGGCGGTATAGCCAAAAGTACCGGCAGAACCAGCCAGTCGGTGCAGGGAATGATACACCTCGGACACATCATCACGGCTGAATGTCCCTGAACGGATCTGGCGCACTATGGCGTCCAGCTTCCGGAGATCCTCAACGGCCCGGTCCCTGAAACGGCCTTTCAGCATCTCCAGCTGCTCAGCAACTCTGTTTTTTTTCGTATCAGACATGGCCGTTCAATGTAATGTGGTTCATATTTGTTTGTACCGGACTTATGCACACATCAAAGCAGCATTTCCATCCAAGCGCCAGAGGGAAGTCAGTTTGCGTTCATTATCACTGGGTACCCGACTTGCCCTGATCATACTGGCAGGGACACTGGTGACAGTCGGTTCCGTGCTTTTTATCGCTTACGGAGAGCTGGTTGAGGACTTTGAAACACTTCTTACCGAGCAGCAGCTTCTGGAAACCCGGCGAATTTCCGGTGAGGTCAACCGCAACCTGCAACTGCGCCTGGATGTCCTTTCGGAAACCGCCAGCACCCTGACAGATGGGAACAGGCTGCTTGCCCTGGAGCAGATAAATGTCCTGATCGGCCGTCGCAAACTGCTCAAGGCCCTGTTCCCGGGAGGCATGCTGGTTCTCGATGATCAGGGCACAGCCATCGCCGAAAGCTCCTATGTACCCAACCGGGTCGGCACCAACTACGCCGACCGGCCCCATATCAAACAATCCATAGAATCCCGGCAGCCAATTATCAGCCGACCCATCATGGGCCG
>JBFHSI010000084.1:0-12458 GCA_041591245.1 Marinobacter sp.
CTACCTGCTGGACATGTATGCCAATCCAGTGGTGACGGCTCTGGAGGCGAACGCCGAACCCCAGGAAACCGCCGAAGCCAGTACCGGAAGCTGAAACTCCGGGCGCGCTTCCAACAGCGCCCGGAGTTTACTTGCCAGGCCCAGTCAATCAGACCCAGAGCATGCAGCCCATTTCCAGGGGATGGGTCAGGGCCTGATGATAGGGGTACATTCTCAGTTTCAGGGTCTGTAATCCCGGGTAGGGGGGCGGTACCCGGGCCACAAAAGTGGTGACTCCGTCCTCTTCCCCTTCGTGACGCAGAAGAAACCGGTCCGGTCCCGGGGCCTTGTGGCTGCCGGTGCACTCGGGCGTGACCAGACATTCCACCCGTACATCGTCTGCCGACAGACCGTTCAGTACTGCCGCCACCCGCAGTTCTATGGTTTCATCGTGGGGGCAGAGACTTTCAATCTCACCCCGGACCTGCAATGAAACGCCCCCCCAGGCCTGCCGCACTTTCGCCTTCCAGTCAGCCAGCTCCCGGGCCAGGGCACCATCATTGGCAAACAGCTTCCTGCCCTGGGCACTGGCCGGGCCGTAATAACGGGTCACATAATCCATCACCATGCGCTGGCTGTTGAACCGGGGCATGATGGATTTCATGGATTCCTTGGAGCGCTGCACCCAGCCCCTGGAATAACCCTGGGAGGCCCGCTCGTAATACAGGGGAATCACCTCGAATTCCAGCAGGTCCAGCAGATCCCGGGCTTCCTCGGCATTACGGAATTCCGGTGCCAGGCTGGTGTCCCTGGGGGTAATGGCCCAGCCATTTTTGCCGTTATAGCCTTCGCCCCACCAGCCATCGAGCACACTCAGGTTAAGCGCACCATTGAGCGCTGCCTTTTCTCCGGATGTGCCGCTGGCCTCCTTGGGATATTCCGGGGTGTTCAGCCACACATCCACACCACTGAGCAGGCGTCGCGCCATGGCCTGGTCGTAGTCTTCCAGCAGGATGATATGTCCCATCAGGGACGGCTGCATGGACAGCTCGTAGATCACTTTGATCAGCTGCTGACCGGGTTTATCCCTGGGGTGGGCCTTGCCGGCAAACACCAGCACGACCGGACGCTCCGGGTTGGTAAGAAGCCGTTCCAGACGCTGCAGATTGGAGAAAATCAGGGTGGCCCGCTTGTAGGTGGCAAAGCGCCGGGCAAAGCCGATGACCAGCGCATCCTTGTCCGAGGATGCCAGTTCGCGGGTCATGCGGTCCGTTACCGAATAACCAGTACCATTGCGCTCATGCTGCCGGCGCAGGCGCCGGACCACAAAATCCGACATCTGTTGTTTCAGTGCCTTGTGTACGCTCCAGTAATGGTAATCGGGAATCTGGTCAACAAAATCCCAGAATTCCGGATTGCGCAGTTCACTTTTCCAGGTGGGAGCCTGGATATCGAACAGGCTGGACCACTCCGGTGCCAGGAAGGTGGGAACATGCACCCCGTTGGTGATGTAGCCGATGGGGTTTTCCTCCGGCGGAACCTGGGGCCAGATATCCGATTCCATGGTGGATGCCACGCCCCCGTGAATGCGGCTGACCCCGTTATGGAAACGGGAACCCCGCAACCCCAGGCTGGTCATGTTGAAGGTTGCGCCCCCGGTCTTGGACCCCAGATCGAACACCCGGTCAAAATCCAGACCGGACTGGGCCAGATACTCACCCAGGGCATGGTGCACCTGTTCCCGGGTAAATATGTCATGGCCTGCCGCCACCGGGGTGTGGGTGGTAAACAGGGTGGAACTGGCAACGGCTTCCAGTGCCTGGGTAAATTCCATTCCGCTGGCCATGGCCTGGCGACAGCGCTCCAGTATCTGGAAGGCTGCGTGGCCTTCGTTGATATGCCACACCGTTGGTTGCAGATTCAGTTCCGCCAGAGCCCGGGTTCCACCAATGCCCAGAAGCATTTCCTGGCTGATGCGGGTGGATTCGTCACCACCATAGAGTTGCAGCGTCAGCGCCTGGTCTTCAGGGCTGTTTTCCTCAGTGCGGGAATCCAGAAGGTACAGGCGAATATGGCCCACCTTGGCCTGCCAGATCCGGGCCACCACGGTACGGCCGGGGAAGGGCACGGACACGGTGAGCTGCTTGCCATTTTTGATCACCGGGGTAATGGGCAACTCATCGCTGGAGTGGGTCTGGTAATGGGCAATCTGCTGACCCTGGGGATCAATTTTCTGAATGAAATAACCCTGCTGATACAGCAGCCCCACGGCCACAAAGGGCAGGCCCAGATCACTGGCTGCCTTGCAGTGGTCGCCGGCAAGAATCCCCAGGCCGCCGGAGTAGATGGGAAAGCTTTCATGGAACCCGAACTCGGCACAGAAATAGGCCACCAGAGAGGTTTTCGGATCCAGTTTTTCCACAACCTCCGGAATTGATCCGGATTCGAGATATGTGTCGTAATTGCTTAATATACGGCGATATTCAGAAAGAAAAGCGTGATCTTCTGCAGCCGCATTCAGGCGCTCCTGGGAGACCCTGCGCAGAAACAGCTTGGGATTGTGTTCCACCTTCTGCCAGAGGGTCAGATCAATCCGCGCAAACAGGCCCCGAACACCGTGGTTCCAGCTGTAGAACAGATCGTCAGCCAGTTCATCGAGGCGTGCCAGCGCGGCCGGAATGTGGGGGCGGGCTTCCAGTCGGAATTCTGTTGCCTTCTGCATAGTCCTTGTCTCCTGATGGCAAACACGCGTTTGGGCAGGGCTTTCAGACTGCCTGTCGTTCAGCGAGTATTCGTTGATACAAGTGTCCGTATTGTTCTGCGCTCCGGGTCCAGGAATAGTCACCGGACATGGCATTTTTCTGTAACCGGCGCCAGACCTTGGGCTGCTCCAGGGTCTCGAGGGCTCTTTCTATGGCCACAAGCAGCGCTTCCGCCCCCGGCTCGTCAAAACAGAAACCGTTGGCCCTGTCCATAGTGCTGTTGAGGGGATCGAAAACCGTATCTTTCAGTCCGCCAACACCGTGGACAACGGGCAGGGTTCCGTAATGCAGGCTGTACATCTGGTTCAGACCGCAGGGCTCAAACCGGGAGGGCATGAGAAACATATGGCAGCCCGCGGTGATTCGGTGGGCCAGAGCTTCGTTGTAGCCGATAGTCAGAGAGAAACGTCCGGGCCAGTCCCGGGCAAGCTGTTTCAGGGGCGATTCGTAGCGATCTTCGCCAGAGCCCAGGATCGCGAACCGGCAGCCCCTTTCCAGCAGGGCAGGCATGGCCGCAATCAGCCAGTCCACGCCTTTCTGTTCCACCAACCGGCCGATAAAACCCAGTATGGGCCCACTACCAGACTCCAGACCAAGCTCCCGACACAGAGCTGTGCGGCACCAGACCTTGCCACGCAGGTCATCGGCCCGGTAATGGCTGCTCAGATGCTGGTCTGTTTGCGGATCCCATTGCCCGGTATCAATACCGTTGACTATGCCCGAAAGCTGATCCTTGCGGTGCCGCAGCAAGCCGTCCAGGCCATAACCATATTCCGGAGTCCGGATCTCCCGGGCGTATTCCGGGCTGACGGTGGTGATGCGATCACTGAATACCAGACCGCCCTTGATAAAGGATAGCTGGCCGTAGAATTCCAGCCTCTGGAAATGCCAGAGACTGTCATCCAGCTCCAGGTCATCGAAAGTGTCCCGGGAAAACAGCCCCTGATAGGCCAGGTTATGAATGGTGAATACGGTGCCGGGACGGTTGGGATATGGCGCCAGAAGGGCAGGTGTCAGGGCGCTTTGCCAGTCATTGCAATGAACAATTTCCGGTACCCAGGACAGTCCGGCCTCCCCCAGTGCCATCAGGGCAGCAACCCGGGCGAACAGGTGAAAACGCCGGGCATTGTCACTCCAGTCCTCGCCCCGGTCATCCTGATATGGGTTGCCGGCACGGTCAAACAGAGGGGCACAGTCCACCAGCCACAGGGGCACTTCGGTACCCGGTAACCGGCCTTGCCAGAGCTCCACATCGAAACCGTCAAGGCTCAGCCGCGCCTGGCACACGGCCCCGTCATCCCGGGCTCGGGTCAGGGCAGCCGGATATCCGGGCAACAGCAACTGTACGTCGTATCCCAGTTCACGGAGAGCAGCGGGTAGACTGCCGGAAACATCCGCCAGCCCCCCGGTCTTGACCAGCGGATAGACTTCACTGGTGGCAAACAGTATCCGGGTCATGCTTCGGGCCTCAGGATAATGGCGCCCAGGGGTGGCAGACTCAGTTCCAGGGACCATGGCCGCCCCATCCAGGGCTCATCGGTTGCGGTCAGGGTGAAGGGGTTGCCCAGATTGCTGCCACCATAATATTCGGAATCGGAGTTCAGCACCTCCTGCCAGTGTCCCGGCCGAGGAACCCCGATCCGGTAATGGTGTCTGGGTACCGGAGTGAAATTCAGCACCACCAGCAGCACTTCGCCGTTGGCACAGCGCAGATAACTGATGACCGACTGGGGCGAGTCATGGCAGTCGATCCATTCGAAACCTTCCGGATTGTAGTCCTGGGCATGAAGTGGTTCCTGCTTCCGATACAGGCCATTGAGATCCTGAACCAGCTTTTTCAGGCCCTGATGTTCCGGGGTGGCCAGCAGCCCCCAGTCCAGTTCCCGGGATTCGCTCCATTCCCGGTGCTGGCCGAATTCTCCCCCCATGAACAGCAGCTTGGCACCCGGATAGGTGTACATGTAGGTGTAGAGCAGGCGCAGGTTGGCCCGTTTCTGCCAGTCATCTCCGGGCATCTTGTTGATCAGGCTGCCTTTGCCATGAACCACTTCATCGTGGGACAGGGGCAGCATGAAGCGTTCGGAGAAAGCGTAAAGCAGACCAAAGGTGAGCTTGTCGTGATGGTACTGGCGATACACCGGATCCTGCTGGAGATAATCCAGACTGTCGTGCATCCAGCCCATGTTCCACTTCAGGTTAAAACCAAGTCCACCGGTTTCCGGGGGGCGGGTGACTCCGGGCCAGGAGGTGGATTCTTCGGCGATCATCAATGCACCCGGGTGGCGCTTCTGGCAGGTCTGGTTCAGATCCCGGAGAAATTCAACTGCCTCCAGGTTCTCCGGACCACCGTAGATATTGGGCACCCATTCCCCGTCCTTGCGGGAATAATTGAGGTAGAGCATGGAGGCCACGGCATCCACCCGCAGACCGTCAATATGGAAGGCCTCCAGCCAGTACAGGGCACTGCCGATGAGGAAATTGCGAACTTCGTAGCGCGCGTAGTTGTAGATCAGGGTTCCCCAGTCCTGATGCCGCCCCTTGCGGGGATCTTCATGTTCATACAGAGCGGAGCCGTCAAAGCGGGCGAGGGCGTGTTCATCCTCGGGAAAATGCCCGGGCACCCAGTCCAGCAGAACACCGATGCCATTGCGATGACACAGATCCACCAGATATCTCAGGTCATCCGGTGTGCCGAAACGGCTGGAGGGGGCGTAGTAACCGGTGGTCTGATAGCCCCAGGACTCATCCAGCGGGTGCTCCGTTACCGGCATCAGCTCGATATGGGTGAATCCCATCTCGCAGACATAGGGGACCAGCTGGTCGGCCAGTTCCCGATAGCTGAGCCAGCGCCCGGAGCCGTGGTGGCGCCAGGACCCCGGGTGGATTTCATAGACCGACAGGGGGGCATTCTGCCAGCGCCAGCTGGCGCGTTCAGACAACCATTCCTGGTCATTCCACTGGAAACGACTGGGCTCCATGACTACTGCTGCGTTGGCGGGACGCAACTCGAAGGCCTGGCCGTAGGGATCGGTTTTCAGCAGTTGCTTGCCGGCCTGGGTGGTAATTGCAAACTTGTAGAGGGCACCGGCATCGACGCCGGGAACAAAAACCGACCAGACTCCGGAGCCGTAGGGCTGAAGGGTCATGGGATGAGCCTGAGGCGCCCAGTCATTGAAATCGCCCACCACACTGACTGCGCGGGCATGGGGAGCCCAGACGGAAAAGCGCACGCCCCGGGTATCTCCGTCCTTGCTCAGGTGGGCGCCGAGCACATTGTAAATCTGCCAGTGACGCCCTTCACCGAACAGATGCAAATCAAAGTCACTGAGAGTAGGGCTTTCCATAGACCGCTCACATTCGGGAACTGGATGATCATTGGACGTCATACAGGTAGCACGAAAAATGACCTGTAACAATTTTACGTCATTAACTCATGGTAGTGTTCTAATATTAATAAACCAGTCAAAGAAATGTCGGATTCTTTATTGTAAGCCGACCGCCGAGATACGGTTGGCAGTCTGCAAAGTATTCAGGGAAGCAACTATGCAAACGGCTAAACGCTATGTCAGTCGCCTCACAAGGCAAACACTGGCGCTGGTTCTTGCCGGTGGCCGGGGTTCACGACTCATGGATCTCACCAAGTGGCGGGCCAAGCCTGCCGTACCCTTCGGAGGCAAATTCCGAATCATTGATTTCCCGCTTTCCAATTGCATCAATTCCGGCGTTGGCAAGGTGGGGGTCATCACCCAGTACAAGTCCCACTCCCTGATTCGTCATATCCAGCAGGGCTGGGGCTTCCTGCGGGGCGAAATGGATGAGTTTGTGGAACTGCTGCCGGCCCAGCAGCGTATCGAAACCTCCTGGTATGCGGGAACCGCCGATGCGGTTCTGCAGAATCTGGACATTATCCGCAGCCACTCGCCGGAATATGTGCTGATTCTGGCGGGCGACCATGTCTACAAGATGGATTATGGCACCATGCTCGCGGCCCATGTGGAACGGGATGCGGACATTACCGTAGGCTGCATCGAAGTGCCCCTGGACGAAGCCTCCGCCTTCGGTGTGATGTCCATTGATGATGAGCAGAAGATCGTGCAGTTCCAGGAAAAACCCCAGCATCCGAATCCCATTCCGGGCTCGCCCGACAAGGCCCTGGCATCCATGGGCATCTATGTGTTCAGTGCTCAGGTGCTGTTTGATGAACTGCAGCGGGATCACCAGATGGATGGGGCTTCATCCCACGACTTTGGCAAGGACATCATTCCCTCGGTGATCAAACGCCACCGGGTAATGGCCTTTCCGTTCCGGGATCCGGTCAACAACTGTCCTGCCTACTGGCGCGACGTGGGTACTGTGGATGCCCTGTGGCAGGCCAACCTGGAGCTCATTGGCGTAAGCCCCGAACTCAACCTGTACGATTCCCAATGGCCCATCTGGACCTATCAGGAACAACTGCCCCCGGCAAAATTCGTGTTCGACGACGACAAACGCCGGGGTATGGCGGTGGATTCCATGGTGGCCGGCGGCTGTATTGTCTCAGGGGCAGTGGTTCGACATTCGTTGCTGTTCTCCCAGGTCAACGTGCATTCCTACGCAACGGTGGAAGACTCGGTGGTGCTTCCGGATGTGGATATCGGCCGGAACTGCCAGATCCGCAACGCCCTGATCGACCGGGGCTGCCGGATTCCCGAAGGCACAAAGATTGGCTTTGATACGGCCGCCGACAGCAAGCGGTTCTACGTCAGCCCCAAGGGTGTGGTGCTGGTTACCCCGGAAATGCTCGGACAGGATTACCCCCATGGCCTCTGATACCCGCACACCCGTAGTTATCTGCTGGCATATGCACCAGCCCTGCTATCAGGACCAGAAAACCGGCACCTTCCTGTTTCCCTGGGTATACCTGCATACCCTCAAGGATTACAGCGATATGGCAGCCCATCTGGAAGCCCACCCCCAGGCCAGGGCCGTGGTCAATTTTGCGCCGGTTCTGCTGGAGCAGATAGAAACCTACCTGATACAGATAGAGCGCTGGCGCCACGGCGGAAAAGCACCCGGTGATCCACTGCTGGCCGCCCTGGTGGCCGAAGACCTGCCGGAACCGGGAACCCCGGCCTTTCTGGATCTGATGGACAAGTGCCTGAAAGCCAATCTGCAGCGGGTTATCAAACGATTTCCGGCCTACACAACCCTGGCGGATCTGGCCCGGTTCTACCGCAGCAGACCAGATATGCAGAAATACCTGGCGCCTGGGTATCTGTCTGACCTGGTGGTCTGGTATCACCTGGGCTGGATGGGGGAATCCATCCGCCGGGAAAACCATTGGGTCCGCACTCTCCAGGAGAAGGGCCATGGCTTTTCCCTGCAGGACAGACAGGCCCTGCTGGATGTGATTTCTGAAGTGCTGGCCGGGATCGGCCCCAGGTACCGACAACTGGCCCAGGGCGGTCAGGTAGAACTGTCTGTCAGCCCCTATACCCACGCCATGCTGCCCCTGCTGCAGAATATGGATACTGCCCGGGAAGCCATCCCCGACATTACCTTGCCCTCTGCCGCTCCCTATCCCAATGGCGAACAGAGAGCCTTGCTGCAACTGGAGCAGGCCCGGGCCGTATTCCACCGGTTTTTCGGTAACGAGCCCACGGGCTGCTGGGCGTCGGAAGGCGGTCTCAGTCAGCAGACTCTGGGCCTGCTGGACCAGCAGGGCTTTGCCTGGACGGCCAGTGGTGATTCGGTCATCCACAACAGCCTGAACCTGGCCCGCAGCCGGGAGCCATCCCTGCCGGATTCCGGCATCCACCAGCCTTACAGTTTCGGGGATTCCAGGGTGACCGTGTTTTTCCGTGACGATGGCCTGTCCGATCATATCGGGTTCAACTACGCAGACTGGCATTCCAAGGATGCGGTAGGGGACCTGCTGCACCATATGGAGAATATTGCAGCCAGCGCAAAACCCGGAGCACAGCCGGTGATTTCCATCATCATGGACGGCGAGAATGCCTGGGAATACTACCCGGAAAACGGCTATCACTTTCTGGATGAGCTGTACGGTGCCCTGGAGCACCACCCCAAGTTGCGCCTGACAACCTATCAGGATCTGGTACAGAACCCGGTGTGTCCGACGGTAAATCTGCCCCATCTGGTGGCGGGCTCCTGGATATACGGCACCTTTTCCACCTGGATCGGCGATCCGGACAAGAACCGGGCATGGGACCTGCTGTGCGAAGCCAAAAACCACTACGACCGGGCTATGGCCAATGGCGACCTGTCCGAGGAGCAGAAAGAGGCCGCCAGCTTGCAACTGGCCATCTGTGAAGGATCAGACTGGTTCTGGTGGTTTGGTGACTATAACCCGGCGCAGATTGTGAGGGATTTTGAACACCTGTACCGCCGCCATCTGGCGAACCTGTATGACTGCATCGGGCAGGAGCCACCGGCCTCTCTGTTCCGGCCCCTGAGTCAGGGCAGCGGCGAACCCGCCATGGGCGGAGCCATGCGCCGTGGTCATGACAAGGATCAGCCCGCATGACCAACACTGCCGACAGGGCGGACCCGTTTGCCGTAAGAAGGGCCGGTGTATTGCTGCATCCAACCTGTCTGCGCAGCCCCTGGGGTCTGCTGGGGCAGGCGTCCCGGGAGTTCGTGGACTTTCTCAACCGGGCCGGCATAGGGGTCTGGCAAACCCTGCCTATCACCCCCACCCACGGGGACAAATCCCCTTACCAGTCCCTTTCTGCCCATGCCGGTAATCCCGATTTTATCGATCTGGCGGAACTGATTCCCTGGGGACTGTTGCAGGACTGTGAACTGGATCAGGCCGACAATGGGGCAGGGCGCCAGCATCTGCTGGCTCTGGCCGCAGAGCGTTTTTTTGCCGGCGCGGAAATTTCCGGCAATGGTCCGAATCCTGCCGGTTACGAAGCATTCCTGGCCACCAATAACTTCTGGCTCGAGGATTTTTCCCTGTTCTGCGCCATCCGGGAATCCCTTGCCGGCCAGGAGTGGGTGAACTGGCCCGCCGGGTTACGGGATCGAGATGCAGAATCCCTGGCGGCCTTTTCCCGGCAGGCCGAGGAAACCATTCGTCGGGTCTGCTTCGAGCAGTACCTGTTCTATTACCAGTGGCAGGCCCTGCGTCGCTATGCCCGTGATCGGGGCGTACTGCTGTTCGGTGATATTCCCATATTCGTCGCCCACGACAGTGCCGATGTGTGGGCCAACCGGAATCTGTTCAAGCTGGATCCGGAGGGCCACCCCACCGTGGTTGCAGGTGTGCCGCCGGATTATTTTTCCCCCGAAGGTCAGCACTGGGGAAACCCCATCTACGACTGGGACGCCATGGCCCGTGACGATTACCAGTGGTGGCATCAGCGTCTGGAAAGCCAGCGACACCTGTTCGATCTGATCCGTATCGACCATTTCCGAGGCCTCCATGCCTACTGGGAAATACCAGCGGATCATCCCCAGCCCCGCAATGGCTCCTGGGTACCGGGGCCGGCGGACAGCTTTCTGACCAGCTGCTACCGGGCCTTTCCCGACCTTCCACTGGTTGCCGAGAACCTGGGCATTATCAGTGACGAGGTGGAGACCCTGCGCAAGGATTTCCGGATGCCGGGCATGACCGTATTGCAGTTCGGCTTTGATGGCAGCCCCGACAATCCCCACCTGACCCACAATCACCGCTACCGGGACCTGGTGTATACCGGCACCCACGACAATGACACTACCCTGGGCTGGTACCTCAGCCTGGACACCCAGACCCGCCACTACGTGAACCGGTATCTGGACAGCGACGGCCAGGACATGCCCTGGCCCATGATCAGAGCGGTATTCGGTTCAGTGTCTTCCCTGGCGGTTGTGCCCATGCAGGATTTTCTGGGGCTGGGCTCCGAGGCCCGCTTCAACACCCCCGGCACCACCGAAAACAACTGGACCTGGCAACTGGACTGGAGCCAGGTTCCCCCGGAACTTGCGACCAGGATCCGGGATCTGGCGGGTCTTTATGGCCGGCTTAATTGATTAATTGTTGATCAAGGTCAATCCTGGAGCAATGCCGTGGACCTAAACCGCCCCCGGCCGGTCTAAGCTCAAGATGACTATGGATCGGGTCAAATGGAGGCACCATCATGGAACACCGGCTAAGCAAACGTATAACGACGGATCTGGACCTGCTGGTATACAAACGGGGCATGCCCGTTGCCACTGGAAAAATTCGCGACGCGTCCCGCAAGGGGCTGTTTATCCTCACGGACTACACCGACGTGCAGCTCAATCAGGAGCTGGAAATCGAACTCCGCTTCCCGGACTGCCCGGAACAGCTGCTGCGCAGGATCCGTGCCCAGGTTGTCCGCAAAACGGGTCAGGGGCTGGGGGTGGATTTTGAGGAAGTGGATAACGATGTTTTCACCATTTCATCCCTTGTGCGCTGGCTGCACCGCTACCGGGCACCCAAGATTGAAGACCATCCCGCCCCGCGCAGGTCGCTGATGCACTGAAAATAACCGGCCCAACCGACAACTCCCGGGAGAAAACGGAACAGTGACCCTAGCGGCCTATACACCACGCTATATGCCCGAAGCACTGTCGGGCCTTTATACACTTGCCCTTGATCTCCGGTGGTCATGGCACCACGGCAGCGATGAGCTGTGGCGTGCCATCGACCCGGAGCTATGGGATTCAACCCACAACGCCTGGCTGGTACTGAACAGCGTATCCATGGGGCGGCTGGAGGATCTTGAAACCGACGAGGTCTTCCTCGCGCTCTATCGCCGCCAGCTGGAAGCCCATCAGCAGTTTATCCGGGCCCGGACCTGGTATTCCGATGAGTTTCAGGGGGAGCTGGACGACGGCATCGCCTATTTCTGCATGGAGTACGGCCTGAGCGAATCTCTGCCACTGTACTCCGGTGGCCTGGGCGTACTCGCCGGTGATTACCTGAAAACCGCCAGTGACCTGGGGCTTCCGGTCTATGCCGTCGGTCTGCTGTATCAGCAGGGTTATTTTCGCCAGTCCATCAATGCCGAAGGCGAACAACTGGAATTCTACCCCTACAACGACCCCACCATGCTGCCGGTTTCGCCCCTGATTAACGAGGAAGGGGAATGGATGAGGGTGGAACTGCCTTTTCCGGGGCGCAATCTGCTGCTGCGGGCCTGGGAAGCACAGGTCGGGCGCTGCCGGTTATTGCTACTGGACAGCAATGATTTGCGCAATGAACCGGGGGACCGGGGCATTACCAGCGAACTGTACAGCGGCGATCCGGAAAAACGCCTGCAACAGGAAATCGTCCTGGGCATTGGCGGCTGGCGCCTGCTTCGGCAGATGGGCGTGCAACCGGCTGTATGCCATATCAACGAAGGTCACAGCGCACTGGCGTTTCTTGAGCGGGCCGTGAGCTGGCAACAGGACCACCAGTCCGATTTTGACACCGCAAGAGTTGCGACCCGGGCCTCCAATCTGTTTACCACCCACACCTCTGTCGCCGCCGGATTCGATCAGTTCCCGGAAGCCCTGATCGCTGAATATCTGGAGCACTGGATGCAGGATTGCGATCTGACCCTGGAACAGGTGATAACCCTTGGCGCCTGCGAACAGGAGAAGCAGGCAAACAGAAGCCTGAACATGGCCTATCTGGCCCTTAATATGTGTGCCCGCTTTAACGGTGTCAGCGACATCCATCGCCAGGTCACCCAGACCATTTTTCAGCCCTTTTTCCCCCGC
>JBFHSI010000085.1:0-12420 GCA_041591245.1 Marinobacter sp.
CAAGAAGCTGAAAATCTATGCCGGCGCTGAGCATCCTCACGCAGCCCAGCAGCCCAAAGAACTCGACATTTAACGGAAGGCGGATATGTCTGTAGCACAAAATTACGGTACTGGTCGCCGCAAGACATCCACGGCTCGGGTCTTTATCAAGCCGGGAAGCGGTAACATTTCCATCAACGGTCGCACCATCGAAGATTTCTTCGGTCGTGAGACTCTGCGCATGATCGTTCGTCAACCGCTGGTTGTTGCCGAATCCACCGATCGCTTTGATATCAATATCACCGTCAAGGGTGGTGGTATCAGTGGTCAGGCAGGCGCGATTCGTCACGGTCTGACCCGTGCACTGATGGACTACGATGAAACTCTGCGTCCGGCTCTGCGCAAAGCGGGTTATGTTACCCGTGATGCTCGTGAAGTTGAGCGTAAGAAAGTGGGTCTGCGCAAAGCGCGTAAGCGTCCACAGTACTCCAAGCGTTAAGATCGCTGGAGAAGATACCAGGAAAGCCCGGCCCTTTTGGTCGGGCTTTTTTGTACCCGGACGATTTGCTGGCAAATTGATCTGGAACAGAGGTATCGCGGCCTGAGACGGCTTAACGGCTTGTAAGCCCCTGGTAATTTCATTACCATTTGGGCGCTTACATTTTTAGGCTATGAAGTCCTTTTTGATGCACATTGCCGGCTGTTTGCGGGCTGTGACATCGCCTGATGGGAGAAAACCATAATGAGTAATGGCGACGTGAGCCAAGGCCGGCGCCGGTTTCTGATCGGTGCTACGTCGGTGGTGGGTGGAGTTGGCGTCGTCGGTGCAGCAGTTCCGTTCGTGGCATCCTGGAATCCCAGTGCCAAGGCGGAAGCAGCTGGTGCGCCGGTAACCGTCAATATCAGCAAAATAGAACCAGGCCAGCAGATCACCGTGGAGTGGCGCGGTAAGCCGGTTTGGATTGTCCGCCGCACCAAGGAGATGCTGGAAGGTATTGAGTCTCTGAACGACCGGATGAAAGACCCCGAGTCTGAAGAGCCCCAGCAGCCTGCCTATATTGAAGGTGTATACCGGGCGCTCAAGCCTGAGTTTGCAGTTCTCGTTGGGCTTTGTACCCACCTGGGTTGCGTACCCTCCTATCGTCCGGAAGTGGCGCCGGCAGATCTCGGAGCAGACTGGAAAGGCGGATTTTTCTGCCCCTGTCACGGCTCTCACTACGATCTGTCTGGCCGGGTGTATGACGCCCAACCTGCACCACTGAACCTCGAGGTTCCGCCGTATCGTTTTGACGATGACGCGACCCTCACGATTGGTCTTGATCCGGAGGCGGCGTAATGCAGAAACTAATTCAATGGGTGGACGAGCGTCTTCCGATCGTTGACGCCTGGAACAACCACCTGGCCAAGTACTACGCGCCGAAGAACTTCAATATGTGGTACTTCTTCGGCTCTCTGGCGATGCTGGTGCTGGTTAACCAGCTGGTTACCGGTATCTGGCTGACCATGAGTTACAACCCGTCGGCGGAAGGGGCTTTTGCTTCTGTCGAATACATCATGCGTGATGTCCAGTGGGGCTGGCTGCTGCGCTACCTGCACTCCACCGGTGCTTCTGCCTTCTTCATTGTGGTTTATCTGCACATGTTCCGTGGCCTGATGTACGGCTCCTACCAGAAACCCCGGGAGCTGATCTGGATCTTCGGTATGCTGATTTACCTGGCCCTGATGGCTGAAGCCTTCATGGGTTACCTGCTGCCCTGGGGCCAGATGTCCTACTGGGGTGCCCAGGTTATCGTAAACCTGTTTGGTGCCATTCCGGTTATCGGTGACGACCTGTCCCTGTGGATCCGTGGTGACTACCTGATTTCAGGTATTACCCTGAACCGCTTCTTCGCACTGCACGTTGTAGCTCTGCCAATTGTTCTGCTGGGACTGGTGGTACTGCACATCCTGGCTCTGCACGAAGTAGGATCAAACAACCCTGACGGTATCGATATCAAGAAGAACAAGGACGAGAATGGCATCCCGAAAGACGGTATTCCGTTCCACCCTTACTATTCCGTTCATGACCTTGTGGGCGTAGCTGTATTCTTCTTTATCTTCTTCGTGGTGATCTTCTTCTTCCCGGAGATGGGTGGTCTGTTCCTGGAGAAGCCCAACTTTGAGCCGGCGAATGCCCTGAAGACCCCGGCCCACATTGCCCCTGTGTGGTACTTCACACCCTTCTACGCCATGCTGCGTGCGGTGACCGTGGACCTGTTCGGCCTGCCGGCCAAGTTCTGGGGTGTGGTTGTAATGGGTGGTGCCATTGCCATCCTGTTCGTGCTGCCCTGGCTGGATCGCAGTCCGGTACGCTCCATCCGCTACAAAGGCTGGCTGAGCCGGATTGCTCTGGTAATCTTTGCCATCAGCTTTGTGGTTCTGGGTTATCTGGGTCTGGTACCTGCGACTGCAGGGCGTACTGCGCTGGCTCAGATCCTGACCGTGCTGTACTTCCTGTACTTCATTCTCATGCCGTTCTATACACGCATGGAGAAAACCAAACCAGTACCAGAGAGGGTGACAGGATAATGAGAAAGCTGATTTTTGGTCTTTTCATCGCAGTCCTGCCGGCTCTCGGGCTGGCAGCTGGTGGGGAGTCAGTGCATCTTGACCCGATCAAGACCGACCACACCAACAAGGAATCCCTGCAGCGTGGCGTGGCTCTGTTCACCAACTACTGCATGGGCTGTCACTCCACGGAGTATGCCCGTTACAAGCGGGTGGCCGAGGATCTGGAAATTCCTCTGGATCTGTATGAGGAAAACCTGATCTTCACCGGCGCCAAGATCGGCGAGTTGATGAAGAACTCCATGAGCAAAGATGCGGCTGCCGGCTGGTTCGGTGCGCCCCCTCCCGATCTGACTCTGGAAACCCGTCTGCGTGGCGAATCCTGGGTGTATTCCTACCTGCGTGGGTTCTACAAGGATGAGAGCCGTCCGCTGGGTGTGAACAACGTGGTATTCCCGAACGTGGGTATGCCTCACGTCATGGTGAGCCTGCAGGGCCTGTGCGCAGTGGAGCCGGCCATCGGCGTGGCTCCGAGCGTTGAGCCCCTGAGTGGCAACATCAACAATGCGGACGTGTGTGCAGAGTACGCCATTGAGGGCAGCATGTCGGCTGCAGAGTTTGATCAGGCCATGTATGACCTGACCAACTTCCTGTCTTACATGGCAGACCCGGTCAAGGTGGAGCGTGAGCGTCTGGGGATCTTTGTGCTGATCTTCGTGCTGATCTTCTTCGTCTTCGCCTACCTGCTCAATCGTGAGTACTGGAAAGACGTACATTAAGAAATAGGGTATAATCCCGACTCCTGATTTCCGGCGGGCTGTTTCTGGCCCGCTGGAATTTTGCGTTTTTCAGGACCATTTCAGTTGCTTACTCGTGAGGTAGTTCTATGGGCGTTGTGACCAAGCGGTCATCAATGACGTTTTTCTCGGATCCGGCCAGTCATTACAGCCACCGGGTACGTATCGTGCTGGCAGAAAAGGGTGTTACCGTTGATATTGTCGACGTGGACCCGGACAGCCCTCCTACCGAGCTGGCTGATCTGAACCCTTATAACGCTGTGCCAACGCTGGTTGATCGTGATCTGGTGCTCTATGAGCCCAATATCATGATGGAATATCTCGATGAGCGTTTCCCGCACCCGCCGTTGCTGCCGGTGTATCCGGTCGCCCGTGCCAACAGTCGCCTGATGATCCACAGGATCCAGAAAGACTGGTGTACGCTGGTGGATCAGATCCTTGCCCAGCCCGGCGCCAAGGCGTCTGATGCTGCCCGCAAGGAATTGCGTGAGAGCCTGCTGGCAACAGCTCCGGTATTTGGCGAAATGCCGTTTTTCATGTCCGAAGAGTTCACCATTGTCGATTGCTGTATCGCGCCGATACTGTGGCGTCTTCCGGCTCTGGGAATCGAGCTCAACGACAAGCAGGCGAAGCCTTTGCTGAAATATATGGACACTATTTTCAGCAGGGACAGCTTCAAGGCCAGCCTTTCTGACCTTGAAGAAGATATTCGCAGCTGATTGAGCGGCAAGCCGCCGCTACGGCGGTGCAGGAGACAGGCAGTGTCGGATTTAAAAAACACCATGACATCCAGCCGGCCTTATCTGGTCCGGGCGTTCAATGAGTGGATTCTTGACAACGACTGCACCCCCTACATCGTGGTGGATGCCGGTGTTCAGGGGGTGCAGGTGCCTACTGAACATGTGGCCAACGGACAGATTGTTCTGAACATCAGTCCGGGTGCGGTACGTGGTCTGGTGGTTGGCAACAGCTCCCTGGAGTTCAGCGCCCGCTTCGGTGGTGTGCCCATGCAGGTTTTTATTCCTCTGCAGGCGGTCATGGCCATCTACGCCAAGGAAAATGGTGAAGGAATGGTGTTTGGCAGTGAACCGGGCTCACCGGATCCTGGCGGCTCCGGAAACTCCGGATCATCACCGGGTTCCGGTGGCGATTCCCGTCCCTCTGGCCGCCCCACGCTGAAGGTGGTGAAATAGGCCGGTACCAGGGCCGCAGGGGTGTGACGGTGACATTCGTCATGGCCCAATAAAAAAACCGCGACTCAGGTCGCGGTTTTTTTTCTGCAGAAATCCTATCCGCCGAACAGTTTCATGTCGATGAGTCCGCAAAGGGCGTTAATGATCACCAGCAGCAGCGGTGCGGCCTCACTGGGAGACAGGTTGTTGAGGACGATTTCATGGTCCTCGGAGGCCATCAGCGAGGTGATGTCTGACTTCTCCCTGGTGCCGAGAACCACCACATTCATTTCCCTGTCATGGGCCGCCTGGATGGCCTGAATCAGATTGGCTTTGTGGCCGTCGTCGACGATGACAAACAGAAGGTCGCCAGGTTTGCCGATGGCCCGGACCTGCCGGGAAAAGGTATCGTTGAAACGGTTGTCCCGACAGATGGCGGAATAGGTGGTGGCATCCGCTCCCAGGTTGATGGCGGGCAGTGCGGGCCGGTCCTGATCAAACCGGTTCAGCAGGGCGGTACAGAAGTATTGGGCGAGAATGTTGGCGCTGCCATTAGCACAGGTAATGATTTTCCCGTCCTGGAGCAGGGCGTTCACGAAGCTGTCAGCAACACTGTCAATTTCCGGTCCTACTGTACTGGCGGTCTGGGCGGTGTGCTCCATATGGTTGGCAAACCACTGGTTGATCTGCTGATCGGTATCGCTCATTGGGTCTGTTTATCCTGCCTGAATTGCATTCTTGATCCATTGTACCCGGTATTTTTTCGTGGTTCCCGGTGTGATGGCGATCACATCTATACGGCTGGGCGCATCCCACAGGCCGTGCCTGTGCAGGTAGTAGGAGGCGGCCCGCACAAGGCGTCGCTGTTTGGGGTAGTTTACTGAGCCTGCCGGATCTACAAGGCTTCCGGCGCCCCGGTAACGGACCTCAAAGAAAACCAGGGTGTCCTGGTCCCGGCCGATCAGGTCGATTTCTCCGCCCCGGTTGTACACATTCCGGGCGAGGATGGTCACGCCCCGGCTGCTCAGATATCGGGCGGCAACCCCTTCAAAATGGTCGCCAGTCTTTTTCCTGCCTTCCATGGCAAGTGCTTCCGGTCAGGCTAGAGGGCCGTGTCATCGGAAAGTTCCCCGGGTTCTGAAACCGGGCTTGCCTCCGGAACGGGGACAGGAACGCCATTCTGGAATCTGGCCCAGAGTTGCTGGCGATGGATACTGCCTTCCGGGTTCATGGTCAGGGTTCCGGTCTGCCCCTGCAGGGATGAGCTTTCAACCTGACGCAGCAGTGGCAGGCGTTTGCTCAGCTGCCAGGCATCGGCGCCCATGGCAAAAAGCCGGCCCAGCTGGCCGCGGGTGCCGGACAGGTAGCGGCTGGCCTGGGCTCTGAAGTCATTGCTCTCGTCGAGAATCCAGGGCACGTCAGTAAAGAGTACCTGATCAAGGTCCCGGTCCCGGGACGGGTCCGCGGTACCCTCGTAGACGATGGACGGAGCATAGACGGGCAGGTCGCCACCGAAGTAGAAGGCAAACAGGGGCTTGAGCTGACGGGCGATGGTGGGTTCGGCCACCATGACTATGGCTTCGGCGTCCTGCCGGCGTCTGGGCTCGAACTCCACGTTCAGGCCAATGGTGCGTTCCACCTGAATGGCCCGGTTCCGTGAGGTGGTTATGCCCAGAAGGTCTGCAGTTACCGCCCGCAGGTTGTCATCCGGGTGGAATCGTTCAATATCCAGCGCGGTACCACCGCCGCTGCGCATGCGTTGCAACAGGGCCGCTTCTACACGGTCGCCCCACTGGCCTTGCGGGATGAGCACCAGAACCTGTTGGATGCTGTCAGCGGCGAGCCGGTCAGCGATCTGCCTGGCCTCATCTTCTGCGGACAGGCCGAACTGGTATAGGCCATCAGGAACCGGTGTGCCTTCGGGCAGGTAATTCAGCCCCAGGGTGGGTACCGGCAAGGTGTGCATGGTGCTCAGCCCGGTCAGGGCTTCCTTCTCCAGGGGGCCGACAATAAGATCTGTATCCTGGGTGCTCAGTTCCCGGTACAGCTCGGTAAAGGACTTGCCTGCAGAGGTGTCCAGTATCCGGATATCGGTCTTGCTGCGGTCCGCGGTTTTATCCAGGTAATAGGCTGCAATAAAACCGTCCCGTATGGCTTTACCCGCACTTGCCAGGGGGCCATTCAGGGGCAGGGCCAGAGCGATCTTCTCCGGGCGGTTGGCGGCCAGGCTGGCAATCAGCTGCAGTTCTGTCGGCAGTATCTGGGCCGCAGGATGGCTGGGCCAGTTGTTCTGCCAGCGGCGAATGATACGCCCCTGCTCGTCAAGTCCGGTGCCGGGGGCGCGAACGGCTGCAGCCAGTTCCAGCCAGCCCTGGGTTTCAAAGCCGATGGCGTTGCTGGCTGCAACGGTAAGTTGCTGGTCCGGCGCGGCTTTCAGCAGCTCCCAGATGCGGTCGTGTAATGGCTGGGGTGAGGCTTCGGCATCGGTCTGGGCCAGCAGAATCAGTGTGGCCGCAGCCGCCAGCTGGTTGTTTGCCAGGGCGTAGGTGTCTGCCTGAAGGTAGCCGGCCCGGCTCAGCAGATCCGTGCTGTAGTTGGTGAAAAAGTCCGGGGTCAGTTCGGCGGTCAGCTGCTGGGCCCAGTCACTGTCTTCCAGAGCATTGGCTGAGGCCATCGCCAGTAGCAGTTTCTGATTCTGCAGTGGTGGGGGTAGTTGCGTTAGCTGTGCGCTTTGGAGTAGCGTGCGTGCAGCAGCATGCTTGCCCTGATCCTGGAACTGGCTGGCGCTGCGTAACAGGTAACGCTGCGCTGTTTCCTGATTGCTCTCCTGCTGCGCCAGTTCCAGCGCCTGCCCGGCGGTCTCGGCGATATGGGACTTGAGATTGATGCCGGCACAACCTGCAGAAAGCAGTGCCACGGTGAATATACTGGCCAGGGCTCGGTGGTTGATTCGGTTTCTGATCATGGCAAGCTTGAAATACTCCGGAATTGGGTGGGCTTGTGGCACAGGCCTGATGGTGGCAAGTTTAACAGCTCCGGTATCAATTCACATGACGTAAGTGTCACGGTGTGGGTGCCCGCAGGTATGAGGTGGATGATTTGAATTCAGAGCAGGGAGATCCAACGCCTGACGTTGGCAGTCGCGGAGCCCGACAGGGCACGCTGTATATTGTGGCTACACCTATCGGAAATCTTGAGGATTTGTCGGCACGGGCGAGTCGTGTGCTGGAGAAGGCCGACCTTGTGGCCGCCGAGGACACCCGTCACAGCGGTCGCCTGTTGCAGCATCTGGGATTACGTAAACGGCTGGTGGCATTGCACGATTTCAATGAGCGGGCGCGGGCCGGCAGTGTGCTGGATGAGCTGGAGGCGGGGCTGGATGTTGCTCTGATCTCCGATGCCGGGACTCCGCTGATCTCGGATCCGGGCTATGTGCTGGTCCGGGAAGCCCGGCGCAGGGGGCTGCGGGTTTCTCCGATACCCGGCCCCTGTGCTCTGGTAACGGCACTCAGTGCGGCGGGTTTGCCTACAGACCGTTTCCTGTTTGTGGGCTTTCTTCCCGCCAAGCGCAGTGGCCGCCAGTCGGCGCTTGGTGAGCTGAGCCGGGAAAGCGCGACGCTGGTGTTTTATGAGTCGCCCCACCGGATACTGGATACCCTCGCTGACATTGAACAGGTCTTTGGTCGTGAACGGGAAGTGGTGCTGGGCCGGGAGCTGACCAAGACCTTTGAAACCTTCTATTCGGGGCAGGTTGGTGCAGTTCTGGCGGAGCTGGAAGCAGACCCCCATGGCGGAAAGGGCGAGTTCGTGGTGATGGTGCATGGGGCGCAGCCCAGTGAGGAAAGCGCTGCCGGAGGCATGGTGGATACGGATCGCCTGCTCCGGGTTCTGATGGCAGAGCTGCCGGTAAAAAAGGTGGCGAAAATGGTCTCGGAACTCACCGGGCGCTCCAGAAACGAACTCTACCAGCGTGCCCTTGAGCTCCGGGAGGACTGAGTCCGGCCCTGGGGTTTTTGCTTGCAAGGCGGGGTGTGCAGGAGTATGGTCACGCCCGAGCTCGCCAGGCAGTCGCCGCCGGTTGTTGACCGGGGGAGGAAAGTCCGGGCTCCACAGGGCAAGGTGCCAGGTAACGCCTGGGCGGCGAGAGCCGACGGAAAGTGCAACAGAAAGTATACCGCCTAAGCATCTTCGGATGCCGGTAAGGGTGAAACGGTGCGGTAAGAGCGCACCGCGTGGCTGGCAACAGTCCACGGCGATGGTAAACCCCACCTGGAGCAAGACCAAATAGGAGTCCGTTGGCGTGGCCCGCGCTGGACTCGGGTAGGTTGCTTGAGGCCTGTAGCGATGCAGGTCCTAGATGAATGACTGTCCACGACAGAACCCGGCTTATCGGCGAGCTCTTTTTTATTTTGTGAAAACTGTCAGTTCCTGACAGGTTTCTGTTATAGCTAAAAAATCTTATACCTCGCTTGTTTTCTTCAGACATTTTTGCATCTAGTTGATTTTTCTTCTTTTCTTCCTCGAAGTCTCCGCTTTGTAATTAATCTGTCTTCGTAACCTCTTGTCATAAAAGGAAGTTTTCCTCCTATGGAGCCGCTGTTGGCGCTTGCATTGTGTATTGCGTGTTTCTATAGTGTGCACAAGTGGGAAAAAGTGGTTTCTAGTGGTTATTTGTGGTTTTCAGTCTCCCAAAGACGGTGATTAATGAGCAACTTCCTCGGCAGTCATGCCATCAATATGGATGCGAAGGGTCGCCTGGCGATCCCGTCCAGAGTGCGCGAAGAACTCGCGCAGTGCTGTGGCGGACGTATCGTATTGACAGCAAATGCTGACGAGGAGCGGTGTCTGTTGCTTTATCCGGAGCCGGAATGGGAGCAGTTGCGGCCCAAAATCGAAGCTCTGCCCAATATGCACAAGGCGGTTCGGCGCCTGCAGCGTCTGGTGATAGGTAATGCAGCTCCCATGGAGCTGGATTCTGCCGGTCGCATTCTGGTACCGCCGACATTGAGAAGTTATGCCCATCTTGAGAAAAAACTGATGCTGATTGGTCAGGGTAAAAAGCTGGAGCTCTGGAGTGAGGAGCGCTGGTTTGCATGGCTGGATGAGAGTTCCGGGGATGAGAGCATGCCTCCGGAGATGGAGGCGCTGTCCCTATGACCGGCACTCATGACTGTGCAGGCGGACAGGTGCTGCCCCATCGTTCTGTGCTCCTGGATTCTGCGGTTGATTATCTGGTCAGCGCCAGTGAAGGGACGTACGTGGACGCAACCTTCGGTCGGGGCGGCCACAGCCGGCTGATTCTCGATCGTCTGGGCTCCGAAGGGCGGTTGCTGGGAATAGACAAGGATCCTGAAGCCATCCGGGTGGCTGAGCAGCTGGCGGTTGCCGATCCCCGTTTTTCCTGGTTTCACGGCTCCTTCGCCGATCTGGATGGTGCCCTTGCGGATCGCGGCTGGAGCGGCGTCAACGGAGTGCTGATGGATCTGGGGGTATCGTCGCCGCAGCTGGATGACGCCTCCAGGGGGTTCAGTTTCATGCGCAACGGTCCGCTGGACATGCGTATGAACCCGGAACAGTCCCCGAGTGCCTCGGAGTGGCTGGCAGAGGCTGCGGAGCAGGATATTGCGAATGTGATCTGGCAATACGGAGAGGAGCGTTTCTCCCGCCGCATTGCCCGTCTTATTGTCGAGCGCCGCCAGGAAGAGGCCATTGAAACCACTCGTCAGCTTGCCGAGCTGGTTAATGAGGCGGTGCCCAGAAAAGAAAAGAACAAGCATCCGGCGACCCGGACGTTTCAGGCTATCCGGATTTTTATCAACCGGGAGCTGGAAGATCTGGAAACCGGATTGCAGTCGGCCGTCGACCGGCTCCTGCCGGGAGGGCGGCTGGTGGTGATCAGTTTCCATTCATTGGAGGATCGTCTGGTCAAGAGGTTCATGAGGAGTCTGGCTCGCGGCCCTCAGTTACCCAAGGGAATCCCGGTAACCGCGGAGCAGGAAGCTTCGGGGTTCAGGCTGATTGGTAAGGCCATCAAGGCCAGTCCGGCTGAGGTCAATGACAATGTCCGGGCCCGCAGTGCAGTGATGCGGGTTCTGGAAAAGGTTGAGTCCAGAGAACTTTCTCAGGGGAGTAGGTAGATATGGGAGCGGTAGCGATAGAGCAACCGGTCAGCACCAGCAGGCTGGGTACCAGGAAGGTACGTGACCGTCTTGCGGTGGCAGCACGTATATCCCGACGGGTGTTCGGGGCCATACGGCAGAAAAATGTCCTGGTATCCATGGTGCTGGTCCTGGCGCTGGTGGCTTCGTCCATTGGCGTGGTCGTCAGTGCCCATGAAAACCGGGAACTGTTCAATACCCTGTCCCACCTGCAGGCGGCCCGAGACCAGTATCAGCAGGAGTGGAGCCAGTTGTTGCTGGAGCAGAGTGCGTTGAGCGCCCACAGCCGGGTCGAAACCCTGGCCTCCAGCCGCTTCGGAATGATAGTGCCCAGGCGTCAGGACATTGTTCTTGTACCTCTGATGTCACCGGCTGCGGCCCACTAACTGATTAACCAGCCATCGGCGGGGTGACCACTTTGTCCTCTCAGGATCAGCAGACTAGATGGAGCCAGAAACTGGCGGCAGGCATGAAAGCCTGGCGCTTTGGCTCGGTGCTGTCTGTGTTCCTGGTGGTGGTTGGCGTTCTGGGCTGGCGTCTGGTGGATCTGCAGGTTGTGGACAATACCTTTTTGCGCAAGCAGGGAGATGTCCGCACCATCCGGGTGGAAACCATTGATGCCCACCGGGGCGTGATCGCCGACCGTTATGGTGAGCCGCTGGCGGTGAGCACTCCGGTACAGACCATATGGGCCAACCCCTCGGAAATGGATCCCGATGAGCCGAGACTTGCCAACCTAGCCCGGGTTCTCGGTCTCCGGGAGGCTACCCTGCGCCAGCGTATACGGGACTACTCCAGCCGGGAGTTCATCTACCTGCGCAGAAAGGTGCAGCCGGAGCTGGCGGATGATGTGAAGGCGCTGGATATAAGTGGCATCTACGCCCGTCAGGAGTACCGGCGTTATTACCCTGCGGGAGAAGTGACCGCACACATTGTTGGATTTACCAACATCGAGGAGAGCGGTCAGGAAGGCATGGAGCTGGCCTATAATCAGTGGCTTTCCGGGGAGTCCGGACGCAAGCGGGTGCTCAAGGATAACCGCGGCCGGGTGATCAAGGATCTGACCCTGATACAGGATGCCCGGCACGGACACGACCTGACGCTGAGCATCGATCTGCGTCTGCAGTACCTGGCCTATCGTGAACTCAAGGCAGTGGTCACGGCCCATAAGGCGAGGGGGGGTACCCTGGTCATGCTGGATGTGGATACCGGCGAAGTGCTGGCCATGGTCAATCAGGGCTCCTACAACCCCAATGACCGCAGCCAGCTGGCACCGGAAAATCTCCGCAACAAGGCCATAACGGATGTTTTTGAGCCCGGGTCCACCATGAAGCCAATTGCCATGGCTGCCGCCCTGGAGTCAGGCAAGTATTCGGTCAACACAACTATTGATACTTCGCCGGGTTACCGGCGTTTCGGGCGTTTTACCATCAGGGACCATCGCAATTATGGGGTGCTGAGTCTTACCGATATTATCGTCAAGTCCAGCAACGTGGGTATCAGCAAGATTGCCACCGAAATCGGCGGCGATGTTATCCAGGATCTGTATGCCCGGGTTGGCATTGGTCAGCCCACGGGCATTGGCTTTCCCGGCGAGGCGGTTGGTGTGCTGCCGTCTCCGCCCAAATGGCGACCGGTAGGTGAGGCCACCCTGTCCTATGGCTATGGCCTCAGCGTCAATGCCCTGCAGCTGGCTCAGGCATACATGGGCCTTGCCAATGGAGGCATCCGCGACCCGGTAAGCCTGCCCCGGCTGGACACAAAACC
>JBFHSI010000086.1:0-12389 GCA_041591245.1 Marinobacter sp.
CGAAAGCCCGAGAAGGTTCCGTCCAGAATTACCGCGCTCAGGGCCGGTTGCTCCCCCCGTTTCTGCCATTCACTGGCCAGGGTCAGGCCAAGGGCGCCGCCCAGGCTCTGGCCCAGAATATACAGCGGTTGTCCTCTGGTATCCGGCTGCTGTATCAGCCAGCGCAGCCCCGTCTCCACATCCAGCAGGCTGCCCTCGATATCCGGGGCACCGGTGGATCTGCCGTAGCCCCGGTAGTCGATGGTCAGCACGTTGTAGCCTTCCCGGGGTAGCCAGGCCACGTTCAGAATGTGGCTGCTGATGTTCTGGGCATTGCCGTGGAGGTAATAGATGGTGCCCTTTGCCGGAGTTTCAGCGGGCAGCCACCAGCCGTGCAGGGTTTCCCCGTCGCTGGTGTCCATGGACACATCCCGGTAATCGAGATTGAGCCGGTCCGGTGTGACGTAAGTAACCCTGTCCGGAAAGAAGAACAGGCTACTGCAGCCAGCCTGCAGCAGCATGAGCGCGGCCAGACAGGTGCAGGCGAGGGCCTTTTTCAGGGCAGGAGCTGTCAGAAGTAAGCGTGCAGACCGGCTTGCCATGTGCTTTCGTACCTGTCGAAATGATCTTCCCGGGTAAACTCAGCAAACAGACTGAACTCCCGGCCGAAATGCCAGCTGGCCCGGGTATAGAGCTGATCCTGGCGGTGCTGGCTGCTGACCAGCCATACCTTGGTGCTGATTCCGCCCATCAGGCTGAAGTGGTTATTCTGGTGGAGCAGGCCGAGATCGGCGCCAGGGGCAAGATCGTAACCCCGGCTCAGGTCATCATCGACTTCTCCGTCGGCCGTGGCAATGGCATAGGCCATGGTATTTCTGCCCAGGGCCCAGCTGCCACCGGCTCCGCCTTCCAGATAGGGGGTCAGTACCTTTTTCTCACCGGTATCGGTTCTGCGTCCGCCAAATCCCACCTGCCAGGACAGGGGGGAGAAAAAGGCATCCCTCGGAGACAGGGAACGGATTTCCACCGCAGTGAAACCTTCAACCTGAAGTTCGTCGTTATCCTGGTAGAGACGGGCATCCAGCCTCAGGAACTGGAGCTGAGCGCCACCACGATAGCCTGCAGGCGGATCCAGAATGTCATGGTAGGCAGGGCGCAGGGTGAGCTGACTGAAGGCCCTGTGGGCTTCCTGGCCGCCGCTCAGGCTCAGCCGGAAAGTGTCATGGCCCTGATCATCCCGGATGACCGGTTGTGGTGGTGGCTCGGGGGCCTCAACACCGTCAATTCTGCTGCGCTCCCGCAGCAACTGATGGGACAGGGGGGCGGCTATTTCCCGGGGCCAGCCTTCGGCTTCGCTCTGGTAACGGACATAGTCGTAAGTGGCATCCAGCAGGCGGGCTCGTTCCCTGGGGGGCATGGACTGAAGTTCGTCGGCATTCGGGCGCACAAAACCATTGGCAATGGCTGCTGCCAGGGTGCGCTGGCGGTCTGTCAGCTGCTCCAGGGTGTAGGCCACAGAGGTGGCCGAGGATGGCCGGTAATAGATATCGCTGACCAGATTCCTGTCCACCACCCAGCGTACGGTATCCGAGGGAATGGCATGGGTGCTGACGTTGTCGAGCAGATTGGTGCCGGGGCGGGCCACATCAATCAGTGCCAGCAGCCGGTAGGCGCAGTTCTCATCAAAGAAATAGTAATCGAAATTACGGTCCCGGATTTCCCAGGCATGGGCCAGCAACCGGCTGACTTCAGCGGCATCCAGATTCAGCTGGTACTCCCACAGGTCCCGGTGTTCGATATCGGTATACAGCCGGATTTTCTCGTAATAGGGCTGAATGGTGGTAATGCCGGGATAGCCACCGAAAATACCCTTGTAGGCAAAGGAAATTTCGCTGTCATGGGCGGCAGCATCCGCCGCGTAGGAAATGGTACTGGCCAGCAACAGGTTGGTGTCTTTGTCATCCTGTGGTGGGTCCAGGCGCAGGAAGGTGTGCCCGAACATGGATGAGGGGCTGTTCAGGTAGGATGCTGCAAACACCAGGGTCACGGTTTCGGTGTTCAGGGTGGACTGCCATTCCTTATAGGCGGGACAGTCCATGTCTGGCAGTGCCAGATCCAGCCGCTCCTGCAGAAAGGCGGTCCGTGCCGGAAACCGGCAGCGGGCGTGCTGGTCGCCGGCCCCCGGAGCCTGAATAGCCGCCAGGGTTGCCTCCAGCTCGTCCCGGGGAGACTGTTTGCCCTCAGGACTCAGAAAAAAGTCAGGGTCGTCGGCCTGACTGGTATAGCCGTCACCGAAGCGGTCATGGTGGTAGTGGCCCAGGTTCAGCCAGGTCGGATCCAGGTACAGGTTGTCTGTCTCGGGAGTGGCATGAGTCAGGCCTGAAAACAGAAACAGGAGCCAGCACAGGGCCGGCCCGGAGCGAAGCAGATTGCCCATGGGTAATGATCAGATCCGGGGATAGGAATGAGCCTGAAACAGGGTGGTGCGCCGTCCATGGCGCATGAGCATTCCCTTACGCGACAGTTATCAGGCTGCTACGTATTTGCTCAGAGCCTCATCCTGTTCCAGCAGAGCGACGATGGCGTCGACAGCTTCATTGGAGGTGGTGTCAGAGTCCGGGAAGATAACTGCGAAGTTATCCTGAAGAACCTTGCGGAAAGCATCACGGTCAGCAGCGTCTACACCCAGAAGTACAGCCAGGGTGTCCAGGTTTTCGCCGTTACCACGGGACATGTCCCGGGCGACCTTGTCGATGTTGCTGTCCATGTACATAGCCATGGATTGTACGGACTGGTTAGTCTGGCAGCCCAGGGTGCCGGTAGTCATACCGAAAGTCTGGTTACCGAAGGTACCGTTGGTGGTTGCTGCCAGTACGTGAGGAGCAATGCCGGATTGCCCTTTCCAGATCATGGCACCAACACCACATCCCGGTTGTGCAAATGCCATGGATGAGGCACCCAGAAGAATTGCGCCTGCGATCAGTTTTTTCATTATTCACTCCTTTGTGCATTATTGGCTATCGTCGTTAACCGTATCACCAGCCCTGTGGACGGTTCTACAGGAACGGTCCTGAGGTTCTGCCTGGGCAGGTATGACATGACCGTTGGGATGAGTATAGTTCAGTTTCCTGGAAGAGGAAGGCTATCTATATGAAGTATTTGATTTAAATAAAATATTTGGTACTTTGTGCAATTTCTTAAACAAAAAACCGGTGCATTGTCTGCACCGGTTTCTGTCTTTCAGCCGGAATGGTCTCCGGAAGCTGAACTTGGTGCGCCTGGACGGACATTGCCGGGCGCTTCCGCGTTATCCTCCCAGATAGGCATTCTGCACATCCGGATTGGCCAGCAGGTTCTTGCCGGTATCCTGAAGCCGGATTCTGCCGGTTTCCAGAACGTAACCCCGGTCTGCCAGGTTAAGCGCCTGATGGGCGTTCTGTTCAACCAGGAAGACAGTAATGCCCTGGTCCCGGAGATGACCGATGATCTCAAAGATCTGTTTGATCACCAGCGGAGCGAGTCCCAGAGAGGGCTCGTCGAGGATGATCATTCGGGGCTGGCTCATCAGGGCCCGGCCGATGGCGAGCATCTGCTGTTCACCACCGGACATGGTGCCGGCACGCTGGTTTTCCCGTTCTTTCAGGCGGGGAAAAAGGTCGTACACGTGGTCCTGGGTTTTGCGGATTTCTGCCTTGGTGCGGAAAAAACCTCCCATATGCAGGTTCTCTTCCACCGTCAGTCCGGAGAAAATCCGCCGGCCTTCAGGAACAATGGCGATGCCCGAGCGCATGATCTTGGCTGTGGGCTCCCGGGTTATGTCCCGGCCTTCCAGAATGACCTTTCCCGAGCTGGCCTGGGGGGCACCACACACGGTCATCAGCAGGGTAGTCTTGCCGGCACCATTGGCGCCGATCAATGACACGATTTCGCCTTTCTTGACCTCAACAGAAACCCCGTGCAGGGCTTCAATTTTCCCGTAATGGGTATGGATATCTTCGAGTACTAGCATGGTGAATCCTCAGGCCTCGCCCAGATAGGCTTTGATCACGTCGTCGTTCTGGCGGATTTCGTCCGGCGTGCCACTGGCCAGGGGGCGACCCTGGTTGATGACATTTATCCGGTCGGAAATATCCATGACCAGGCCCATATCGTGTTCAATCAGCACCACGGAAACGTCGTAGTCCTCTTTCAGACTGACAATCAGCTGATTCAGGTCCTTGGTTTCCGCAGGGTTGAGGCCGGCAGCCGGCTCATCCAGCATCAGCAGCTTGGGTTCGGTGACCATGCAGCGGGCGATTTCCAGCCGGCGTTGCTGGCCATAGGCCAGGTTGCCGGCTTCCCGGTTTGCCAGGTCCGTCAGGCCCACCCGCTCCAGCCAGTAGGCGGCGCGATCCAGGGATTTGCGTTCCCGCTCCCGGTAGTTCCGGGTGTTCAGCAGGCCTGCAAGCAGGTTGGTGTTCAGGTGACGGTGCTGGGCGACCAGCAGGTTTTCCACCACCGTCATGCTGCTGAACAGACGCACGTGCTGGAAGGTCCTCACCATTCCCAGACGGGAGATCTTGTAATCCGGTTTGCCCTGGATTTCCTGACCCTGGAACAGGATCTTGCCGCCGGTGGGTTTGTAGAAACCGCTCAGGCAGTTGAATACGGTAGTTTTTCCTGCGCCGTTGGGGCCGATGATGGACACGATTTCCCGGTCCTTCACGTCCAGTGATACCTGGTCTACTGCCAGCAGGCCGCCAAAGCGCATGGACAGATTCTGTACTTCAAGCATCGTCCGTTACTCCTGCTTCTTCAGTTCAATATGAATCCGACGCATCGGCATCAGGCCCTGGGGCCGCCAGACCATCATCAGTACCATGGAGGCACCGAAGATGAGCATCCGGTATTCCGAGAATTCCCGGGCCAGCTCCGGCAGTATGGTGACGGCAATGGCTGCCAGAACCACACCGATCTGGGAGCCCATACCACCCAGTACCACGATGGCCAGGATAATGGCGGATTCCAGGAATACGAAGGATTCCGGGCTGATAAAGCCCTGCTTGGAAGCAAACACGGTACCGGCAAAACCGGCAAAGAACGCGCCAATAGTAAATGCGGACAGCTTGACGGCGGTTTTGTTCAGACCCAGGGAGCGGGCGGCAATTTCATCTTCCCGCAGGGCTTCCCAGGCCCGTCCCACCGGCATGCGCATGAACCGGCGAATGACCAGGGCGGTGAAGACCGCCAGCACCAGGGCGATCAGATACAGGAAGATGACCTTGTGTTCACCGCTGTAGGCAATGCCGAAGGTTTCATGGAAGGAGGTGTTGCCTTCTTCCTTGACCCGGCGACCGAACTCCATACCGAACAGGGTAGGCTCGGGGATGCCGCCAATGCCGTTGGGGCCGCCGGTCAGGCTGGTCCAGTTATTGAGCAGAATGCGGATAATCTCGCCGAAACCCAGGGTGACAATGGCCAGGTAGTCTCCCCTTAGCCGCAGCACAGGGAAACCCAGGATCATGCCGAAAGCGGCGGCCAGCAGGGCACCGATAGGCAGCGACATCCAGAAGGAAATTCCGGTGTATGCCGACAGCAGGGCAAAGGTATAGGCTCCCACCGCGTAGAAGGCTACGTACCCGAGATCCAGCAGTCCGGCCAGGCCCACCACCACGTTCAGGCCCAGGGCCAGCATGATGTAGATCAGCACCAGGGTTGCCAGGTCCACGGAGCCCCGGGAAACAAAGAAGGGCCAGAACAGGGCAAGGATAATGATGCCGGTCAGTATTCTGGACTCCATTTTTGCCCGGCGGTTTTCCGCCATGGGTTCCTTGTGGGGGCGGGGCTTCAGGCCCGGAAGGTTGCGTGCTCCGGCCATGATAGGTTCGCGGAACAGCTGGAAGACAAACACGGCAACAGCGGCCAGTATGACTGCCACTACTGTGGAGGTGTCAGCACCGGTCAGGGTGACATTGATACCCTGGGCTTCCAGATTCAGCCCCAGTATGGGCCAGGAAATAATCAGTGTTACTACAGCGCAGAACAGCGCATGTCTGAAATTGTGTGCAGCCATCAGATTTTCTCAACCTCCGGTTTGCCAAGCAGGCCGGTGGGTTTGAACAGGAGTATCAGGATCAG
Source organism: Marinobacter sp. (assembly GCA_041591245.1). GTDB lineage: Bacteria > Pseudomonadota > Gammaproteobacteria > Pseudomonadales > Oleiphilaceae > Marinobacter. The sequence goes on from JBFHSI010000086.1 coordinate 6,097, forward strand.
CAGACCGAAGGAAACCACATCCTTGTACTCACCACTCAGGTAGCCGGAAGTGAGGCTTTCAGCGACGCCCAGAATGAGCCCGCCAAGCATGGCTCCGGGTATGCTGCCTATGCCTCCGAGTACTGCAGCCGTGAAGGCCTTGAGACCAGCAATAAAGCCGAACAGCGGATCCACCGAACCGTAATACATGCCCAGCAGCAATCCGGCGACGGCTGCCAGGGATGCGCCGATCACGAAGGTTGCCGAGATAATGCGGTTGGTATCTATGCCCAGCAGGTTGGCCATGCCGATATCCTGGGATACCGCCCGGCAGGCCCTGCCGGTCCGGGATCGGGATATGAAGATGGACAGTAAAGACATACAGATCAGCGTGGTCACGAAGATGGTGATCTGCATGTAGGAAAGGGACATCTTGAAGGCGCCGTCAGAACCGAACCGGAAGCCACCTTCAATCAGTGCCGGAAAGCCGATGTTCCGGGAGCCCTGAGCCAGGTGTACATAGTTCTGCAGAAATATGGACATACCGATGGCGGAAATCAGGGGGATCAGTCGGTGCTGGCCCCGTACCGGCCGGTAGGCAATCCGTTCTACTGCCCAGCCCATGGCGCTGGAGACAATCATGGCACAGATCAGTGCAACGATAAGAATGAGTGGTAACCATGCCACGCCCAGTGATGCCAGGCCGGTGATGGTGATCAGCGCGGTATAGGCACCGATCATGTAGATCTCACCGTGGGCAAAGTTGATCATGCCGATGATGCCGTAAACCATTGTGTAGCCTATGGCGATCAGGGCATAGGTGCTTCCGATCGTCAGCCCGTTAATGAGCTGCTGAGAGAAATACAGGAGGTCTTGCATTGTTTTGGAACTCCGAAAGCCTGCTCCCTCTGCTACCACACTACAGGAGTGGGATATCCACGCCGGCAGCGGGGGAGGATCAACAGGAGCCTAGAAAAACACCTTCTCCCGGATCGCGGTGAGAAGGTGCTCTCATTATTACCAGTTGTTAACGTTATCGGCTTAGTTTACCGGAGTTTTGCTGCCATCTGAATGCCATTCGTACACAACGAATTCGAATGACTTCATATCACCGGTCTTGTCATATTCGACAGTGCCAATCGGTGTGCTGAAGGAGCCGGCGCGAAGCGCTGCTGCAACCTTGAACGGATCGGTGGATTCGGCTTTTTCGATGCCATCAGCAATCAGCTGGACGGCGGTGTAGGAGGTCAGCACGAACGGGCCGGAAGGATCTTCACCCTTGGCCTGGAAGGCTTTAACCAGCTCCTGGTTTTCGGCTTTCTGGTCGAAGCTGGGTGGCAGGGTTACCAGCAGGCCTTCGGCCGCTTCACCGGCGATGGTGTTGATGTCCTTGTTGCCTACGCCTTCAGGACCCATGAATTTGGTATCCAGGTTGGCCTGGCGAGCCTGGCGCAGGATCAGCCCCAGTTCCGGGTGGTAGCCACCATAGTAGACGTAATCCACATCCGCCTGCTTCAGCTTGGTGATCAGGGATGAGAAGTCCTTGCTGCCGGCGGTGATGCCTTCAAACATGGCGATCTCGATACCTTTGGCCTTCAGGGTGTCGCGAACGGCGGTGGCAATACCTTCACCGTACTGCTGTTTGTCGTGAACAATGGCGACACGCTTGGGGTTCATGCTGGCAATGTAGTTGCCGGCAACCGGACCCTGCATGCTGTCCAGACCAATGGTCCGGAACACCAGTTCGTAACCACGCTCGGTGATTTCCGGGCTGGTGGAAGCCGGGGTAACCATCAGGACGCCTTCATCCTCATAGATGTCGGATGCCGGTTGGGTGGAGCTGGAACACAGGTGCCCCACAACAAACTGAACGCCATCGTTCACCACCTTGTTGGCAACGGTCACGGCCTGTTTGGGGTCGCACACGTCATCATATTCCATGGCCACAAGCTTTTCGCCCATGACACCGCCATTGGCGTTGATCTGTTCAATAGCCATACGGGCGCCGGAGAACTGCATGTCTCCGTACTGTGCCACAGGGCCGGTCATGGGGCCGGCAATACCGATTTCGATATCAGCCAGTGCGTGACCTGCGCCCATAAGCGCGATGGAAGTGCTGACGGCAGTTACAAGTTTCTTTACTGGGGTTCTCATTGGGATCTGTCCTGTTTGGTTCAGGGTTATTCTTATGTTCTCAGAGAGTTAAACAAACACCACCACCTGAAGCTTGTCAAGCTCAGGGGGTGAGAGTTTGCTCCGGAACACAGATTTTCTAACAGGCCCGGACAAAGCCGGTAGCTTCATACAGGTCAGGTTGCTAGCAAGGTCTGTGCCGTTCCGAGAACTATTCGCGTCCATGGCGTGAAAACCTGGGTCGTAATTTCCACTATGCTGCAGCTTTGAGATCGGTGCAACTGCCGGTTGTTACAGGTGAGATGTTGTTGGCTATGTTTATGACTTCAAAGGTACTTGCACTGGGTTCTGGCATTGAATGCACGATGATGGTGCGTTATCCGGAGGCGGGAATCCCGGTTTCCGGGGTTGTTCACCGTACCAAAGCGGGGGGCTGGAGAGGTTTGGGCAACTTGCTTTTTGGGTGGTAAAGACCTCTAATACTTAGTGCTATAAACAAACCGTGATTCCTATCGTTTTTCAGAGTGAGGCCTTTGCTGATGGCGGATCGCCATGCCGTGTATTCAAAACCGCTCAACACTTCCGGTGCTGGACCGCAGGGTGAGGTGATTTCTGGGCAAGATGACGCCGTGAACAACTATGAACAGGTACTTGTTGCGTTGCGTCGGGTTATCCGGGCGACGGATCTCCATTCCAAGCGCCTGAGCAAGCATGCCGGTCTGACCGGGCCGCAGCTGCTGATCATGCGGGCAATCCGGGATCTGGGGGAAGTGACCATAGGTACCATCGCCGACAAGGTCAGCCTCAGCCAGGCAACGGTCACGACCATTCTTGACCGGCTTGAACACCGCAAGCTTGTGTATCGGGTCCGCAGCACTCTGGACAAGCGCAAGGTGCATGCCCACCTGACGGAGGAGGGTGCCGCCATTCTGGCCCGGGCCCCCAACCCCCTGCAGGAAGACTTCATCAAGAAATTCCAGAGCCTCCACGAATGGGAGCAGAACATGATACTGGCATCCCTGCAGCGGGTAGCCAACATGATGGATGCGGACGATATTGACGCCTCGCCGGTTCTGGATGTGGGGCCGGTACTGCGTGAGGATGGCTGGAAGTCCGACAGCAAATCCTGACCGGCCGGGGGCTGTCTCAGTCCCCTGTTCCCCGGTAAACAATACGGTACAGTGCGCCCACCAGATCGTCTGACACCAGCAGGGAACCATCCCTGAGCTGGGCGACGTCCACCGGGCGCCCCAGGTATTCCCCGTTTTCATCCAGCCAGCCTTCTGCAAAGGGCACGGTCTTTCCGGCAATATTGCCCTCCGCATCCACCGGTGTGAACATCACCCGGGCGCCAATGGGAACGGTCCTGTTCCAGGAGCCGTGCTGGGCCGAGAAGATGCCTCCGCGATACTTTTCAGGAAACATGTTACCGGTATAAAACATCATGCCCAGATCCGCCGCATGGGCATCGGTTTCAGAAACCGGAAGCACCGTATCCTCTGGTATCTCCTCATTCATGTATGTGCTGGTTCGTACCTGCCCTCCACCGTACCAGGGAAAGCCGAAATGCTGGCCCATGGCGGTCTGCCGGTTGATTTCACCGGGCGGCGTGTCGTCACCCATGCCATCCACCTGATTGTCGGTAAACCAGAGATCACCGGTGCCCGGGTGGAAATCCTGCCCCACCGAGTTACGGATGCCCCGGGTATAGACTTCCCGTTCACTGCCATCCTGATTGACCCGGATGATGCCGCCTATGCCAAGCCGGTCAAAGGTTTCGAGGTGCTCCCGGGGAGTGACATTGTAGGGCTGTCCGAGGGAGATATAGAGCTTGCCGTCGGGACCCACATCACAGACCCGGGAGGTGTGATTGAAGCTGACAAATTCAGGGGGGATCAGTTTGCCTTCCGGGATCACTTCCGTGGCCACCACATCACCGCCTTCATAGAAGAATTCTGCCGCCGGGTAGGCCAGAACCCGGTTCTGCTCGGCGATATAGAGCACTCCAGCCGGGGAGAAGCAGGGGCCATTGGGAACGGATTTTCTGATGGACGGGGCGAAATTCTTCACTTCGTCCGCGACCCGGTCCTTGTCCCTGTCGGTGACCGCCCAGACTTCGCTCTTGCGGGTACCGACAAAGGTCACCACCCCCTGGGGGCCAACAGCCATATGCCGGGCATCGGGGACCAGGGCATAGAGATGGATCTCGAAACCTTCCGGCAGGCGTATTTTCTTCAGGGTCTGGCGGATGACATCCGCGCTGTGGGTGTTCTGGGGAACCACAGTGAACTCGGCTTTACCGGTGGTCTGGAAGCGCCCCAGCTTATCCAGCGTAGTGTCGGACTGTCCGAGGGCTAAAGGGGCGGTGCAAAGGCTTGCGACCATGCAAAGAATCGGAACTTTCCTGTTCATTGTTCTGCCACTCTCTGTATCCGCGGATAGGGCCTGGAGGCCCGGGGATTGTGACCCCTGATCAATTTGTGATCAGGGTCTCCGGGTTGAGTAAAGACAGTGGGCTGGGGGGCGTCAAGGACGACACCCCCTGGTATGACCAGTTTGTCAGTGGATACTGGAGCCGGATCTCTGCCTGTTGCTGAAGCAGGCCTGGAACACATCGTTGTAGTTCCGGGCAAAATTGACGGTCATGCCTTCCCGGAGGTAGTCCGGAAGTTCCTCGTAGTCACCCCGGTTGGCTTCCGGCAGGATCAGGTTGGTAATTTTCTGACGGCGGGCTGCAATGACCTTTTCCCGGATACCTCCCACTGGCAGTACCTGCCCGGTCAGGGTCAGTTCCCCGGTCATGGCAATGTTCTGCTGGGGAGCCTCCTTGCGGGCAATGGACAGCAGTGCCGTGGCCATGGTGACTCCCGCGCTGGGGCCGTCTTTCGGAGTGGCCCCTTCGGGTACATGCAGGTGTACAAAGGATGTGTCGAAGAAGCCCGGGTCTCCCTTGAAGCGTTTCAGATTGGACGATACATAGCTGTAGGCGATTTCCGCCGACTCCTTCATGACATCCCCGAGCTGGCCGGTAAGTTTGAAACCGCGCTGGCTGGAATGGATGCGGGCCGCCTCGATACTGAGCGTGGCACCCCCCATTGAAGTCCAGGCCAGGCCGGTGACCACGCCGGTGCCCTTGATGGCTTTTTCCTTGCGGAAGGGGGCACGGCCAAGGTAGGCCGGCAGATCCGGCACGCCGATTTTCACCGGAGTGTCCGGATGCTCCAGAAGCTGCACTATGCCTTTGCGGATAATCTTGTGCAGCAGCTTTTCCAGGTGACGGACACCGGCTTCACGGGCATAGCCTTCGATGACCTGACGGATGGCCGCATCGGTCATGGTGAGCTGCTTTTTCAGCAGCCCGGCTTTCCGGAACAGCCGGGGCAGCAGGTGGTTCTTGGCGATGGCCAGCTTCTCTTCGGTGATGTAGCCGGGCAGGCGGATAACGTCCATCCGGTCCAGCAGGGGCTGGGGAATGGTGTCCAGCTGGTTGGCGGTACACACAAACAGCACCTGGGACAGGTCCATGCGCACATCCAGGTAGTGATCCAGAAACTCCCGGTTCTGTTCAGGGTCGAGGGTTTCCAGCAGGGCCGAGGCCGGGTCGCCCTGGTAGGAGCTGCCGATCTTGTCGATTTCATCCAGCATGATGACCGGGTTGGCAACTTTGGAGTCCTTGAGGGCCTGTACAAACCGGCCGGGCATGGCACCGATATAGGTACGGCGGTGGCCTTTGATTTCCGCCTCGTCTCTCATTCCGCCCACGCTGAAGCGGTAGAACTCCCGGCCCAGCGCTTTCGCCACGGAATGCCCGATGGAGGTCTTGCCGACGCCGGGAGGCCCCACCAGCAACAGAATTGAGCCGCTGATGCTGCCCTTGAAGGTGCCTTCTGCGAGAAATTCGATAATCCGGTCTTTCACATCGCTCAGGCCGGAGTGCTCCTGGTCCAGGGTTTTTCGGGCCTGGGCCAGATCGAAACTGTCTTCCGAACAGATGCCCCAGGGAACCTGGGTGATCCAGTCCAGATAGTTGCGGGTGACGCCATACTCAGGGGATCCCTGTTCCAGTACCTGCAGCTTCTGCAGCTCTTCCTCAAACCGCTCCAGCACCTGACCGGAGGGTTTCAGGGCTGCCATGCGTTCCCGGAAACGGTCGATATCTGCGGTCTTGTCGTCCTTGGCCA
>JBFHSI010000087.1:0-12050 GCA_041591245.1 Marinobacter sp.
GCAGGCCACTTCCCGGGCCCGGCAGATTGACAAGATCCAGCTGGAAGAGGTCAAACCCTCCAGCCGGGTGAGCCCGTTTATCCGCTTTGAGCAGGGCAAGAAACTGCACCGGCAGGCGGTCACCCTCAGGGAACTGACCAAGGGCTTTGACGACGGCCCCCTGTTCAGCAAACTCAACCTGCAGATTGAAGCTGGCGAACGGGTAGCCATTATCGGCCCCAACGGCATAGGCAAAACCACCCTGCTGCAATGCCTGGCGGGTGCCCTGGCACCGGACAGCGGCGAAGTGAAGTGGACCGACAGTGCCGAGGTGGGCTATTTTGCCCAGGACCATACCGCTGATTTTGCCGAAGACATGAACCTGAGCGAGTGGATGGCCCAGTGGACCAAGGGGGGGGAACAGGTGGTCCGGGGTACCCTGGGGCGCATGCTGTTCTCCGGGGATGATATCGGCAAATCCGTGAGCGTGATTTCCGGTGGTGAGCAGGGGCGCATGCTGTTCGGCAAGCTGATTCTGCAGAAGCCCAACGTCATGCTGATGGATGAGCCCACCAACCACCTGGACATGGAATCCATTGAGGCCCTGAACCTGGCCCTGGAAAATTATCCGGGCACCCTGATTTTCGTCAGCCATGACCGGGAGTTTGTGTCCTCCCTGGCCACCCGAATTATCGAACTGGGTGCGGATGGGGTGACGGACTTCAGCGGTACCTACGATGACTATCTGCGCAGCCGGGGATACCTGTAAACCCAGGCCCGGAAAACCCTGAAAGAGGAAAGAACATGGTGGAATCCACAGTCATACAGGCGACCCGCCAGTGGGTTGAGGAAGTGGTTGTGGGCTACAACCTGTGCCCTTTCGCGAAGCGGGAACTGGTCCGGGGCAAGGTGCGGTTTGTGGTTTCTGACGCCGGAACCGAAGACCAGCTGCTGCAGGCCGTGCATGCGGAACTGCAACATCTGGAGGACAATCCGGATACCGAAACCACCCTGCTGATTCACCCGGGTGTGCTGCAGGACTTCGGGCATTACAACAGCTTTCTGGATGTGGCCGACGGCCTGCTGGCATATCTGGAAATGGAAGGTATTTATCAGATTGCCAGTTTCCACCCGGACTACCGGTTTGAAGGTACAGAGCCGGATGCTGCGGAAAACTACACCAACCGTTCCCCCTATCCGATGCTGCATCTGCTGCGGGAAGCCAGCCTGGAAGCGGCCATTGCCGGTTATCCGGATGTGGAGGGTATTCCCGGGCGCAATATTGAGCTGATGGAAAAGCTGGGGGCGGAGAAAATGCGGGCGATTCTGGCCGGCTGCCTGCAGGCCGCCGGGGCAGGAAGGTCCTAGAACCTCCCCTGTGTTACCCCGGACCGCCTCAGCTCAGGCGAGATTCAGCTGCTTGCGCCACTTCTTGAGCAGGAAGTCGGTATCGTGCTCCGACGGGTGGAATCCGGGTTTGAAATAGTCCAGATACTCGGGAATGATGGCGCTGAACATGCCCCTGCGACCCCAGACCCGGTTCAGTCCACGGGCCCAGGACTTCAGGTTCAGCAGCTGTTTGTCTTCCCGCATCAGCTCGAAGATAAAGGCATGAATGGCCACCATGATCAGAACCGTGGCCAGCGCCATGACACCCATGCGGATGGCGTAGTCGGTCACTCCCCGGTCATAGATTTCACTGTAGGCATCAAAGGCCACCGCCTTGTGCTCATTTTCTTCCACACAATGCCAGGCCCACAGCTCACGCATGGCCGGGTCCAGGGTATTGACCAGATCTTCCCGGCTGAGCAGTTGCGCCGACAGAACTCCGGTGAAATGTTCCAGCGCCACAGTGGCGGCCAGGTGTCCCCGGCGACTGTTGAGCAGCGGCAGCTTCTTGGCGGACAGGAAGCCCCGGGTCCAGCCTTCCAGCTTCTTGATATCGAATCCCTGGTTCAGCGCACCTTCATTGAAATGGCCGTGTTCCTTGGCATGCATGGCTTCCTGGCCGATAAAGGCACCAATATCCTTTTGCAGCTGGGGGTCGCTGATCTGATCCCGAACCGCGCGGACGCTGTCCACAAAAAATCTTTCGCCATCCGGAAACAGTGCGGACAGGGCGTTGAACAGGTGGGTCATGAAAGGGTCGCCGTCGACCCAATGCCGGGGCACATCGTCAAAGCCGAAGTCCTGACGTCGAACAGGGAAGGATGCGGTTACAGCTGACATGGGGTGACCTCTTTGAGTGATTGTCCTACAGTTTCAACTGTACTGTCCCCCGAGCGGCGATGCCTGGTCTGAATGGGACAGACTTCGGTCAATGTCAATAAAGTGCTTTTTTATCAGCGGACTGGGTGATGGGGCAGAGTGGAAATGGTGCTGGAAGTGCAGAGAAAAGCCGGGGCGGAGGAGTCCGCCCCGGTGAGTGTCAGCTCAGGTTGTAGAGGAAAACAGCGGTTACCGCCACCGGAGTGATGTAGCGGACGGTGATGTACCAGAGCCGGAACATGGGGGCGGACAGGGACAGCTCGTTCTCCACTGCCTGCCTGGACATGATCCAGCCGGCGAAGACAGCCACCAGCAGGCCACCCAGGGGCAGCAGGATATTGGCGGTGAAGAAGTCCAGCAGATCAAAAATGGTCTTGCCCTCGAACATGGCAAAGCCACCCAGGGGCGCGAAATCCGACCACAGGTTCAGGGACAGGATGGAGGCGATACCCAGGGCCCAGCATACAATCCCGGCTCCCAGGGTGCTGACCGAGCGGTTCATGCCTTTCTGTTCTTCCAGCCACTCGACAATGGGTTCCAGCAGGGAAATGCCGGAAGTCCAGGCGGCGAAAATCAGCAGGATAAAGAACAGGGTGCCGAACAGGCTGCCCATGGGCATCTGCCCGAACGCCAGTGGCAGGGTCTGGAAGATCAGTCCGGGGCCGGCGCCGGGCTCCAGGCCATTGGCAAAGACAATGGGGAAGATGGCCATGCCCGCCAGCAGTGCCACACCGGTATCAATCACGGATACGGTAATGGATGTCTTGGCAATGGACACGTTCTTGGGCAGGTAGGAGCCATAGGCCATCATCACCGCCATACCCAGGCTCAGGGTAAAGAAGGCATGGCCCAGGGCCACCAGAATGCCGGATGTGGTCAGCTTCGAGAAATCCGGCTGGAACAGGAAGCTGGCGGCACGGCCGAACTCGCCGGTGGTCATGGCATAGCCCACCACAATCAGCAGCAGTACAAACAGCCCCGGCATGAGAATGCTGACCGCACGTTCCAGCCCGGATCGGACACCCCTGGCCACAACCAGCATGACCAGTGCCATGAAGATGGTGTGCCAGAGCAGCAGGGTGGTGGGGTTGGCCAGCAGGTTCGAGAAGATGGCGCCAATTGCGTCCGCAGACTGTCCCACGAACTGGCCGCTGGCGGTGGTGCCCACATAGGACAGAGCCCAGCCCCCGATCACGGAATAGAACGACAGGATCAGGAAGCCGGCGAGTACGCCCACGGCTCCGACCAGGCGCCAGAGGGGATTCAGTCCGTCCCTTTCGGCAATCTGGCGCAGGCTGTTGACCGGGCTGTGGCCGCCCCGGCGCCCGATAACCACCTCGGCCATCATGATGGGCAGTCCCACGGCGGCAATGCACACCAGATACACAAGAACAAAGGCTCCACCGCCATTCTCGCCGGTGATATAGGGGAATTTCCAGATGTTACCCAGGCCCACCGCGGAACCGGTGGCGGCGAGAATAAAGGCCAGGCGTGAGGACCAGAGCCCGCGTTTGGCGTTGGCGCCCTCCAGAGGCCCCGAAAAGGTGGTGGTTCCTGTTTGAATTGCAGACATAAGTGTCTCCTGCGTGGTACTTGTTTTTGTTAGTCATGCAGGGGGCGTGACCGGGTCAGCGCCCCGAAGGTTTACGATCCGTCGTCACTTATCCGGCATGAGCCAGAGGCTCACTCTGGCTTTGCTGGCCGGGCTCGTGTTTCCTGAAACGCTCTTCGGCCAGATCATTGGCAATGGCCCCGGTGGGGCGGCCGGTCTGTTCGGAGCGGGTAAAGATTTCGCTCAGGGTATCGCCTATCGTGTTGACGTGGGCACGGACAGTTTCCGGAGTGGCACCGGTGCGCTCGTAGAAGACGTCAATAATGCCGCCGGCATTGATGGCAAAATCCGGTGCATAGAGAATCCCCCGGTCCATCAGGGCCTGGTCGTGCCGGGCGTGCTCCAGCAGGTTGTTGGCTGCACCGGCGACCACCGGGGCCTTGAGCTGGGGAATGCTGCGGTCATTGAGTACTGCACCCATGGCGCAGGGGGCAACCACATCCACCGGCAGGAACAGGATGTCTTCGGCAGCGGCGGGATGGGCACCCAGTTCGTCCATGGCCCGGCGCATATTTTCCTGGTCTATGTCATACACCCAGAGTTCGGCTCCGGCTTCGTGCAGGTGACGGGCCAGCCGGAAGCCCACATTGCCCACACCCTGGATGGCCACTTTCAGCCCGCTGAGGTCTGTGCGCCCGAGCTTGTGTTTTACCGCAGCCCGCAGCCCGGTGAAGGTTCCCCAGGCCGTGGCCGGAGATGGATCCCCGTTGCTGGGCCTGCCGTCAAAGCCTGTGCGTTCGGCAATTCCGGCTACATGGCGGGTGTGACGCCCCATGACTTTCAGGTCCGGGACACTGGTGCCGGAATCTTCAGCGGCAATGTACCGGCCGCCCAGGGATTCCAGGTGCCGGCCCATGGCTTCCAGCAGTGCTTCGGTTTTCTGCCGGCGCGGATCTCCGATGATGACTGACTTGCCGCCCCCAAGGTCCAGTCCGGCCAGGGCGGACTTGTAGGTCATGCCCCGGGACAGGCGCAGAACATCCCGCAGGGCCTCTTCATCGGTGGCATAGGGGAACATGCGACAACCGCCCAGGGCTGGTCCCCGGGAAGTATTGTGGATGGCCACTATGGCCCTGAGTCCGGTTTCCGGGTCGCAGAAAAAGGACAGGTGTTCGTGGTTATCGAACTCGGGATGGCTGAATACGTTCATGGCGTTTCACCTCTCTTCCGTGGCTGCCACTGCCCTTGTGGGGTCTGTGGCAGCCGGTTGTTGTTGTCAGATAGCGGCACCGGCAACCTGCGGCTGCCCGGAGCTGTCCGGATTCAGTGCGGCCCGGAGAGCCTCACGTTCCTTGCGCGCGGCCTTATAGGCCTGTTCCTTGACCGGGCCATAGCCACGGATCTTCTCGGGCAGACAGGCCAGGGCACGGGCGGTATCTGTGTGGCTGCTGTCCAGGTGCTTCAGCAGCCAGGCGATGTCCGCCTCGTATTCACGGATGATTCGCCGTTCCAGACGGCGGTCGGCACTGTAGCCGAATGGATCCAGGGGCGTACCCCGCAGGCCGCGGGCTTTGGCGAGCAGGGCAAAGACCGGCTCCATCCAGGCACCCAGGCGGATTTTCCGGGGCCGTTCCCCGTTGCGGCTGCGGCTGAGCAGGGGCGGAGCCAGATTGAATTCCAGTTCCACATCGCCCTCGAACTCTTCTTCCAGTTGCCGGCGCAGGCTGCCGTTGCTGAACAGCCGGGCTACTTCGTACTCGTCCTTGTAGGCCAGTACCCGGGCATAGTTTTCCGCGATGCTCCGCAGCAGTACCGGGTCACCACCGAGCTCCCGGGCAATCGCGGATTCGGCCTGGCGCACCAGCTTTTCATAGCGTCTGGCCAGAGCGGCATTCTGGTATTCGGTGAGACGCTCCATATTGCGCTGGATTACCTGGTCGGTGGTTTCCATGATCTGCACCACATTGCCGGCAGGAGCCGGAAATGCCAGGGCTTTTACCCGGTCCAGATCCCAGGCGGCACGACGGCCCCACAGGAAGGCCTGTTTGTTCTTTTCAACGGCCACATTGTTGAGCTCGATGGCCCGTTCAATGGACTCGGCCCGCAGTGGCAGCAGGCCCTGTTGCCAGGCAAAGCCGACTGTGAACAGGTTGACGGCCATGCCGTCGCCCATCAGGGCCCGTGCCAGGCCGCCGGCATCCAGGAACCAGCTGCCGTCCTGGCGACAGGCCTCACGGACCGTCTGTTCCATGGCCGGGCCCGGGAAGTGGATGTCCGGGTCCCGGGTAAAGGCAGCGGGCATGGCCGGTTCGGTATTGATAACGCAGCGGGAAATGCGTGTATCCAGCTTTGCCAGAGCCTCGTCGGAGGCGGCAACCATCAGGTCGAAGGCCAGCATCAGATCCGCTTCGCCGGCGGGAATACGCACGGCGTGGATGTTTTCCTGGCGGTCGCTGATACGGATATGGCTGACCACTGCCCCGAACTTCTGGGCCAGACCGGTCTGGTCCAGCACCGAAACACCCTTGCCTTCCAGATGTGCCGCCATGCCCAGCAGGGCACTGACGGTGACCACACCGGTACCACCGACGCCGGTCAGCAGTATGCCGTAGGGGTTGCTGCCGGACACCTGCACCGGTCCGGGCAGCTCCGGAAACTCCACTGAGGAACTGACCCCTGCAGGTTTGCGCAGTTTACCGCCCTTGACCGTGACAAAGCTGGGGCAGAAGCCCCGGACGCAGGAAAAGTCCTTGTTGCAGGCAGACTGGTCGATGGTGCGTTTGCGCCCGGCATCGGTTTCCTTGGGCAGGATGGACAGGCAGTTGGACTGTATGCCGCAGTCGCCGCAACCTTCGCACACGTCGGCGTGGATGATGACCCTCTGGTCCGGGTCGGCCATGGTGCCCCGTTTGCGCCGGCGACGCTTCTCGGCGGCACAGGTCTGGTCATAGATGATGACGGAGCAGCCTTCAATCTCCCGCAGCTCCCGCTGCACTGCATCCAGGTCGTCCCGGTGATGGAAGGTGGTGCAGTCGGCAAAGTCTGCCCGGGAAGGGTATTTGTCGATATCGTCGCTGACTACGGCAATCCGGCGTATGCCTTCGCCGTACAGCTGATGGCTGATCTGCTGCACCGACAGGGTGCCGTCCACCGGCTGACCGCCGGTCATGGCCACCGCATCGTTGTAGAGGATCTTGTAGGTGATGTTGGCGCCGGAGGCGATGGCCGCCCGGATCGCCAGTATGCCGGAGTGGAAGTAGGTGCCGTCGCCCAGGTTCTGGAACACATGTTTCCTGTCGGTAAACGGTGCCTGTCCGAGCCAGGTCACCCCTTCACCCCCCATCTGGGTAAAGGTGTCCGTGCCCCGCTCCATCCAGGTAGCCATGTAATGACAGCCGATACCGCCGAGGGCCTGACTGCCTTCCGGTATCTGGGTGGAGGTATTGTGGGGGCAGCCAGAGCAGAAGTGGGGGGTGCGCTCCAGGCGCTCCCGGGGCACTGCGAGGCTGGATTCCTTTTCTGCCAGAAAGTCCAGGCGCCGCTGCAGTGTGTCGTTGCAGAAACGGCCCTGCAGGCGGGAGGCAATGGCCCTGGCTACCATGGCAGGGGTCAGTTCCCCAAGGCTGGGCAGAAGTTCCGCGCCTTGCTGGTCGCGCTTGCCGATGATGACCGGGCGCTGGCGGTCCTGCCAGCTGTACAGCTGGGTTTTCAGCTGATCTTCGATCAGCCCCCGCTTTTCCTCCACCACCAGAATCTCTTCAAGGCCGGAGGCAAATTCAAAAATGCCTTCCGGCTCCAGAGGCCAGGGCATGGCCACCTTGTAGACGGTCAGGCCAATGGCTTCCCGTTCGGTCTCCCCCAGCCCCAGATCCGCCAGAGCCTGGATAACATCCAGATAGGCCTTGCCGGTGGTGACTATGCCCAGCTTGGGATTGCTGGCGCTGAGTACGGTGTGGTCCAGACGGTTGGCCCGGCAGAAGGCCTTGGCGGCTTCCAGTTTGTAGCGGTGCAGTCGTTCTTCCTGCTCCATGGGCTTGTCCGGCCAGCGGGAATTCAGGCCGCCTTCGGGCATCTGGAAGTCGGTGGGAATCCGGATGTTGATGCGGGCCGGGTCCAGATTGGCGGAAATGGATGAGTCCATGTTTTCAGCCAGGGCCTTGAAGCCAATCCAGCAACCACTGAAACGGGACATGGCCCAGCCATACAGCCCCATATCCAGAATATCCTGAATGCCGGCCGGGTTCAGAACCGGCATGGAGGCATCCATGAAACCGTAATCGCTCTGGTGGGGCAGGGTGGAGGACTTGCAGGCATGGTCATCACCGGCCACAGCCAGAACACCGCCAAAGCGGGAAGTGCCAGCGGCGTTGGCATGTTTGAATACGTCCCCGGTGCGGTCGACACCGGGGCCTTTGCCGTACCACAGGCTGAAGACGCCGTCATATTTGGCACCTTCGAAGATGTTGACCTGTTGGGTTCCCCACACAGCGGTGGCGCCCAGGTCTTCGTTCACTCCCGGCAGGAAGTGAATATTTTCCTGTTTCAGGTAGTCGCGGGCTTTCCACAGTACCTTGTCGAAGCCGCCCAGGGGCGAGCCCCGGTAACCGGAAATGAAGCCGGCGGTATTGAGGCCGTTGGCCTTGTCGAGCTGGGCCTGAAGCAGGGGCAGGCGGGCAAGGGCCTGGCTGCCGTTCATGTAGACCTGTCCGGCGTCTTGTTCCCAGACATCGTTCAGGCTGGCGTTACGCAGATCTTTCATGATGATCACCGTTTCCAGAAATAGACGGGCACCGGTGCCACAGGGCATTACCGGATGCGGGAATTCAGTTCGGAGTCAGAGGTGCCGGGTATCAGCCGCAGTAGCGATGATTATTGGCGAGGGCTGCTGTGCCCAGGGTCTGAACCGGGAGTCTGGATAGAGTCTGGAAACGGAAGGTCCGGGTATCGGAAATCCGGGGTGCTCGGGAACGAGCGCGGAGGCCACAAAGGCGTGTTGAGTAAGACATGTTGAAATCCTTTCCACCTGACCGGGTTCCGGTATGGGTGGTCATGTTGTTTTTGTCGTCCGGCTTGTGACCGGCGTTGTGATTTCAGGTGTCCGCAATGCCCGTTCCTGGGCAGCCCTTTTGGGGCCGGACAGAAGGTAAATTAATCGCTGAAAACGGAGGCGTCAATCGTCAGAACGGAACTTTTTCGGGGCAAAACCATGGGCGGATCCGGGTGAAAATGGAATTGTGTAATTAGATCAATAACTCACATATCTGGATACGAAATCCCCGAAGCCCGGTAAAAAGTTCCGGGCCGGGGAGCAAAATGGGCTGGTGGCAACCGGGTTACTGGTTGCCGGGGGCGGTTTCGGTGGGGGTGGACAGCAGGGACAGCAAAGTGCTCTTGAGTACACCGTCTTCCACGTCCCCCTTGGTCATAACCGCCGCCACCTGATCGGCCATGGCGGACGGGATCTGGTAGCCGGACAGTACTGCGATGGGGAGTTTGGGCTGGGCCACATGCACCTCTTCCCAGAGCGACTGGCCGTGGCCGTCAGGCAGGAACAGGTCCAGTAGAATCAGGTCGACGGAGTGTCGCTGAACGTAGTTCTTGGCTTCTGCAAGGGTGGTGACATGGGCTATGTCGAAGGGTTCCAGCTGCAGTTTCACTACCGTGGCCAGTTCCTTGTCATCCTCCACATAGAGAATACGTGGACGCCCCTGAAACGGGACGGAATCCTGTTTCGACTGTTCCTGTTTCTGCTTCTGTTCCTCGATGGGCAGGCGGATCCAGAAACAGGTGCCCTTGCCGGATTCGGACTCGTAACCGATGACACCATTGAGCCGGGTTACCAGTTCCTTGCACAGGGCCAGTCCCAGTCCGGTCCCGGCGGTCTGTCGGGTATTGACGTCGTCGGCCTGGGCAAATTTTTCGAACACATGGGGGCGGAAGTGTTCGGGAATGCCGGTGCCGTGGTCGATCACTCTGAGCAGAAAACGGCCCTGATCCAGACGCTGGTGATCCACGTACACGGTGCTTCCCGGAGGTGAGTGTTTGCAGGCGTTGGATAGCAGGTTGTTGAGAATCTGGGTGAGCCGGTCGGCATCCAGGGTGACCTGAATATCCTCCTGGCTCAGGCGTTTTACCTCTACCTGGTAGGGCTCGGCATAGGTGCTCAGGGAGGCAATGGCCTGATCGATAACCGAGATCAGGGAAGCCTTGCGGGGAGTCAGGACCATTTTCCCGGAAGACAGCTTTTCCATGTCCAGCAGGTCATTGATCAGATTGCCAAGGCGGTTGCTGTTGTTGATGGCGATCCCGAGCATTTCTTCCATCTTTTCGGGAATATCACCCACTGCGCCCCCGCGGATCAGGGACAGGGCACCGGAGAGGCTGGTCAGCGGGGTGCGCAGCTCGTGGCTGACGGTGGAGATGAATGCCTGTTTGATGTTGTCCTGGCGTCGCCTTTCGGTGGCGTTGCTGATATGTCCCAGATAGCCGGTGATCTTGCCATCGCTGTCCCGGAGGATGCTGGCCCGGGTGTCGCCGATAAAGACCTGGCCGTCCCGGCGGCGGTACTCCACTTCGTAGCTCTCGGTTTGCAGCTGGGTTTCGGTATTGAAGTTTCTGAGTCCATGCTCGGCGTAGTCATCGGGTCTTGCGTAGATCTTCATGGTGCCCTGTCCGACCATTTCTTCCTGGGAGTAATCAAACAGTCGCTCAAAGGCGGGGTTGACCAGTTGTACCCGGCGCTCGGTATCTACCAGGATGATGGCTGACGGGGCATCCCGGAACAGGGTTTCGAACAGCTGTTTCTGCTCGGCCAGCTGTTTGCTGGCCTGTTGTCGGAAACGGATGTCGCTGAAAGTCACCACGACACCGCTGGCCCGGCCGTTGTCCTCGATACGGGTGGCGGAGTATTCCACTGGAACCGGGGTGCCGTTCTTGTGCCAGAACAGGTCTTCTATCTCACCGGTTTTCTGGCCCTGCTCCAGGGTCTGGTAAATGGGGCACTGGGTGCGGGGAAACTCCGAGCCGTCAGCTTTGCGGCCATGGATTGCTTCGTGCAGGTTGTGGCCCAGCAGCTCATTTTCCTGGTATCCCAGGATGCGGGTAACAGCCGGGTTGATAAAGGTGGTCAGGCCTTTGTTATCCAGTCCAAATACCCCCTGGGACAGTGATTGCAGAAGGTTCTGCTGATGGCTGAGCATGGAACTCTGGGTCAGTATCTGGCCAACCCAGTGGGCGCACAGGCGGATAAATTCCCGTTCATAGTCTGAAAACGGCCGCTTGAGGGGTTCCGGGCTGGAAAAACTGATGGTGCCGAAGCGTTGCTGGCTGACCTGCACGGGAGCACCCAGGTACGCCTCCAGGCTGAACTTCTGGTAACAGGGATGGCCTGCAATCTCGCTCTTGCCGGCCTGGTGAAAGCCGACCACATCGTTGGCGCCCAGGGTGTGCCAGCAATAGGTTTCCCCCAGGGAAAAGTGCATGCCCGGCTCCACCCCTTCAAGCCCCGGAGCCACGAACAGAATCTCGTAATCCTGGTCCTCGATACGGCTGACCAGTCCCAGGGGCAGGCTGAGGTAGCGGGTTCCCAGCTCAAGGACTGACGCGATCTGCTGCTCCGGACTGTCCCCGCTGCTGGTAATGCTGTGCAGATGCTGCAGTGCATCAAGGTGCCGGTGCAGTCCGGTGACATCCCGGCATACGGATATGGTGCCGATAATCTGTCCCTGGGGGGAACGGAAAGGGCTGATGCGGGATTCGAAGTTGCGGGTGCCGTCAGGTGTCTGCAGCAGTTTCATGATCACCTGGGGCTTGCCGGACTCCCGGACCTGCTGTTCCACAAGGGCCGCAGCCCGCGCAGCCTCTTCCCCGAGCAGGGTCTGGTCCGTTGTACCGACAATATCCTGCTCGTGCAGGTTGAACATGGCGGCGCCGGCGGCATTGACCACCAGATAGCGACCCTGCAGATCCTTGACCATGGCCCCATCGGCCAGGCCGTCGACGATTTGCTGGTAGGCGCAGAGCTCTGGTGTGTCTTGTCCGGACATAGTGTGTTCCGTCATTTCCTGGTGCCGTGAACAGGGCTGGGTGTGGGTATGCCCAATACTGGCTGAAATCGAGGGGCTGCCGTAGCTTTCTGTGTCAGTGGCCGGGTGGGGTTTTTATAGTATAAGTGATGTTTCAGATGCAGAAAGGCGCAGTTGCCTGGTAGCCGGGGACAGAGACGGTGGGTAAAGGAGCTTCTTAATGATGC
>JBFHSI010000088.1:0-11981 GCA_041591245.1 Marinobacter sp.
ATTACCGATGCCACGGGCACCACCCGCGCCACCGGGATGACGGCATGGCTCAACAAACGGGTTCTGGAACTCAATTCTCAGGTGGAAGGACGCTATGAAACCGGCAAATAACCGACTCCAGGCACTGCTTGCGGTCATCATGGGCTTGACCGTTGCGATACCCGCCGGAGCCTTTGATCTCGATTCCGACGTTCCCATCTCCGTAAGCGCCGACAAGGCCCGGCTGGATGATAACAAGGGGATAGCCACCTACACGGGTTCGGTGGAACTGACCCAGGGTGACACCCGTCTCAGTGCGGAACGGGTCGTACTGTTCCGGGATCAGACAGGACTCAGCCGCATAGAAGCCTCAGGCTCCCCCGCCCGCTACCAGCAACCAAACAGTGATGGCAGCGGGAACACAGATGCCCGGGCACTGAATATCACCTGGTCGGGAACCGACAATCAGCTGACCTTTGAGCGGGACGCGGTCATTGAACAGAATGGCAATCTTTTCCGGGGCGATGTCATTCACTATGATACCAGCCGCCGGGTGGTAACCGCCCAGAGCGGTGCAGATACCGGGGCCGGAAACGGCCGGGTCGAAATGATTATCCAGCCACGCAGTAGCAGCAAACAGGGATCCGATGGCAGTTCTCAGAGCCAGTAATCTGGCAAAAAGCTACAAGCAGAAACAGGTTGTCATTGACGTTTCCATGGAAATCCGCAGCGGCGAGATCGTCGGCCTGCTGGGTCCCAACGGCGCCGGCAAGACCACCTGTTTCTATATGATTGTAGGGCTGGTGCCCGCTGATCACGGTCGCATCACCATCGACAATCAGGACATCACTCCCCTGCCCATGCATGGCCGGGCCCGCAAAGGCATAGGCTACCTGCCCCAGGAGGCGTCAGTCTTCCGCAAGCTGTCGGTGCGGGACAACATTCTGGCCATCCTGGAAACCCGCAAGGGCATGAGCCGCAGAGACCGGGAAAGCAAGCTGGAAGAACTGCTGGAAGAATTCCACATCACCCATATCCGCGACAGCATCGGTATGGCCCTGTCCGGGGGCGAGCGCCGCCGTGTGGAGATTGCCCGGGCCCTGGCCATGGAACCTGCATTCATCCTGCTGGACGAACCCTTTGCCGGCGTGGACCCCATCTCTGTCAGCGATATCAAACAGATTATCCGCCACCTCCGGGACAAGGGCATTGGCGTACTGATCACCGACCACAATGTGCGCGAAACCCTGGATATCTGCGAGAACGCCTACATCGTTTCCGGCGGCCATATCATCGCCTCCGGTAATGCCGAATCCATACTGGCCAACCAGCAGGTCAAGGACGTGTATCTGGGTAACGAGTTCCGGTTGTAGTGGACCGGGTCGATTGTGTTGGTGCCCGGTTGCAAGTACACTCTGAAAAGAACGAAGCAAAGATTTTGCCAATTTTGATTTGCATAACAAGTAACCGGCATATAAAGCATTTTTATCGAGCCAACCGCAACACAGAGCGCTGATGAGTAACGGATCCTGAACCATGGTGATGAAAGCCTCTTTACAGTTAAAGCTGGGTCAAAGCCTGACCATGACACCCCAGCTGCAGCAGGCGATCCGGCTACTACAGCTATCCACCCTTGACCTCCAGCAGGAAATCCAGCAAGCCCTGGAATCCAACCCCATGCTGGAAACTTCCGAAGACGATGAGCAGACAGACTCCGTACAGGACGAGGCTCAGGGTGAGGATAACAACAGCCTGGAAGCCAGCGCCGCCGAAACCTCTGCGGAGCCCGCTCCGGAAACAACGGCAGACTGGGATGAAGCGGAAAACGGTCCGGACTGGAGTTCGGAAAACGAAATCCCCGACACCATTCCCGACGACCTGCCCGTGGATACCGCCTGGGAAGACATCTATCAGTCGGCGCCGGCACCGGCTGCCCGAAATGACGACGAAAACGACCACGACTTCGAAACCCGCAACTCGCCTACGGAAACCCTGCGGGATCACCTGGAGTGGCAGCTTAACCTGACCCCCCTGAGTGAACGGGATCAGGCCATTGCCCATGCTGTCATGGATGTCGTGGACGAACGAGGCTACCTGACCAGCTCTCTGGAAGATATCCATTCTGCCCTGCTGGATGAAGCCGAAGACGATCCGGTGGAACTGGACGAAGTGGAGGCTGTGCTGCACCGACTGCAGCATTTTGACCCCCCTGGTGTCTTTGCCCGGGACCTGCAGGAATGCCTGCTGATCCAGCTTGCCCAGCTGCCCCCGGATACCCCCTGGCTGTCCCAGGCGCGCCTGGTGATTACCCACTATATCAACCTGCTGGGTAACCGGGACTACGCCCAGCTGCTGCGCCGGAGCCGCCTGAAAGAAGATCAGTTGCGGGAAGTTCTGGCCCTGATCACCGGCCTGAATCCGCGCCCGGGCGACGTTATCGACCGCGCCGAGCCCGACTATGTTATTCCCGACGTTATTGTGCGCAAGCACAACGACCGCTGGCGGGTGGAACTGAACCCGGACATTGCCCCCCGCATCCGGGTCAACGCCGGCTATGCCTCCCTGATCAAGCGTGCGGACAGCAGCGCCGACAACACCTACATGCGCGACCAGCTGCAGGAAGCCAAGTGGTTCATCAAAAGCCTGCAGAGCCGCAATGAGACCCTGCTGAAGGTGGCCACACGGATTGTCGAGTACCAGCAGGGATTTCTGGAACATGGCGAGGAAGCCATGAAACCGCTGATCCTGTCGGATATCGCCCAGGCAGTGGAAATGCATGAGTCCACCATTTCCCGGGTAACAACCCAGAAATACATGCATACCCCCAGGGGCATCTTTGAACTCAAGTACTTTTTCTCCAGTCACGTCAGCACTGACGAGGGCGGAGAGTGTTCCTCAACGGCTATCCGTGCCATGATCAAAAAACTGATTGCGGCAGAAACCCCCAAAAAACCATTGAGTGACAGTAAAATTGCAGCCATGCTAGGGGACCAGGGTATCAAGGTGGCACGGCGCACCGTAGCCAAGTACCGGGAAGCTATGCATATACCGCCATCCAATGAACGCAAACGGCTGGTGTAGGTACGACACAGAATTTGCCCTGACACAGATTTTGCTGGTACATGATGTGCCAGCGCCGGGACCGGCCCTTAGGGAGCCGGCTTGATGACAACAGGAGACGCCTATGCAACTCAATATTTCAGGCCATCATGTAGAACTGACTCCCGCTCTGAAGGACTATGTATCAGAAAAATTCGACAGGCTTGAACGCCATTTCGACCAGATCACCAATTGCCAGGTCACTTTGGCGGTCGACAAGCTTCGCAAGAGTGCTGAGGCGACACTCCGGGTCAGCGGTGGTGAGATTCACGCGAAGGCTGAAAATGAAGATATGTATGCGGCTATCGACATGCTGGTAGACAAGCTTGACCGTCAGATCCTCAAGCACAAGGAAAAGAATGTAGAACGGATGCAGGGAACCGGAGCCCGTTAGCTGCCGGTTTTCATGCGTGTCATCTAATCGCGCTGCGACATGGCTAACGTGTCGCAGCCTTTTTTTTACGGAAATGCAGTCGATTCATGAGCGACACATCCCTGACCATAGACAACATACTTGCACCGGAGCTGACCCTTTGCAGGGTTCCTGCGTCCAGCAAGAAACGGGTTCTGGAATTCATTGCCGAGCAGATCAGCCAGCAGGACAACGCCCTCAGTGACACCCAGATCTTCAATAATCTGGTTGCACGCGAGCGTCTGGGAAGCACTGGTATTGGCCAGGGCATAGCCATACCCCATTGCCGGCTTGAAGGACTGGACCATGTTATCGGCGTCCTGCTGACACTGGAGGAAGCCATCGAGTATGATGCTATCGATAACCAGCCGGTGGACCTGGTGTTTGCCCTGGTGGTGCCCAAAGAGGCTACCAGCGAGCACCTTGAACTGCTCAGCCAGCTGGCAGAAAAGTTCAACGAGCGCAGTTTCTGTGAACAGCTACGCCAGTGCGACAACTCCGTTGCCCTGTACAACCAGATGACGTCCACCCAGGGCTGACGTCCATTATCAGGGAGACTGGTGACCATGAAACTGATTATCATCAGTGGCCGATCCGGTTCAGGCAAAAGTACCGCACTCCACGTTCTTGAGGACCTGGGGTTTTACTGCATCGACAACCTCCCGATCGGCCTGCTGTTTCCCCTCACCCGGGAAGCCGCAGCCCAGGCAACTCCGGGCCGGCTCAGCAAGATGGCGGTCAGTATCGACGCCCGTAACCTGTCCGGAGAACTGGCCAATTTCGAGGAAATCTACCGCCAGCTCCGGCAAACCGGGGTCAGCATCGAGATCATCTTTCTGGATGCCGACGAACAGGCCCTGCTGAAGCGGTTTCATTCCACCCGCCGCAAGCACCCACTGAGCAATGACACCACCTCCCTGAGAGAGGCCATTGCCAGCGAAAAAAAGCTGCTTGAGCCCCTGTCCAAACTGTCCGACCTCTATGCCAATACCACCGGCATGTCCATGTATGAGCTGCGGGATGTCATCAAGCAGCGGGTGGCCGGGCGCAAGGACCAGGAGCTGGCGTTACTGTTCCAGTCCTTTGGCTTCAAGCATGGCGTCCCCCTGGATTCCGATTATGTGTTTGACGTCCGCTGCCTGCCCAATCCCTACTGGGATCCCAACCTGCGCAAATACACCGGCTTGGACCAGCCGGTCATCGATTTCCTGGAAAAGGAAGCCGCCTCCGGCAAGATGGTCAACGACCTGATTGCCTTTCTGGAAACCTGGCTGCCGTCCTTCGCCGCCAGTAACCGCAGCTACATGACCATTTCCATCGGCTGTACCGGCGGGCAACACCGGTCGGTGTACGTATGCGAACAGCTGGGGCGCTTTTTCCGGCAGGAGTACACCAACGTCCAGGTTCGCCACACCGAACTGCCACACCTGCAAACCCGGGGAGAAATCTGAACCGTCATGATCTGCCGCCCTGTTACCATCATCAACAAGCTGGGGCTGCATGCCAGGGCCACAGCCAAGCTGGTTGCCACCGCATCGGCCTATGACAGCTGTATCCGACTGCAGGGCAAAGGCCGGGAGGTGGACGCCAAAAACATCATGCAGGTGATGATGCTGGCTGCCAGTCAGGGCACCGAACTGGAGATTGTTGCCGAAGGCCCGGACGAACAGGAAGCGGTGGAGGCACTGGTGGAACTGATTAACGACTACTTCGGGGAAGGTGAGTAACCGGATTTGCCCGGACCGAAATTCCTTCTGCGGCATCCACCTACAACTCTTTCTCACCTGTGTCATCTAACTCCGCTATAATACGGGCGTTTTCTGACCGTGGGTGATTCATGACGGATATTCTGGACAACAGTCAGGCCCGCCAGCGTCTTCGCTCCCTGGGTGAGGCGCTGGACAGTGGCGCCCTCAAACAGGTGGCCCGCATCCTCAATGGCGGCCTCAGCCCCAGTGATATTGCCCACCTTCTGGAATCCTCTCCGCCTCGCGAGAGGGCACTGCTGTGGAACCTGGTCGACAAGGAACTGGAAGGGGAAGTTCTCCAGTATCTGAGCGACGATATCCGTGGCTACTTCCTGAGCCAGCTCAACGCCCAGGAACTGGCAGACATCATCGAGGATTTCGAGTCAGACGACCTCGCCGACCTTTTGCAGCAACTGCCGGATACGGTGATCCAGGAAGTTCTGGACACCATGGACGAGCAGGACCGGCAGCGGGTGGAGGAAGTACTTTCCTACCCCGAGGATACCGCCGGCGGTCTGATGAACACGGACGCGGTTACCGTGCGCCCGGACATCAGCATTGATGTTGTTCTGCGCTATCTGCGCCGGCACCGTAACCTGCCCCCCATGACCGACAGCCTGATTGTGGTCAGCCGCCGTGACGACTTTATCGGCATGCTGCCCATTACCAAGATGCTGGTATCCAATCCCGCAGCCACGGTCCGGGAAGTCATGGACACCGATATCGAGCCCATCCCCGTCAACCTTCCCGACACCAAGGTTGCCACCCTGTTTGAGCGCTATGACCTGATTTCCGCGCCGGTGGTCAACGAAGAAGGACGCCTGCTTGGCCGCATCACCATCGATGACGTGGTGGATGTTATCCGGGAAGATGCCGACCACTCCCTGATGAGCATGGCCGGTCTGGATGAGGATGAAGACACCTTTGCCCCGGTCTGGAAAACCACCCGACGCCGGGCCGTGTGGCTGGGCGTTAACCTGATTACCGCCTTTATTGCCTCCGCGGTCATCGGGGTGTTTGAAGACACCATCGCCAAAGTGGTGGCCCTGGCCATTCTCATGCCCATTGTGGCCAGCATGGGCGGCATCGCCGGCAGTCAGACCCTGACCCTGGTCATCCGGGGCATGGCCGTGGGGCAGATCAGCGGCGCCAACGTGCGCTGGCTGCTGAACCGTGAATTTCTTTCCGGGCTTCTGAACGGCGCTTTCTGGGCCCTGGTGGTGGCTTCCGCCGCAGCCCTGTGGTTTCAGGATCCGCTTATCGGCGTTATTATCGCCGCAGCCCTGATCATCAATCTGGTGTGTGCCGCACTGGTGGGTACCGTACTGCCCCTGTTCCTAAAATCCCGGAACATTGATCCGGCTCTGGCCGGCAGCGTCATCCTGACCACGGTTACCGATGTGGTCGGGTTCATGTCATTCCTTGGACTGGCCTCCCTGTTCTACACTTGAGCGGCGCACAACGATAAATCAACAATGGACGTAACATGAGTCAGCACGATCACGACGAAGGCGAAGAAGAATTTGGCAAGAGCAAATCCCAGCTCAAGCGGGAAATGCACGCCCTGCAAAACCTCGGCAAGCGCATGCTGGAACTCAGCAACGACCAGCTCGATACCCTGCCCATCAGCGAAACCCTGAGGCGGGCCATTGAGGAAGCCCACCGGATTCGCCAGAACGAAGCCCGGCGCCGTCACCTGCAGTTTATCGGCAAGGTGATCCGCAAAGAGGACGATCCGGAAGCCCTGCAGCGGGCCGTAGAGGCCTTTGACTCCGGTAGCGAAGAACATACCCGCCGGCACCACCTGGCGGAGCGCTGGCGTGACCGTATGATTGCTGAAGGCGATGTGGTGGTGGGAGAATTTTTCAGCTACTGCCCGGATGCAGATCTTCAGCACCTGCGTAATCTGGCCCGCAATGCCCGCAAGGATGTGGAAAAAGAGAAGAATACCGGCCAGGCCCGCAAACTGTTCCGCTACCTCAGGGAATGCATCGACGAGGCGGAGTCCGCAGGCCTGAACCAGTCCTGATCAGAGCCGCCGGTGCTCCCAGACGGGCATGCTCCGGCGCAGATCTGCCAGCTGGCCTGCGTCCAGGTCAGCGGCCACCCAGCCAGGCCCTTCCGCTATTTCCCGGACCACCTGCCCCCAGGGGTCGCAGATCAGACTGTGTCCCCAGGTGCGTCGGCGCGGGCTGTTATAGCCACCCTGCCCGGCGGCCACCACCCATACCTGGTTCTCGATCGCCCGGGCCCGGATCAGCGGATGCCAGTGAGCACTGCCGGTTTGCCAGGTAAAGGCACTGGGCAGGCACACCCAGTCCGCCCCCTGCTCCCGTAATGCCCGGAACAGCTCCGGAAAACGCAGGTCGTAGCAGATGGCCAGGCCCAGTTTGCCGGCCGGTGTATCCACCGTCACCACCTGATCCCCGGGTTCAAAGGTATCCGATTCCCGGTACTGGCCATGGTCATCATTCACCATGGCATCAAACAGGTGCAGCTTGTCATAGCGGGCCACTTCCTGCCCCTGATCATCAAACACCAGGCAACTGGATCTGACCCTGCCTTCCAGCCCGGAACCATCCGGACGGCTGGCCATGGGCAGAGAGCCTCCGACAATCCAGATTCCGAGGGATTTCGCCTGCTCACGAAGAAAGGCATGGATAGGGCCATCCTCACCGGATTCCAGACGCCCGTAATCCAGCATCTGGGCACTGGACATAATGGCAAAGTTTTCGGGTAACACGGCCACTGAAACCCCGTCGGCCGCGGCTTCCGCCAGCAGCCGGCGGGCTTCGTTCAGGTTGGAATGAATATCACCGGTACTTACCATCTGGATGGCGGCAACCCGGCTGGGCACTGGTGTCGTCATAATCAGCTCCTGCTACTCCCCATTATCGAATACCCGGCGCAAGTCCACTTTCGGATCACTCCAGGATCCGGTCACACGGTAGGATGCACTGGTCAGTTTGCTCAGAGGATCCCCCAGAATCTTGTCCAGGACAAACAGGGCACCGCCCACCGGGGCTCCGGCCCCCATCAGCAGTGCCGCCAGCGGCAGATTCTGGGTCAGTGGCAAAACCACCACCAGATTCATGTCCAGCTGTTCGTTCGCCATGTCGGTGCTGCCACTCAGCTTGAAGGCTCCGGATGGCCCCACCACCTGCAGTTCCGGATCCAGGCGCACAACCCCATTCACAATATTCGCCTTGCCGGAGATGGCATCGAAGGCCACACCACGCTCATACAGATCGGAGAAGTCCAGCTTGAGACGACGCCAGAGAGTATCCGCATTCAGCAGGTTAAAGACCCGGAACAGCTGGGCACTGTTGCTCTGCTGAAGAATGACACCCTCATCCAGGCGCAGACTGACCTCCCCGCTCAGTTTCTTCAGAGCCAGCTCATCGGGCCGTCCGGGCCATTGCAGGTTCAGCTGAAGGTCAGAGCTCTTGTTGGTCAGGGGCACATCGGTGCCCAGCAGATCGTTGAGATCCTTCAGCGCGCCTCCGGTTATGGAACCGGTAAACCGGCTGATTCCCCGTTCCTTGACCATACTCCAGTCCAGATCCCCCTGCAGCACAAGAGAATTCAGCGTGCCCCGGATATCTTCCAGGGTCAGCCGGTATGGCTCAGGGCGCAGCCCGAAAGACCAGGTGCCCAGGGTTTTCTGGTTCAGCTGCAGGTCAGCGATGGTCACGTCCAGATCCGGCCAGTTACCCATATCCAGGGAACGGAAGGCTGCCAGTTCCTCATCCAGGGTCAGCAGTTCGGGGGCCTGCTCCCTGGCCTCTTCATCACCACTGACCAGCCGGACCAGATCAAAATCCGCCAGCACCTTACCCCGGTTTTCCGGTATCTCAATGCGCCCGATGGCCCGTTCCGAACGGGTGTTGACGATCCAGCGGTCACCCTGGTCCAGAGCATTGATCTGTATATTCTTCAGAATATTCCCACCCAGCCGGAGCCAGCCAAAATCCAGATCGAAGCCGCTGTCCTTCCAGAGCAGGTCGAAGGCCATACGGTCTTCCCAGTTACCGGAAACTTTCACACCATCGGCCGCCAGAGGGTCAATAACCGCCTCAAACCCGGTGGCTTCCCCGGCCCCCTTGCCCAGGCCTCCAGGCCAGTCGACTTCCAGTCCGGCAAGGTCGGAACGTACCCTCACGCCGGAGGTTTTGCCTGCCCCCACTTCCAGCTGTGCCCGGTAGGCTGCCGAGCCCTTGAGCCCGTAGCTGCTGTCGGACGTCAGGCCGATCGCTTCAAAGATACCGGGAACCTGTAGCTGTCCGTCCTGAGTCAGCACCAGAGACTTTCCGGAAGCCCCCTGACTCAGACGTACCTGAACTGGCTGATCGAAGAATCTGGCCTTCAGGGGATCACCGGAGAAACCGTCCCGGGAGTGGTAATTCAGACTGCCAGACACATCCGTCCAGGTCAGCCCGGCGGGGGGATAACTCACGGTGCCACTGCCGGTACCCACCCGGGCCACCACCTGCACCTCCCGGGTATTGGCCAGCGGCAGGTCAATGTCCAGCTTCAGATGATATTGTCCGGCAAACTCCAGGCTACTCACTTCCTTGCCCGCCATCTCCCCCAGGGGACTGGAGTCGAGCCACCGCGCCACAGCAGCGCCGGGAACATCTGCGGCAGTAGCCACCAGCACTCGGGTATTACCGTCCCCGGGCACCACGGTCACCGTGCTCGGAGACAGGGTCAGGCCTCCTGTCTGGCCCTGCTCCAGAGTAACCAGGGTGTGGCCGTCATTCACCACCACCCGGCCACTGGCCCCTGTCACTTCCGGCCAGTGCTCATCGTAGGTGACCCGGGCGCGGGTAAAGTCATAGCGCATGGATGAGGTAAAGGAATGCCGGGGCGCTCCCGAACCTATCTGACCATGGCCGTAATACACACCGGAGGTTATGTCTGCAGAATGTATGGCCGTGGTCAGCCAGTTATACAGGGCCGAAGGAACCACCTTGTTGGGAACAAAGTCCGCGAGCATGTCTGCGGTTCCATTCTCGACACCGACCCGCAGCCCCAGGTTGTCTTCCCCGTTCCGGTCCAATCTCAGATCAAAGGCACCGCTCAGGCGGGTTTTGTCTCCATGGCGCATGTGAATGCTGTCGGAAAATACCCGGGTGATGGCCCCGTCCAGCTGCCAGCTGACCTCCGCTTCCAGCTCGGGAAACGACCAGTCGCCCCGGAACAACTCGGGAAAGCCCAGGGTAGCCGGCTCATCTCCGGCATGGACCCGCACTGTGCCGCCCTTTTCGTTAACCTTCAGGGATCCGTACAGGCCGCTCCCCCCCGGAGCCCCGTGGTAGGCCTGCACACTGACCTCCCGGAGGGCTCCGGAGAGCTCAAAACCGGCACCCGCATCATCGGGCAGCCAGAGTGTCATATTGTCCAGAAATCCCGCCGGACGGTAATGTTCCAGTGCCGAAGAAGCTCGTTCGGGAAGAATGGGCAGACTGGAGACCAGGCCTGCCAGCGGCCCCAGGGGCAAAGCATCGGAAATCACCGTGGTCCCGCCGTCCACCGGCATAAGCCGCACACTGAAGGGGGACACAGTGGTTCCGTTCCAGTTCCAGCCCAACTGCTTGAGATGCCACTCCCCCGGGCCCTGGGCTCCGGATCTGCGCCAGCCGAAACGGGCCTGGATATCTTTCAGTGGCGACAGGGACTTCTCACCCACACCCAGCTGCAGGTAAGGTGTTTTCAAAGAACCGTTAGCCTGTTCCAGCTGGCCATCACGGAAACTGAGCCAGGCCTCACCGCCAAGATCGAAGCCCTCAACCCGGATACCATGCCACTGATAGTCATCCAGCAGGCCATCAAACAGCCGCCCCGAATTCACGTCCAGATACAGGCCGCCGGTAAAGTCGCCCCGGAAGAAGTGCTGACCGACCAGACTGAAGCTGGCCAGTTGCTCGGTGGTGCCCGGCTGCATGGCCCGGCCGGACGCATGGAACTGACCATAACGGTAAATCAGGTCCAATTGGGGAACTTCCAGCTGCCGCAGATAGCCCTGTTTATCGAGAATCGACAGGTTCAGGCGGGTAATCTTGACATAGGGGTCTGACATCCACTGACCGGCCAGATCCAGCCAGTGCTTCAGGCTGAGGTCATCCCCCGCCGCGGCCTCTGTTTCCGGCATCTGTGCCGGCTGCAGCCGGGACTGGTCCAGTATCAGCTCCAGCCCGTCGGCTTCAAAAGTTTTCAGGACGATACGCAGATGCAGCAGGGAGGACAGGAAGTTCAGGCGGATCTGCAGGTGTTCCAGTTTGGCAAGGGTCTCACCGGAATCTCCGGCAGAAACCACAACATCGGTGGCGGTAAACGAGGGGTCCAGCCAGTACCAGCGGGATGACAGGCCGCCAATGGTGACGGTATGGCCGCTGCGGGTAGACAGTTCCTGCGCCAGATCGGCACTGTAGTTATCGATGTTCCGGGTCAGTTGCCGGCCAATACCGACATAGAGGGCAAACAGCAGCAGAACCGTCAGCAGGGCCCACCAGACCAGGCTGGCAATTGCCGCCGCCAGCCGAACCCGCGCAGGTTCGGGCGGCGGGGTCTGCGGCGGCAGTGGCGACACCCTGTGTGCGGACGACATCAGTCTGGGTTACTCCTGAAGCCCGTATCCTGCCCCGGAATCAGAGCAGTACCACATCATACTGTTCCTGGCTGTAAAAAGGCTCAACCTGAAAACGGATGGTCTTGGCAATGAAGGTTTCCAGATCGGCCAC
>JBFHSI010000089.1:0-11927 GCA_041591245.1 Marinobacter sp.
CAATGCCCCAGGCATTACTGGCCAGCCCCATGTCACTGAAGTTCCGGACCGATCCGGCCCCGGCCCGGGCAGTCGCCACAAGCTCGGCCTGCAGTTTCTCCAGTGCCTTGCCCTGGACACCGGTGACCGGAGTAGCTGGCCTCGGAGCCGGACTGACACCGGGTGGCACGGCCAGGAACACCGCACCGGTGGCAAACAGGGCACCACTGGCGTACTGACCCACGATCCGGTAATGGGCAAGCAGATCAATCGGCGAGATGGGTTTGACCCACTCCTGATCCCGGCACTCAGCAGGCAGATCCCCGGGTGCGGTTTCCATTACATAGCGGTTGTAACCTTCGGCGAATCCTTCCACCAGAGCCTTGCTCTCAGCACTCAGGTTGCTGTACGCAGCTTCCGCCCCACTGTATATCTTCTGGGCCTTGTAGCTGAAATCGTTGATGATATTCAGCCCGACCCCGATCTGGGTATCCGGTCCCGGACCAAAGTATTTTGAGCGCTCGCTACGGGCTTTCACCACCGCTTCCGCCAGCATGCAGACGTTATCCTGGGCCTGGGCATAACCGTGGCCGAATGCTGCGGATTTCAGGTCGTCTGCGGTGATGTGGGGAACCCCTCCGGTGGTCCGGCGAATGGTGGCTCGCAATTCACCATCTTCCGGAAACAGCAGGGGGTTTTGGGCGGCCTGTCCGGAACTGGAGGAGTCGTCATCGTCCAGGCATCCGGTCAGCAGGGTGCTGCCAGCCAATACCATGACAAGCCCCAGCATCCGCCCCGTGCTCCGGGGCCATATTCTTTTTTTCATTGTGTCATCCTTATTATTGTTAACTGCGGATTCACCGTGTTCGGCGACACTTGTAAAGCTAGCAGAGCCTTGTGTTTCGACCAGTGAAAACTGAACCCGCGTTCACAAAAAAGATGACCTCAGCCCGGGCCTCCAGGCTGCTCAGGCACCCCCTCCGCTGAACTTGATGGGCAGGCCGATCTGCCGCTGCATCACCCCATCCCCCCGGTCCACCTCAATGACCATGCCCCGGGCTTTCAGCTGGGGATGCTCCGCCGCTTCCGAAATGGTCAGCACCGGCTCCACGCAGGCATCCACGTTCAGGAAGATTTCCTGCCACTGGCTCAGGGTTTTGGTGGCAATGCGTTCTTTCAGAGCCTGTTTGAGCCGGGACTGATCTTCCGGCTTCTGGCTCAGAGCCAGGTTTTTCAGGTGAGTCAGGCCCAGAGTGTCACAGAGCCGGGCTGAGAACTGGGGCTCCAGGCTGCCCACCGACAGCCAGCGTCCGTCCAGGGTCTGGTAATAGTCGTAGAAGGATCCCCCGTTGAGCAGTGAAGTTTCCGGTGCCTGTTCCTGGCCTCCAGCCAGACAGGCGGCGCCCGCCATGGAGTTCAGGGCAAAGGCGGCGTCGGTCATACTGATATCAACAAACTGCCCCGCCCCGGTCTGCTGACGCTGGATCACCGCGGCCAGGATACCCATCACCGCATGGTGGGAGCCACCGGCCACATCCGCAATCTGTATGCCCATGGGCGGTGGGCCGCTGTCGGCACGACCACAATGGCTGCTGATGCCTGATAGGGACAGATAGTTGATGTCGTGACCGGCCCGGTCCCGGTAGGGCCCTGACTGCCCGTAGCCGGTAATGGCACAGTAGATCAGCCCCGGATTGACGGCCCGGAGCTCTTCATAACCGATGCCCAGACGATCCATCACCCCCGGACGAAACTGTTCCACCACAATGTCGTAATCCCTGACCAGCTCCTTGACCCGGTCAACAGCCCCTTCTTCCTTGAGATTGAGCTGCAGCGTCTCCTTGCCCCGGGTAAGTAATGAGAAGGCCGTGCTGAAGGGCCCGTCAAAAGGTGGCATGACTTTGGTAAGGTCTACCCGGCCCGGAGCTTCCACCCGCAAGACCTCGGCTCCCATGTCCGCCAGCAGCATGGTGGCGTAGGGTCCGGGCAACAAGGTGCTGAAATCCAGAATTTTCAGTGACGTCAGTGGGCCTGCCATGATTATCTCCGTTGCTGATCGGTTTGTTGTAATTGGCTGTTTTTCTGACTGATCATGCTGCCCGGTTTTGCCACTCAGGCCAACTACCGGTTACACCATTGTGATTGACCAATTCTTCCAGCTCTTCGGGATGCTGTCGGTTGCATTGTTCCCTGGGGGTTCTATGATGGAATCCGTTTTCATGGAATGGCGACTGGAATGTCCAACCTGACGGTTTCAAGACACTTTGTTCAGGCAGCTCTGGGGGGTGCCGAAAGGCTAGGTTTTGATACCCGGGAAATGCTGCAGGAAGCCGGCATATCCCCAGACCTTCTGCGCATTGAAAAGTCCCGGGTCAACAGCGACCAGTTCAGCTCTCTGATGCAGGTGCTGTGGAGCCAGCTCGGGGATGAGTTCATGGGACTGGGCCCCCGCCGGGCCCGTACCGGCACTTTTGCCACCATGTGTGCGCTGGTGATTGATTGCCCCGATCTGGAATCGGTGTACCGGCGAGCCTTCCAGTTTTCCCGGCTGTTTGAGCCCATGGTGGCCATGGAACTGGAAACCGGCGGAGACATGGCACGACTGGTCACCCGTATTGAAGGTGAAATTCACGATCCGGACTATTTCCTGCGGGAAAGCATTCCGGTGATCTGGCACCGCCTGGGCAGCTGGCTGATCGGGCAGCCGGTGGAACTGGAACAGGCCGCCTTCGACTATCCCCGGCCTCCCCACGGGGATGAATACCGGCATATATTCCATTGCCCCCTGGAGTTTTCGGCGCCGAACTCTGCGTTGACCTTCGATAAACGCTTCCTGTCGGCACCGGTGATCCGGGACCGGCCGGAGATGCACCAGTTCCTGAAAACCTCACCGGCAGACCTGCTGTCCCGCCCGGATGAAAGCAACACCTACACCGGCCGTATCCGCACCCTGATTGGCCGGGATTTTTCCAGGCCCCTGCCGGATTTCGAATGGATTGCCGCCGAGCTGCACACCAGCCCGCAAACCCTCCGGCGCCGGCTCAAGCAGGAAAACACCTCATTTCAGGAGATCAAGGATCTACTCAGGCGGGATATGGCCATCTATTACCTGAGCCGCCAGGAGCTGACGGTCAACGATATCGCCAGCAAGGTGGGCTTTACTGAACCCTCCACCTTCCACCGGGCATTCAAGAAGTGGACCGGGGTTACCCCCGGAGCCTACCGGGAAGGCGAGCGGGGCAATCTCGCCGGGGAGTAACGGCCATCAGGACCCGCCAAGGGTCTGCAGGTTACGGATCAGCTGCCCCAGTGTTCCCGCGATTTCCCGGGCCTGATCCCGGCCCGGCGCCAGTTGCAGCAGGCGGCTGCCATCCCTCGGATCGTAGATCCAGCAGGCCCCCACTGCGGCTTCACAGCCCCACTCCACCATGGGGTTCACACCATACACGGACAGCTGCTGGGATTTTCGAACCATTTTGCCATCGGCACTACGGCGAATTTCCTGAATGACAATGGCGCTGTCTTCGCTGCTGATGCGATATTCAATATCCGCCGGCGCATTCACATCCACAATGGTCTGGTCCCGGTGCCAGCCGGCCACCTCCAACAGACTGTTCAGGTGAAGTGTCAGCGCCTCCCGGTCCGAGTTCACCAGATAGAGTTTGCGCAGTGCGG
Organism: Marinobacter sp.; assembly: GCA_041591245.1. Lineage (GTDB taxonomy): Bacteria > Pseudomonadota > Gammaproteobacteria > Pseudomonadales > Oleiphilaceae > Marinobacter. Next base: position 3,655 of record JBFHSI010000089.1, read on the forward strand.
CAATGTTCTGTTCACCGGCGGGCTCAATAACGGCAATCTTGCTGGCATCGGTATTGGCCCCGGCAGCAGTCAGTGCCTGTTCCTTGCGCTTTTTCTCGATACTGGTGATCAGTTGCAGGGATTCCTTGTAGCGGCGACCTTCAGCTCCCTGCTGCTCCACATAGGTTTCCAGGGCGGACTGGGCTTCATTCAGCAACCCTGCCTGCAGCATGACCCGGCCACGGTAATAGAAATAATCGGCCGGTTTTTTACCCTCCAGCTGCTGCAGCCGGTTCAGGTAATCGCCGGCATCCTCCCAGTTCTCTGCAGCCACAGCCTCGTCCGTCGCCAGCATCAGACGCTGGATCTCATGCTCCGGAGCCAGAGCATGAACCTGCCCCCCAGCCAGTACCGAGGCCAATATCACCCCCCGGGCCAGTGCGTGTGCTTTGCGATACGATAGTGCCATGGCATTTACTCCTGATAATTGCCCGAATCAGCCGCCGGAGCCTGTTGGTCCGGCAGCTGCTCCCTGTCTTCCGGCTCGTTGCCGGCATCCACTTCTGCCTGGTCCAGAATCCCCCTGGGCAGCTCTTTCTTGACCCTGACACCTAACTCCACAAACCGGTTGGCCTGGGATATGAGATTGCCCCGGCCCCGGGTCAGGGTATTCATGGCCGAGTCATAGGTTCCCTGGGCCGTATGCAGCTGGGTCCCCAGCCGCTCCATGGCCTCCACAAATACCCGCAGCTTGTCGTACACCGCGCCTGCGCGCTCGGCAATCAGACGGGCATTCTGGCTCTGGCGTTCATAACGCCAGATATTCTCGATGGTTCTCAGAGTAGCCAGTAATGTGGTGGGTGTAACCACGATAATCTTTCGCTCAAAGGCTTCTGCGAATAGGTTCTCGTCCTGCTGAAATGCTGCAACAAACGCCGGCTCAATGGGCATGAACAGCAGCACAAAGTCCGGAGAGTGCAGGCCGTTTAACTGACTGTAGTCCTTTTCGCTGAGACTGCGAATGTGATTCCGGACCGCTTCCACATGCTGCCTTAGCGCTTCCTCCCGGGCCGTCTCGTCTTCCTCGATCACCCATTTCTGATACGCCACCAGGGACACTTTCGAGTCTACAATCAGATTCCGGCTGTCCGGAAGATGCACGATCACATCCGGCCGCAGCAGCTGGTTGTCGCTGTCCCGGTAGCTGCCCTGGGTTTCGTACTCCACGCCCTTGCGCAACCCCGACCTTTCCAGCACCCGCTCCAGGATCAGCTCACCCCAGTTACCCTGCACCTTCTTGTCCCCTTTCAGGGCCCGGGTCAGGTTGGAGGCCTCTTCGGTAATCTGCCGGTTCAGTTCCTGCAGGGACTGGATTTCGCTTCTCAGGGCCTGGCGGTCCCGGGTCTCCGTGGTATAGACATCCTCAACCCGCTTGCGGAAATCCTGAAGCTGATCCCGGAAGGGGTTCAGCAGAGCATCCAGGCTGGTACGGGTCTGCTCGCTGAAACGTTCATTCTTCTGGTCAAAAATCCGGTTGGCCAGGTTTTCAAATTCCTGTTTCAGGGCCTCACGATTGCGTTCCAGCAATTCCAGCTTTTCCGCATTCGAGCGCCGTTCCCGCTCCAGGGTTACCTCCTGCTCCCGCAGGCTGATCCTGAGCTGGTTCAGCTCCCGGGTCAGTGCATCTGCCTGCTCCTCCTGCCCCCTGCAGTCGGTTTCCAGCTCCGCCACCCGGTGTCGGCTGCCCGCCAGTTCCGATTCCAGCCCGGCCACTCGCTGTTCCAGCACGGCAGCCCGTTGCCGCCAGCGCTCCACATCCTGCTCGCTGCCCCCCAGCCGGCTTCGAAGCTCATCCAGAGTCGTTTCTGTGTGTTCCTGTCTTTCCCGGCTCAGCGCCTCCTCATACCGGGCCTTCTGCAGCTGGTCCTCCAGCCTGGCTCTGGCCGCCCGGGATTTCGCCAGTGCTATCCCAAAGCCTGCGCACAGGGCCAACAGAAGCAGCACTCCGGCAAACACCAGTTCCGGCTGGCTGACAATCAATCCGGTAACGATTTCCGGCAAAACACACCCCCGTCTGAGAATCCCTCCGGAAAGGTTTCCGGAAAGGTGAAAAAGAGGACAGTCTACCCCATCGATGAAAGGTTTTTCCCTGGCCAGGTCCATCGGCCCCCGGGATTGCTGCTACCGCCTCCCCTTTCTGCCATTCCAGCGGCTGCCCGGCCCAACTTCAGGGAAGATGCCACTTGGAGCAGCTGGAATAATAAATAGGTACTGGGTGAAACACATTACCTTTACTTAATAGAACCGCGAGCCAGGCTCTGCCACCTGATCCCCTTGTGCTATGGTTCCAGTGCGACTCCGGAAAACCCAGGCCACTGCAGGCGGGCTCCGGAACAGCATAGGGAGCAATATTCAGGGATGAGCGCCTCCAAATCGAGACCGCTTCCACAAACCCTTCTTCTTAACCATCTGTAAAGCGTTGTAGTAGACGGGTTGTAGTATAATCCCGCTCCGTTTATTTACCGTTCCACACGCACAAATGTCACGCTTATCTGCTTATGGCAGTGACCAACTTCCGGCTCAGAGGTACTTGATGGGTTCACAACGTTTACGGGCTGGCTCTCCTTTTTCTTTAATGGTACTGACGTCTTGCCTGCTTCTCCTGCTGGCGGGATGTTCCAAAGACAGATATTTCATGGTTCAGAAACAGGATCTGGACCATCTGGACAAGAGCATGCAGACCCAGCGGGCAACCCTGGTGACCATGGAAAGCAATGCCAACCTGCGCCAGCAGCAGCTCATCGATCTGAACCAGGCTTCCACACGAACTATTATTGATGCCATCAAGACCCAGGTGACCCGGCCATCCTGTCCGCCAGTACCCCGGCTTACCACCTGCCCGGCAGCCGATGCCGACAAAGCCCGGGCTGACCATCTCAAAGGCAAGCTGGTGGTGGGTGAAGTGGAGCACATATACCTGGCAGAGCCCGATCAGGTCTACACAGCCCGTATCGACAGTGGTGCCGAAACCTCCTCCATTGATGCCCGCAACATTACCCGTTTCGAGCGGGATGGAAACAACTGGGTGCGTTTTGATGTGCCGGTACCAGGCAGCGACAAGCTGGTCACTCTGGAAAAAGAAATTTCCCGCCGGGTTCGGGTCATTCAGGCCAGTGCCGATGAAGCCGAACGCCGGGTAGTTGTGGAACTGCAGTTTGCCATTGGCGACCATGAACAGGTCGCCGAGTTCACCCTCACCGACCGCACCAACCTGACCTATGAGGTGCTGATCGGGCGCAACGTTCTGCGGGATGTGATGCTGATTGACGTGGGCAAGGAATATGCCACAGAGCTGCCCGCTACCATACTGAAAAAACACAGGACTGAATCGTGACCATCCGTTCCCGGCTGCCTTTCTATATCGCGGTTCTCCTGCTGATTGCGGCCGGCGTTGCCCTGGCTGTCTGGCGCCATGTGGAAATGGGCATTCCCTGGCTGACCGGCGAACAGCGACCGGTATGGATGGTTGAAGCCCGGGTGGATTTCGACGCCGACAACGGCTCGGTTCTGGCAAGCCTGAACATTCCCGAACGCCCGCCAGGCTTCCGCATTCTCAGTGAGCAGGCCGCATCTCCGGGCTATGGCTTCTCCACCATCGACAAGCCAGGCAGCCGACGAGCGGAATGGTCCAAACGGGATGTTTCCGGCCCCCAAACGCTCTATTTCAAGGCCCAGTTCATACCCGATCCAACCTCGGCAGAGCCCCTTCCCCCGGCGCCCGTCCCGAAAGCACGCAAGGTCTTCTGGGAAGAACCCAAAGCCACCGCAGTCCGTGAAATCCTGCGCCAGGCCAAGGAGAGATCCAGCACGCCGGAAAGCATGACCCGGGAACTGATTCGCCTGATGCAGCCGGATACCCGGACCCAGAACACCACCCTGCTGATCGCAGAAGAGGATTATCTGTACCTGCTGGTGGACATGCTCAACCACTCGGGTATTCCGGCCCGCACCGCCGACGGACTGAAACTGGAAGACGCCCGCCGGCGCCAGAAGCTCAGGCCCTTTTTGCAGATATACAACGGCCAGCAGTGGCTGACATTTGATCCGAAAACAGCGGAACAGGGAGTGCCTGAAGACCTGCTGCTGTGGCGTCAGGGCTCAGCCTCCCTTCTGGATGTGGTCGGCGGCGACAATTCGGAAGTCAGCTTCTCCATGCTGAAGCAGACGGTTCCGGCGCTGCAACTGGCCACCATGCAGTTCAAATCCAACCGTCTGGGTTTCCTGAGCTTCTATGAGCTTCCCATCGAGGAGCAGAGCATGTTCCGCATGCTGCTTCTGCTCCCCCTGGGGGCGCTGGTGGTTGCCTTCATGCGCATTATCATCGGGATCCGGACCTCCGGTACCTTCATGCCGGTACTGATAGCGGTGGCCTTTGTACAGACCACGCTGATTCCAGGGCTGGTCGCTTTCCTGGCCATTGTCGCCATCGGCCTGATGATGCGGGGCTATCTGTCCAGCCTGAACCTGCTGCTGGTTTCCCGGATATCCGCACTGATTATTCTGGTCATAGCCATTACTGCCACCATGAGCATTATCGGCTACCAGATGGGGTTCAATACCGGTATGACAGTCACCTTCTTCCCCATGGTGATCATCGCCTGGACCATTGAGCGCATGTCCATCCTCTGGGAAGAGGAAGGTGGCCGTGAGGTCCTGGTTCAGGGTGCCGGCAGCCTGTTTGTAGCCATCTGCGCCTACCTGCTGATGGATACACCTCTGGCCGGCCACCTCACCTTCAATTTCCCGGAACTGCTGCTGGTCATCCTTGGCCTGATTCTGTTGATGGGTCAGTACACCGGCTACAAGCTGAGCGAGCTCAAGCGTTTCGCCCCCATGAAGGCGTACGACTGATATGGGCTGGATTTCAGCAAATCACCTGTCCCGGCTGGGCATGCTGAACATGAACCGGCGAAATGTGGACTATATCGCCAGATATAACGAACGCTCCTCCTATCCGCTGGTGGACAACAAGCTGAAAACCAAACTGGTGGTTGCCGAATACGGGGTCAGGACTCCCCAGCTGCTGCAAGTTGTCCGACATCAGCACGAAATCTCCGGCTTCCGGGAAGTCTCCGAAGCACTGAAAGGCTTCGCCATAAAACCGGCCAAAGGCTCCGGGGGCAAAGGGATCACTGTAATTACCCGGCGGGATGGTGACGACTTTATCAAAGCTTCCGGCGCCCGGGTCAGCACCCTGGATCTGGAGCGTCACCTGACCAATATCCTGGCCGGGCTCTATTCCCTGGCAGGCACACCGGATGTGGCCATTGTCGAGGATTTGGTGGAATCGGCTCCTGCCCTGGCCCGCTATTCATTCCAGGGTGTCCCGGATATCCGGATCATTGTCTTTCAGGGCTACCCGGTCATGGCCATGCTCCGGCTCGCCACCACTGCATCCGACGGCAAGGCCAACCTGCACCAGGGTGCCGTGGGTGTTGGCCTGGATATAGGCTCAGGCCGGAGCCTGAATGCGGTCCAGTTCAACCGTCCCATTACCCTGCACCCGGACACCGGGCTGGCCCTTGAGAACATCCAGATCGACAACTGGGATACCATGCTGGAAATGGCTTCCTGCTGCTATGAAGCCACCGGGCTTGGCTATATGGGAGTGGATCTGGTGGTTGATGCAGAAAAAGGCCCCCTGTTGCTGGAGCTGAATGCCCGTCCGGGACTGGCCATACAGATGGCCAACGGCCGCGGCCTTCTGCCAAGACTTCGCCTGATCGAGAGCCTGAAGCGCCCCCACCTGACTCCGCGGGAACGGGCAGACTTCGCCAGGGACAACTTCGCCGCTGCAGCCGGACACTGAACCTCAGAGACAGCCATAAAAAAACCGGAGTTTTCACTCCGGTTTTTTTATGCTCGGACTAACTCCTGAATCAGAGTTCGCCTCTTGATATCAGCAGTTGCCGCTCATGGGTCAGACCTTTCAGCAAGCCCCAGGTCATGACCAGCAATATGGCCGTGAACGGAAGTCCGGCACTGATCGCCGTTGCCTGAATGGCACCCAGTGCATCATCACCACCGCCAAAGATCAGCGCTGCGGCAATAGCACCCTCCATCACAACCCAGAAGACCCGTTGGGCAGTGGGGGCGTCAGTCTTGCCACCGGCGGTAATACTGTCGATAACCAGAGACCCGGAATCCGATGAGGTAACAAAGAACACCAGCACCAGGATAATGCCAATAAAGGAGAAAATCCCTGCCAGCGGCAGATTTTCCAGCATCTGGAAGGTAGCCAGAGACACCTCGGTCAGACCATTTTCCGCCAGTGCGCCGATACCGTCCTGAATCTGCTCCAGAGCCGAGCCGCCAAAGGCGCTCATCCATACCATGGTAATGACTGTCGGAATCAGCAGAACAGCGGTCAGGAACTCACGGACGGTACGGCCACGGGATACCCGGGCAATAAACATACCCACGAACGGTGACCAGGAAATCCACCAGGCCCAGTAGAACACGGTCCAGCCCTGGAACCAGGCTTCATCTTCCCGGCCGAACGGGTTGCTCAGGGGAATAATGTTCATGACATAGCTGGAGGAGGTCACCCACATGGTTTCCAGCAGCTTCATGGTGGGGCCGGCAAAGATAATAAACAGCAGCATCACGGCAGCTATCATCATGTTGATGTTACTCAACACTTTTACACCACCCTCACGGCCGCGAAGTACGGAAATCAGCGCCAGCGCAGTCACACCCACGATGATACCCATCTGCACGTTGATACCTGGCTCGATTCCAAACAGGTAACTCAGACCGGAGGCCGCCTGCTGCGCACCGAACCCCAGGGAGGTGGCCAGACCAAAGATGGTGGCAACAACCGCCAGGGTATCAATGATGTGACCCGGCCAGCCCCAGACCCGATCCTTCAGCAGCGGGAAAAACGCGGAGCGGATGGTCAGCGGCATATTCTTGTTGAAGGCAAAGAACGCCAGGGACAAACCAACAATGGCGTAGATGGCCCAGGGATGCAGGCCCCAGTGGTACATGGTTGCGCCCATGGCCAGATCCGCAGCTTCCGGAGAATTGGCGGCCACATTGAACGGCGTTTTGTACCAGCCGGTGTAATAGGCGACAGGCTCCGCGACAGCCCAGAACATAAGGCCGATACCCATGCCCGCAGCAAACAGCATGGAGAACCAGGATATGGTGGAAAAGTCAGGGCGGGCATCCATACCACCCAACCGGATTTTTCCGACCGGATGGAAAATCAGCGCGACGCAAACCACCACGAAGATGTTGGCACTGAGCAGGAAGAACCAGTCAAATGTCGCAATGATGTCCCATTTTGCGCCATCGAGAAGGGATTTGGCGCCCTCGGGGAAAATCAGGGTACCTACCACAAAAAGCACAACCAGTATGCCGGTAATCGGGAATACCGGGGCATGCAGATCAAGACCAAAAGGTCTGATGTTATCCTGCCCCACGACGTAGTCCGTCTGGTACTCGTCCTTTACTATCTCGCCCACGTTAGGCACCTCCTGGATCGTATGAACAGTTTCTGAATAGAAATTCAATACGTTATAAAACAGCCATGGTAATGTTTTGACGTCAAAACATCAAAGCGGTCAATCTGGCCGATCTGATATCAGCATAGACCACTCACCGGAGCAGAGACGGCCTTTCACCGCCAATAACCGATTACAGACCGGCGACCGCCCCGATATACTCAAGGTCGCAAACACCAGATTCTGGATTAATGGACCCGCCCGAGGCTTTCATGGAAAAACACACACGCCCACTGCCAGGCTATGCCCTGTACATTCTCAGTCTTATCGGTTTTGTTCTTTCACTTATATTCAGCCTTACCGGTCACCTCAGCTACCTGTTCCCGGCCATTTTCGGGGTCCTGGCGGCACTGGGGACCCACGATGTACTGCAGCGCAAACACACCGTCAGCAGGAACTACCCAATACTGGCCAATATCCGCTATCTCCTTGAATCCATTGGCCCGGAAATCCGCCAGTACTTTATCGAGTCCGATACAGAAGAGCGCCCCTTCTCCCGGGAACAGCGCACCATCATCTACCAGCGAGCCAAGGGCACCCTGGACAAGCGCCCGTTCGGATCCCAGCTGAACATGTACGATGAGGGCTATGAGTGGATGAACCACTCCCTCACCCCCACCCATATTGCCGATGCTGACTTCCGCATTGTTGTCGGACGGGGATGCGCAAAACCCTACAGCGCCAGCATCTTCAATATTTCTGCCATGAGCTTCGGCGCCCTGTCCG
>JBFHSI010000090.1:0-11834 GCA_041591245.1 Marinobacter sp.
ACCGCATGGAGCTGATGGCGGCCATACGGGGATTGCAGGCACTGAAGCGCCCCTGTGAGGTGGCCCTCTATACCGACTCCCAGTATGTACGCAAAGGCATTACTGAGTGGCTGGCCGGCTGGAAACGCAATGGCTGGAAAACTGCCGCGAAAAAACCGGTGAAAAATGAAGACCTCTGGCGGGAGCTGGATGAGGCGGTTGCCAGGCACAAGGTAAGCTGGCACTGGGTAAAGGGCCATGCAGGTATTCCTGACAATGAACTGGCTGACGAACTGGCCAACCGCGGGGTTGCCGAGTTGCTGGAAGGCGGTCACAAGAAACGGGCAGTGTAAGCAATGAGACAGATTGTACTGGATACGGAAACCACAGGTATTGATCCATCTGCAGGCCATCGGATTATCGAGATTGGCTGTGTGGAGCTGATGGAGCGCAAGCACACAGGGCGCAATTACCATGTGTACATCAATCCGGAGCGGGAGGTTGAGGCGGAAGCCATAACCGTTCACGGCATTACCAACGAGTTTCTGGCCGACAAGCCGAAATTTGCCGAAATCGCGGATGAGTTCTTCGAGTTTATCAAGGGCGCGGAGCTGGTCATCCATAACGCTGCGTTCGACGTGGGCTTCATGGATGCCGAATTTGCCCGTCTGACGCCGGTCCGGAAAACCGCGGACTACTGCGGCATAGTGGATACCCTGGCCATTGCCCGAGCCAGGCACCCGGGGCAGAAGAACAATCTGGATGCCCTGTGCAAACGCTATGGCGTTGATAACAGTAACCGGGAACTGCACGGCGCATTGCTGGATGCCGAGATCCTGGCGGATGTTTACCTGCTGCTCACCGGCGGACAGACGGCTCTGTCTCTGGATGCAGGCTCTTCAGCCAGTGGCGGTAGCAGTGACATCCGCCGTCTGCCGTCCGAGCGCCAGCCTCTGACCGTTATCCATGCCTCAGAAGACGAGGCCAGAGCCCATGAAGAGTTCATGGCAAAGGTGGAAAAGAAGGCGGGCACAACCCTCTGGAGCAAGCTCGCACAGATGGAATGAGAACTGCGTCGGGCTGTACCAAATGTTACATTCTGGCCGTCTTGAGGTGACCCGGTTTTATGATATAAGTAATGATAAGTTCGCGGTTTTTTCTGCGTGCGGTGTTTTGGTCGGGAAGGATTTCTTCGGCCTATAACAACAAGGTCGCCGGCTTGGCGAGCCAAAGTCATTACCAGGATGCGGTAGTCTCCGCAAAATAACAGGAAGCGTTTATGGTTCAATCGTCTCTGGCGACTAAATCGCAGTCGTTTGACTTGGTCAAAAGTGAACTCGAGCAGACCATAAAGCGGGCGGAGTCCAGCCTGGAGCGCTTTCAGGAAAACCGGGAAAGCGGTGAAGACCTCCAGAACTGCGTTGATTACATTAATCAGCTGCGGGGGATCTTTATTCTTGTCGAGCTTCGGGGCGGGATTCTCCTGTGCCAGGAAGCTGTCAGTATTGCCAATGACGTTCCGGTCGGCGCCAATGATGACAAGAATATCCTGCTCACAACCCTCAACAATGCCCTTTTTATTCTTCGACGCTACGTGGAGTACTACCACCACCAGCGGGAAGATCATCCGGAATTACTGCTGCCGGTGATCAATGATCTCCGGGAAGCCCGGGGCGAAAAACCCTATCCCGAGTCCTGCTTCTTCGATATTGATGTCAAGGACCGGCCTGAGAACTGCACCAGCCTCAAGATTCAGCCTTTCGACGGCGATGATGCCGAATATGAGATCATGGCCCGGCGTATGCGCCTGACCTTGCAGGTGGCATTGCTGGGTATTCTGCGTGACCGTAATGAAGTGGTCAGCAAGAAACTGGTTGCCCGTGCCGCCAGAGGGCTGGCCCGTCTGTGTCAGGGAGCTCCCATGGCCCAGATGTGGTGTCTGGTGAGCATTGGTGCTGACACCATGCTGGACCGGGCCATGGGCTTCACCAAAGCCCGCAAGCGTATGTTCATGCGCATTGAACGCTATGCCCGTGAAGTGGTTTACGTGGGCAAGGTGGCCACCGCCAAGGACGCCCCTGACTCCCTGATCCGGGATCTTGTGTACATCCTGTACCGAAGCGGATCGGGGAACCCGGAAGTGGTTCAGGTGCTGTCTGTATTCGGTCTGGCACCGGCAGAATATTCCGACGCCATGCTGGAGGCCCATGCCCGCCGGCTTTATGGCCCGGGTGCGGATGTTCTGAAGTCCCTGGCGGAAGCGCTGCAGGGAGAGCTGAATCAGCTCAAGGACAAACTGGATATCATTGAGCGGGGTATTGAACCGGATCTGGCGGAGTTTGGCTCCATTGCCGAGGCACTGGACCGGCTGGCGAATACGCTGCTGATGCTGGACCTCAACAAGCTCGCCGATCTTGCCCATCAGGAAGCTGCAAAGCTGCGTCGCTGGGATGAGGAAAAACGGCTTCCGGAAGATGATGAGTTGTACCAGCTGGCGGACTCTGTTCTGAGTATCGAGAATGCGGTTACCCAGATCGTGACCCGGGGAATTACCTCGGAAACCGATGCTCTGGTACATGGCGAGGACGACAGCGATGAATCCGTCTACCTGCGGGAAGCCCTGTTTGTGGTGGCTGACGAGGCCCGGAGCGCTCTAACCCTGGCCAAGCGTGCGATTACCGCATTTATTGAATCGGATTATGAGAAGCTTCACCTTGCCAACCTGCCTATTACCCTGCGCAGTATCTGGGGAGGTCTGGAAATGCTCGGTGATTCGGCTGCGGCGGGAGTGGTAGAGCGTATTGCTTCCTCTATCCAGGCACAGCTGCTGGATGCCTCCGAGCCACCCGCTGCCCAGGTTCTGGAAGCCCTGGCGGATGCGCTGACCTCTCTGGAGTACTACATTGAGAGTATTGGCAAGCGTGAGGAGCCCAATGCGGACCTTCTGCGCCTGGCTGAAACTTCTCTGGGTGATGTAGGCTTGTAATCATATGTCCCATGAACTTGCTGCTGTTGTACTTGGTTTATCAGGTGTGGCAGTGGTCATCGCGGGTTTGCTGTTCTTTCTGCGCCCCCGGTGGCTGATGGCCTGGCTCAGGGGGACAGTTATTCTCGGCGTTATTTTTCTCGGGCTCTATTCCCTTGTGGTTGCCATCAACATTGCTGACTACCAGTCGCTGGCCGGTATGCAGCGGGTGGCATCCATTTCCGTCAGCAATCAGGGCGGGCAGGCCTGGAGCGTGACACTTCGACAAACCGGGGATGAGGCACCGGAGATACACACCCTGAACGGGGATCAGTGGCAGCTGGATGCCCGGATTATCCGTTTTACCGGGCCCTTGCGCTGGCTGGGAATAGCGCCGGGGTATCGTCTGGAGCGCCTGGGCGGGCGTTACACCTCTCTGGAGCAGGAACGTACGGCGCCCAGATCGGTGATCGGGCTTGGTGATGCGGTGTGGTTTGATCTGGATCTGTGGGATCTGGACAGGCGCTTCAACATGCCTTTTGTTGAAGGTATTTATGGTAACTCGGTATTTATGCCCATGCGCGACGGTGCAACCTATGAAATTCGCCTGTCGGCATCGGGGCTGGTGGCGGTGCCGGTCAACCAGCAGGCCCGGGAAGCGGTTGAAGTGTGGCATTAGTGAATCACAGGGCGAAAAAAAACCTGCGCTGAGCGCAGGTTGTTTTGTTCAGGGGTGGGGGGCTTAGCCCATCTTGAACAGTTCACCCAGCTTGGTGGCCAGCATCATATCGCCTTCAGCGCGCAGCTGACCGGCCATGAATGCCTGCATACCGTCTGTTTCGCCGGACACGATACCCTTGAGGGTTTCAGTGCTCATGATCAGGGTAACGGAAGGATCATCGCTGGCGCCTTCGTGGAGCTTGCAGGTGCCATCGTTGATGTCCAGATGATAGGTTTTGTCATCTTCAATATCGAACTGAAAGACCAGATCAAGGCCCTGAGCTGCGTCTGCGTTGAAGTTCTGTTCGAGTTGTTCAAATACCTGAGCTACAGACATTGTTTTACCTTTTTGGGTGGTTGTCTTGTCATCACGGCTATGACGTATCGGGCTTTCTGGCCTGAGTAACGCCGCGGTAGAGCCGGTCTAGCAATCCGACTTTATGGTGAGTGGGTGGTCCTGTCAAGCTCGATCGAACGCTTGTTTTAATTTTTTTGCTCGGCTTAGCACAACAGGTCCGATAAGTTACACTTTCACCTTTGCATAACCACATGGAGAAACACTTTGGAGTTCATCTCAGAATACGGTCTGTTCCTGGCCAAGGCCGTCACCCTGGTGGTGGCAGTCGTGGTTATAGTGTCTGTTATTGTTTCGGCCGCACAGCGGGACCGTGATGATCATGACGGTGACGGCGAACTGAAAATACACAAGCTCAATGACCGTTATCGCAGGCTTAAGGAGTCCATGCAGCAGAAGCTGATGTCTGACTCCGAGCGCAAGGCTTTCGAGAAAAACCGCAAGAAAGAACAGAAGGCGGAGAAAAAAGCCGAGAAGGCTAAGCTGAAAGCCGGCGAGCAGGAAACCGAGTCCCGGCCCCGGGTTTATGTTCTGGACTTCCATGGGGATATCAAGGCCAGCGATACCGACACCCTGCGCCGGGCCATAACCGCCGTGCTGGGTGTGGCTGATCCGGAGCGGGATGAGGTTGTGATCCGCCTGGAAAGCGGGGGTGGGCTGGTTCACTCCTACGGCCTGGCGGCCGCCCAGCTGGACCGGCTGCGCAGCCGTGGAATCAAGCTTACAGCCTGTGTGGACAAGGTGGCCGCAAGTGGTGGCTATATGATGGCCTGTGTTGCTGACCGCATCCTTGCCTCACCCTTCGCCATTCTGGGATCTATTGGTGTGGTCGCCCAGCTGCCCAACTTTCACCGGTTCCTGCAGAAAAATGATGTGGATTTCGAGGTGCTGACCGCCGGAGAGCACAAGCGCACCATGACCATCTTCGGGGAAAACACTGAAAAAGGGCGGCAGAAGTTTCTGGAAGACCTTGAAGACACCCATGTGCTGTTCAAGGAATATGTCAGCGAGCGCCGTCCGGGGCTTGATATTGCCGCCGTTGCCAATGGCGATGTCTGGTTTGGCAAGCGGGCACTGGAGGTTCAGCTGATTGATGAGATCAAGACCTCCGACGAATATCTTATAGAGGCCTGTGACCGATCCGACGTAGTCTCGGTTGAATTCCAGCGCAAGCGTACGCTCCCGGAAAAACTTGGGCTTGCGACCAGTTCAGCCCTGGAACACACTCTGTGGCGGGTACTCAGTGCCTTCCGTAACCAGAATATCCAATAGCCGACACACAGTGCGAAACAAGCCATGACAAAAACGATTGAATTCAAGGCCTGGAGAGTTGAAGAGAAGGACGGCAGCTTTGAGGGCCGGGAACAGCTTCTGAATACCGCTGACCTGCCGGACGGGGATGTCCTTATCCGGGTCAGCCATTCCTCCCTGAACTACAAGGACGCCCTGTCTGCTTCCGGGAACCGGGGGGTTACCCGAAACTTTCCCCATACTCCGGGAATCGATGCCGCCGGTGAGGTGGTTGAATCATCGGCAGCGGAATTCCCGGCAGGAACACCGGTTATTGTGACCGGGTATGACCTGGGGATGAACACTGATGGTGGATTTGGTGAATATATCCGTGTGCCAGCCGCCTGGTGTGTGCCCATGCCTGCAGGCTGGAATGCCCGGACTGCGATGATCTACGGAACGGCTGGTCTGACCGCCGGTCTGTGCGTCGGCAAGCTTCTGACCATGGGGGCAAAGCCGGATCAGGGGCCTGTGGCGGTATCCGGAGCCAGTGGTGCTGTGGGCAGTGTTGCTGTCGAGATTCTGGCCCGCCTCGGCTTCGAGGTGGTGGCTATCAGCGGCAAGGCGGACCATACGGATGGTCTTAAGGCTCTGGGTGCAGCCAGCGTGGTTGGCCGTGATACGCTGGCGGAAGAGAAGAAACCCCTGGTACGCCCGGTATTCGCCAACGCCGTGGATACCGTTGGCGGTGTCCCCCTGGCGGAACTGCTGAAACGGATTCAGCCGGGTGGTTCGGTTTCCTGCTGTGGCCTGGTTGCCGGCCCGCAATTGCCGACGACGGTTCTGCCGTTCATTCTCCGGGGCGTGAACCTGCTGGGAGTGGATTCTGTGGAGATTCCTCTGGCGGACAAAAAGGTCGTGTGGGAAAAGCTGTCCGGCGACTGGGCGTGCCCGGTTACCGAGGCTTCCGCCCGTGATATCGGTCGAAGCGGTCTGGATGCTGCCCTGAAGGCATTTCTGGGCGGCACTTCCGCCGGCAAGATCGTGCTGGATTACAGCCTGTAAAAGCACAGAGCCCCTGCGGTGCAGGGGCTCTGAACAGGACAGAATGAAAAGGGGGCTTATGCCCCCTTTTTTTGCGTCAGGAGGCCATGGCCAAGCGGCGACGGAACAGGGGAATGTCCGTGTCAGTTGCTGCCTGATAGCCCTGGGTGAACACGTTCAGACACTGGGGTGCCTTGGTAATATCCTTGTCCGCTCTCAACACATAGCTGTCGAAACCGCAGCGCTTCATGTAGTAAAGCTGGTCCAGCAATACATCACCAATAGCCCGCAGTTCACCGGTGTAGCCAAAACGTTCCCGGAGCAGACGGGCAATGCTGTAGCCGCGACCGTCAACGAATTTCGGGAAATTCACTGCAATCAGAGACAGCTGATCCAGCTTGCCGTCCAGGATTTCCGGTTCGTCGTGACTGTCAAGCCAGACGCCGATATCGTCCCGGCCGCTGAAGTGCTCAAAACCGCCAATCCACAGGTCTGCAGGAATCAGGGCCGGCTGCTGCGGAATGTCCAGGGACTCACCTTCTTCCGGACGGGGTACGACGACCCAGTTGTCTGTACGGATGCTGCCATCCTTCTGAATTACCTCAGGCATAAACCCGCTCCTTGAAAGCATCGATTCCGACACGGCGGTAGGTATCCAGGAAGGATTCCTCACCGGTGCGCTTGTCTACATAGACATCAATAATCTTGGCGATCACATCCGGCATGTCTTCCTGGGCAAAGGACGGCCCGAGAATCTTGCCGATGGTGGCGTCGTGATGGGAAGAACCGCCCAGGCTGACCTGGTAGAACTCCTCACCCTTCTTGTCCACGCCCAGAACACCGATATTGCCCACATGGTGGTGACCGCAGGCATTCATGCAGCCAGAGATGTTCAGGTCGATATTGCCCAGGTCATACAGGTAATCCAGGTCGTCAAAGCGGCGCTGTATGGCCTCTGCAACCGGAATGGACTTGGCGTTGGCCAGGGCGCAGTAGTCGCCACCGGGGCAGCAGATGATGTCGGTCAGGGTGTTCAGGTTGGCGGTAGCGAAGCCCATGGGGGTAATGGCCTGCCAAAGTTCCAGCAGCCTGTCCTGACGCACGTCCGCAAGCACCACGTTCTGCTGATGGGTGACCCGGATTTCGCCGAAACTGTATTCATCGGCCAGGTCGGCAATCTGCTCCAGCTGCCGGTCGGTAACATCCCCGGGAGGAGTTCCGGTCTTTTTCAGGGTCAGGGTGACGATGGCATAACCGGGCTTTTTGTGGCTGTCCACATTGTGGCTGAGCCACTGGTCAAAATCCCGGTTTTCGAAACGCTGCTGGGCCAGCAGATCGGTAGCATTGTCCAGGTCGGCATAATCCGGCTCGGTAAAGTAGCCACGGAACTGCTGGATCACTTCCGGAGTCAGGCGGGTGGGGGAGTCCTTGATCTGGGCCCACTCGGCTTCCACTTTTTCAGCAAAGGCTTCCGGGGTCAGGGCCTTGACCAGAATCTTGATACGGGCCTTGAACTTGTTGTCCCGGCGACCGTAACGGTTGTATACCCGCAGAATGGCTTCCAGATAGGTGAGCAGGTCCAGCTCAGGCAGGAAGTCCCGGATAACCGGTCCCACCATGGGGGTCCGGCCCAGACCGCCGCCTACATGAACCCTGAATCCCAGTTCGCCGGACTCCTGACGCACCATCTGCAGGCCGATATCGTGAACCTGGATGGCGGCCCTGTCGGTTTTCTCGGAGGCATTCACCGCCACCTTGAACTTGCGGGGCAGGAAGGCGAATTCCGGGTGGAAGGTGGACCACTGGCGGATAATCTCGCAATAGGGGCGGGGGTCCGCAATTTCATCCGGATAAACGCCGGAGAACTGGTCTGTGGTGGTGTTACGGATGCAGTTGCCGCTGGTCTGGTTGGCATGCATTTCCACCTCGGCCAGCTCGGCCAGGATGTCCGGAACCTCTTCCAGGCGCGGCCAGTTCAGCTGGACGTTCTGGCGGGTGGTGAAGTGTGCGTAGCCCTTGTCGTAATCCCGGGTAATACGGGACAGGCGACGAAGTTGTGCAGACCGCATCATGCCATAGGGCACGGCGATACGGAGCATGGGAGCAAGACGCTGGACATAGAGGCCATTTTGAAGGCGGAGGGGGAGAAATTCCTCTTCAGTCAGTTCTCCGGCCAGGGCTCTTTGGGTCTGGTCCCGGAATTGGGCGACTCGTTCGACAGCCATCTGCCGATCGTGTTCGTCGTATACGTACATAATTGGAATGTCCTGAATGAAAGCATCGTTGCGGCTACCCCGGAAACCGGGTTCCGGGCGGCCCGATGGTTCGGGTCCTTATATCTGGGAGGCAGGATAGCACCAGGTTTTTATTCTTAAAATGATTATTTCAAAATATGTTTATCGATTTGGGTGATAAGCAAACAGGGTAATTACTGGACGTATATGTGTTTGCAGGCTTAACTGAATCCTGGGGCCGGGGCTGTTGCTCCGGATCCCCCTGTAAACAAAAAGAAGATCCTGTCACCAAGAGATCCGGAAGAGGGAAGTATCATGAAGAAAACTGCTCGCCCCGACAGCCACGTTGATGCTGTAGCCGCTGTGCTGCTGATATTGCTCAGTGTGGCTTTTGCCATAACCTGGGTGGCCGGCCAGTAGCCTACTGGTTGGCCAGTACCATCTGCACCACCAGAATAAGCCCGCCTACAAAGCAGGCCGTAAACAGCAGACCTGCAAGAATGTAGGGCAAGGGTGTGTGGTGCGAGAAATCTTCCTGCCGGCGCTTGTCGGACTGGACGCCGATGGCGCCGGCCAGGATGCTTTGCATGATTTTCAGTATGCCGGGTTTTCCGTTCTTTTTATTTTCAGAAACGTCTGACATGGATCTGCCTGTTATTCTGGACTGCGGGTTAGTTGTCCATTTCTACTCCGCCGGATCATAGGCGAGGCTGGGGGCCAGCCACCGTTCTGCTTCGGCTTTCGAAATGCCTTTGCGTTCAGCATAGTCTTCAACCTGATCCGCGCCAATTTTTCCAACGGCAAAATACTTGGACTCCGGATGGGCAAAGTACCAGCCGGAAACCGCCGCTGTGGGGAACATGGCAAAATGTTCCGTCAGCTCGATGCCGGTAGTGGCGGTGGCGTCCAGAAGACTGAACAGGGTGGCTTTTTCAGTGTGATCCGGGCAGGCCGGGTAACCGGGGGCCGGACGAATACCCCGGTAGCGTTCCCGGACCAGATCGTCATTGGTCAGGGTTTCATCGTCGGCGTAGCCCCAGAATTCCTTGCGCACCCGCTCGTGCATTCTTTCCGCAAAAGCTTCGGCAAGACGGTCGGCCAGGGCCTTCACCATGATGGCGTTGTAGTCGTCATTGTTATCCTTGAACTCCACAGAGAACTCTTCGGCGCCGATACCTGCGGTTACTGCAAAGCCGCCCACATAATCCTGCAGGCCGGAATCTTCACCGGCGACAAAATCGGACAGGGCCATCATGGGCTTGCCCGGGGCCTTCTCATCCTGCTGGCGCAGGTGGTGCAGCACGGTAAGCACTTCCGAGCGGCTTTCGTCCCGGTACACAACAATGTCGTCGCCCTGCCTGTTGGCGGGCCAGAAACCGATGACCGCCCGGGCACTGACCCGTTTCTCATCAATCATCCGTCGCAGAATCTGCTGGGCATCATTGAACAGGGAGCGTGCCGCTTCACCCCGTTTGGGATCGTCGAATACCGCCGGATACTTGCCGGCAATATCCCAGGAGATGAAGAAGGGGGTCCAGTCGATGTAGTCCACCAGCTCGTTCAGGTCGTAATCATCGAACACCTTGATACCGGTAAATGCCGGTTTCGGCGGCTGGTAGTTTTCAAAATCGATTTCCGGGGCTCTGGCCCTGGCTTCTTTCAGGGACACCAGTTTGGTGCGTTCGCCCCGGTTCTTGCGGCGCTCCCGGATGCTGTCGTACTCGGTGCGGGCGGCCTGCACCAGATCCGGTTTGCCGGTTTTGCTCAGTAACTGGGAGGCAACGTTTACACAGCGGGATGCATCGGACACGTACAGGGCAATGTCGTTCTTGTACTGGGGTTCGATCTTGACCGCCGTGTGCGCCTTGGAGGTGGTTGCCCCGCCGATCATCAGCGGAATATGGAAGTCCAGCCGCTGCATTTCCCTGGCAACATGGACCATCTCATCCAGAGACGGCGTAATCAGGCCGCTGAGGCCGATAATGTCCACATTTTCCTTTTTCGCGGTTTCCAGAATCTTGTCACAGGGCACCATCACGCCAAGGTCGATCACCTCGTAGTTGTTGCACTGCAGCACCACGCCCACGATATTCTTGCCGATATCGTGCACATCGCCTTTGACTGTGGCCATGAGGATCTTGCCCTTGGCCTGCTGTTCTCCGGATTTTTCCGCTTCGATATAGGGGATCAGGTGGGCCACCGCCTGTTTCATGACCCGGGCGCTCTTGACCACCTGGGGCAGGAACATCTTGCCGTCGCCGAACAGATCACCAACCACGTTCATGCCGTCCATCAAAGGCCCTTCAATGACCTCGATGGGGTGCTCCGCCCGCAGCCGGCAGGCTTCGGTGTCATCAATAATGAAACTGGTAATACCTTTGACCAGGGCGTGTTCCAGGCGCTTTTCCACGGGCCATTCCCGCCACTCCAGGTTTTCTTCCTGGGCCTTGCCGCCTTTGCCCCTGAAGCGGTCAGCAATCTCCAGCAACCGGTCGGTACCGTCTTCACGACGGTTGAGGACCACGTCCTCCACACGCTCCTTCAGCTCCGGATCGATTTCGTCATAGATCACCAGCTGGCCGGGATTGACGATACCCATGTTCATGCCGGCCTTGATGGCGTGATACAGGAACACCGAGTGAATGGCTTCGCGCACCACGTCGTTGCCCCGGAAGGAGAAGGACACGTTGCTCACGCCGCCGGAAATGGATGCGTGGGGCAGGTTCTCCCGGATCCAGCGGCTGGCATTGATGAAGTCCACCGCGTAGTTGTTGTGCTCATCGATGCCGGTGGCGATGGCAAAAATATTGGGGTCGAAGATGATGTCCGACGGATCGAAGCCGATTCCGGTAAGCACATCGTAGGAGCGCTTGCAGATGGAAATCTTGCGTTCGTAAGTGTCGGCCTGACCGTCTTCGTCAAAAGCCATGACCACGACGGCGGCACCATAGCGCATGCAGGATCTGGCACGCTTGATAAACTCTTCCTCGCCTTCCTTGAGGCTGATGGAGTTCACCACCGCTTTGCCCTGAATACAGCGCAGGCCTGCTTCAATCACGTCCCATTTGGAGGAGTCGATCATGATGGGAACACGGGAAATATCCGGCTCTGAAGCCACCAGCTTCAGGAAAGTCTCCATGACTTCCCGGGACTCCAGCATGCCCTCATCCATATTGATGTCGATGATCTGGGCGCCGTTTTCAACCTGGTCCCGGGCCACGCTCAGGGCTTCTTCGTACTGCTCTTCCTTGATCAGGCGCAGGAAACGCTTGGAGCCGGTGACGTTGGTGCGCTCACCCACGTTGAT
>JBFHSI010000091.1:0-11830 GCA_041591245.1 Marinobacter sp.
GCAGGTGCTGGTGATGACAAAGCTTCGGGGCACGGGATCTCCCGTTTCCGGGTTATAAGGAGGTTGCACATTATGTCATTTCCTGACCTGTTTCATGAATCGGCTTGTCGTGGTTTTTGCGTCTGGCGGTTCACAGGATGGTCTTGCCGGCCTCCGGGTGGCGCTGTGTTTTGCTTCAGGATCGGGGCTTCCGGTGCTCAAGGTGATTTCCTTTTTGCTTGTTATTGGGTAAAGTTTACGTAAACGTCAATCAGGAAACCTGGACCCTGACGCCCGGAAACAGCAGATATAAAGGGGAATAATCGATGGAATTCAATAATGTAGCGGCCATTGTCACTGGCGGTGCTTCAGGATTGGGTGAAGGTGCGGTTCGCGCCCTGGCCGCTGCCGGCTGCAAGGTGGCGGTACTGGATCTGAACAGGGAGCGCGGGGAGCAGGTGGCTGCCGAGGTGGGCGGACTCTTCCTGCACTGTGATGTGTCCTCTGCCGACAGTGCCGAGGCTGCATTCCGGGCAGCCCGGGAGGCCCACGGTCCCTGCGGCATTGCCGTCAACTGTGCCGGTATTGCTCCGGCTGCAAAGATTCTGGGTCGGGAGGGTGTGATGCCTCTGGAGTCTTTCAGCAAGGTGGTGCAGATCAACCTGATCGGTACTTTCAACATTCTGCGCCTGGCGGCGGCCGATATGGCGACCCGGGAAGCCAATGCCGATGGTGAGCGCGGGGTGATCATCAATACCGCATCCGTTGCCGCCTATGAAGGCCAGATTGGCCAGGCCGCCTACAGTGCATCCAAGGGCGGGGTGGTTTCCCTGACCCTGCAGGCGGCAAGGGAACTGGCCCGGGAAGGTATCCGGGTGAACACCATTGCTCCGGGCCTGTTCATGACACCCATGATGGCGGGCATGCCCCAGGAGGTTCAGGACAGTCTGGCGGCCACGCTGCCGTTCCCGAAACGCCTGGGCAAGCCGGAGGAGTTCGGCATGATGGTGGATCAGATGGTTCGCAACCCGGTTCTCAACGGTGAAGTTATTCGTCTGGACTGTGCTTTGCGCATGGCCCCCAGGTAACAGCGGTTTTTACAGGAGACAGCAATGAGCAATCCAGTGGATCAGGAAGAACTGGCCTTGTTCCGGGAGTCTGTAATCAAGGCCCTGGAAACCGAAGTAAAACCCCATTATGAAGCCTGGGAGAAATCCGGGATTGTGCCCCGGGAGTTGTGGAATACCCTGGGCAATGCCGGCATGTTGTGTGTGGATGTGCCGGAGGAGTGGGGCGGCTGTAGCGCCCCGTTCCGGTATTCGGTAGTGGTGGGGGAGGAGCTGGCGCGCATGGGCTTTGGCGCCCTGTCCACCAACGTTATGGTGCACTCGGATATTGTTGCTCCCTATGTAAGCCATCTGGGCAACGACGAGCAGCGCGGCTACTGGTTGCCGAAAATGGTTTCCGGTGAGGTGGTGGGTGCCATTGCCATGACCGAACCCGGAGCCGGCAGCGACCTCCAGGCCATCCGCACCAGTGCGGTGAAGGATGGGGATGACTACATCCTCAATGGCTCCAAGACCTTTATCACCAACGGCCAGCATGCGGGTATGGTCATTGTGGCCGCGAAAACCGACCCCAGTGCCGGCGCCAGGGGGATCAGCCTGTTCCTGGTGGACACATCTCTGCCCGGTTTCAGCCGGGGCCGGAATCTGGACAAGATTGGCCAGCATTCCGGTGATACTTCAGAGCTGTTTTTCTCGGATATGCGGGTGCCTGCTTCCGCCCTGCTGGGTGAGGAAGGTCAGGGCTTTATGTATCTGATGCGGGAACTGCCCCGGGAGCGTCTGGTGATCGGCGCTCTGGGTGTGGCAGCGGCCCGTGGTGCTCTGGATCTGACCATTGACTATGTGCAGGAGCGGGAGCTGTTCGGCCAGAAGCTGTCCCAGCTGCAGAACACCCGTTTCGAAATTGCCCGTATGGAAACCGATTACCAGGTTAACCGGGCCTTTGTGGACCAGTGTATCGACCGTTACGAGCGCGCCGAGCTGGATGCGCCCACTGCCTCCATGGCGAAATACAGCGCCACCGAAATGCAGTGCCGGGTGGCTGATGGCTGTCTGCAGCTGTTCGGCGGCTACGGCTATACCACCGAATACCCCATTTCCCGCGCCTTTATGGATGCCCGGGTCCAGCGTATCTACGGCGGTACTTCGGAAATCATGAAAGAGATCATTGCCCGCTCCGTGTTGGGCAAGGGCTGACAGTTCTGAATGAGGAATGAACAATGAGTGACAACAGCGTAGTGATTGCCGGCTCTGCCCGTACCCCCATGGGTGGCATGATGGGAGCCCTGAGTTCAGTGCGTTCGCCGGAGCTGGGATCGGTCGCCATCCGGGCGGCCATTGAGCGCTCCGGCCTGCAGCCGGCGGATATTCAGGAAGTGGTGATGGGTTGCGTACTGCCTGCAGGGCTGGGACAGGCTCCGGCCCGTCAGGCTTCCCGGGCATCGGGCATTCCGGACAGCTCCGGCTGCACCACTGTAAACAAGATGTGCGGCTCCGGCATGCAGGCGCTGATCATGGCCCATGACCAGATCCGGGCCGGAACCAACTCCATAATGGTAGCCGGGGGCATGGAAAACATGAGCCAGGCTCCCTATCTGTTGCCCAAGGCCCGGGGTGGCATGCGCATGGGCCATGGCCAGGTTCTGGACAGCATGTTTCTGGATGGTCTGGAAGATGCCTACGAAGGCGGGCTGATGGGGGTATTCGCCCAGCAATCCGCAGACAAGTTCGGCATTACCCGCCAGCACATGGACGATTTCGCCCTGGATTCCCTGCGCAAGTCCCTGGCGGCCATAGAGAACGGCTGGTTCGAGACGGAAATTGTTCCGGTATCCGTGCCCGGCCGTGGTGGTGACACCCTGGTGGACATTGACGAGCAGCCCGGTAATGCCCGTCCGGAGAAAATTCCCACCCTGAAACCGGCATTCGCCAAAGACGGTTCGGTGACTGCTGCCAACTCCAGCTCCATCAGCGATGGTGCCTCGGCACTGGTGCTGGCGTCTGCGCAAGAGGCGAAGCGCCGTGGCCTGACACCCCAGGCCCGGATTGTGGCCCACGCCACCCATGCCCAGCTGCCTTCGGAATTTACCCTGGCTCCCATAGGAGCCATCAGCAAGGTGCTGGAAAAGGCCGGTTGGAGCAAGGACGATGTGGACCTGTTCGAGATCAACGAGGCCTTCGCGGTGGTTACCCTGCTGGCCATCAATGAACTGGGACTGCCCACCGAGAAGGTGAATGTTTACGGCGGCGCCTGTGCCCTGGGCCATCCCATCGGCTCATCCGGCTCCCGGATCATCGTTACCCTGATCAATGCCCTGAAACAGAAAGGTCTGAAGCGCGGTGTTGCCTCCCTGTGTATTGGCGGCGGCGAGGGCACTGCGGTGGCTGTCGAGCTGCTCTGAAGTCCGCTGTCCTGACGGTTCCTGCCCGGGAATCGTCAGGGTTCCGGGTACCCAGCCTCCGGGCCGGCCTTTGCGTTGGCTCAGGCGCTTTTACTGGTGACCGCTTCCGGCATCAGTTCCACAACCGCAACGGTATGCAGTTTTTCCAGCTGGCTCTGGAGCATGGTGACCGGCCGGCTGCCTTCCACGGTCAGGTCGATGATCAGCTCCTCACCGGCGGATTCCACCGCCATCCGGGACACCCGGAAACCCCGTATCCGGATCACCTGGCACAGACGCTCAAGGGCCGCTGTTTCGTGGCTCATCCGGCAGCTAATGGTATGGCTGGGTGTGGTCCTGCAGCTTTGCGGGTTCATGCAATATTCTCCTTGATGGGATTGGCAGTGCGCTGGGTTTCATCAATCATTTCCCGGTTGCTGGCGCCGGGTTTCACAATCGGCCACACGTTGTCTTCCCGGGCAATGGCTACGTGCAGCAGCATGGGGCCGTCATAGGCCAGGATGGTTTCAATGCCACGGCGGACCTGGTCGGTGCGTTCTATGTGCAGGGCCGGAATGTCGAAAGCCCGGGCCATGGCAACGAAGTCCGGGTTGTCATCCAGATTGATATGGCTTTCCCGGTTGTTGTAGAACAGCTCCTGTTGCTGGCGAACCATGCCCAGACACTGGTTATCCATAATGATGATTTTTACCGGCAGCCGGTAACGGCGGATGGTGGCCAGTTCCTGGGCATTCATCATGAAGGAGCCATCTCCGGATACATTGATAACGGTGCTGTTCCGGTCCGCTAACTGGGCACCGATGGCCGCCGGCAGGCCGTAGCCCATGGTGCCCAGGCCGCCGCTGGACAGATGGTGCCGTGGGTGGCTGAAGTGATAGTACTGGGCAACCCACATCTGGTGCTGGCCTACGTCACAGGCAATAACGGTATCGTCCGGTGTCAGCCGTGACAGCTGGCGGATAAAGGACGGACCGGTAATCGGAGACAGCGGCTCTTCGTTGTCTGCTGCGCTGAAACCGCCGGTGGTGTGCCAGGTGCGGCACTGTTTCTGCCAGTCGCCAATATCCAGTGGCCGGGTTTCCAGGGCCTGTGAAAGGCCTTCCAGCAGGGTGTTCAGGTCGCCCCGCAGGGACAGGTCACAAGTCCGGAGCTTGTTGATTTCGGCAGCGTCCGCATCCAGGTGGATCATCCGGGCATTGGGGGCAAAACCTGCAAGATTGCCGGTGGCCCGGTCATCCAGGCGGACGCCAATGGCCAGCAACAGATCGCATTCATCTACCGCCCGGTTTGCCGCCCGGGAGCCGTGCATTCCCAGCATGCCCAGATGCCAGGGATTGTGCTTGCCGCCATTGCCAATGCCCTTGAGGGTGACCACGGAGGGAATGCCGGAGATTTCCGAGAATGTCCGGAAGCTGTCTTCCGCATGGGCCAGGCTGATGCCGCCGCCGCTGTAGATCAGGGGTTTTCGGGCACTGCGCAACATGGACAGCAGCTGGCTCAGGTCCGTTGAGTCCGGCTGGGCCGGGGCTTCCGGAGCCTGGATGGTTGCCGGGCTGCTGGTGGCCAGCAGAATATCCTTGGGAATGTCGATCCACACCGGGCCGGGCCGACCGCTTTGGGCCAGGTGAATGGCTTCTTCCAGAATGGCCGGCAACTGGTCGGCACTGTCCACCAGATAGCTGTGCTTGACGATGCCCAGACTCATACCCAGGATGTCGGTTTCCTGAAAGGCATCGGTACCGATCAGCCCGGCGGGAACCTGTCCGGTGATGACCAGCATGGGAATGGAATCCCGGTGGGCATTGGCAACTCCGGTAATCAGGTTGGTGGCACCGGGGCCGGAGGTGGCAATGCAGACCCCCAGTTTGCCACTGGCCCGGGCATAGCCGTCAGCGGCCAGGGCACAGGCCTGTTCGTGGCGGCACAGCACGTGTTCCACATTCACATCGTCCACCAGGGCATCGTACAGGGGCATGATGCATCCGCCCGGATAACCGAAAACCGTGGTGATGTGATGGCGGTGGAACGCCTCAAGAATCTGCTGTGCGCCGTTCATGGTCGTCTTTCCCTTTTTTGGCTGCAAAAAAAAGCCCCCGGGACCTTTCGGTGCCGGGGGCTTCTGGTGTCTGTAGGTTGTCGCTATCTCAACCGCTTGTCCACGCAAAAGCCCCCGGACGGTACCACCACCACCAGGACGAGCATTAGCAGGACAACAACAGCGTTAAGATTCATAAATAAAGGAACAATCTGCTATGAATTAAAAATCGTAAACTGTGTAAAATCTACTCCATATTCCCAACCGGTTGCAACAGTTTCCTGCCGGTTTCTCTGCCGGGGGCTAAAGTCTGCCCCGGATCACAACCTGATACACAGCGAGTAATGCATGAGCAAGCCCAAGTGGGGTTCCCTGGGGTTATCCCTTCTGGTCGTGATTGTTTTGTTAGTCTGGATGGTCTCCGGAGAGGTGAAAGTGGCTCGGGATCAGCCCCCGGAATCCGAGGATCAACAGCAACAGGAACTCACCCGGGTACAGGTGCAGACAGTCTCTGCCAGCAGCTATGAGCCCGGGCTGTTGCTGCAGGGTCAGTTGCAACCCTGGCATGCCGTTACCCTTGGAGCCAGGGTCGCCGGGACGGTGGAAAACATTGCTGTAGCCGCGGGCGATCGGGTATCCGCCGGAACCACGCTGCTAACCCTGTCTGACGATGGTCGCGAGGCGATGGTTGCCCGCTGGCTGGCCCGGGTTCGGAAACTGGAGGCGGACCTGATGGCATCCCGCCGGCTGCAGTCCCGGAACCTGTCTTCCCGAACAGACCTGCTGGCCATTGAAAGCGACCTGGCAGCCGCCCGGGCAGAGCTGACCGCCGCGCGCCAGATCGTGGACCACCTGACACCCAGGGCACCGTTTGACGGCATCATCAACCGCAAGGATGTGGAGCCGGGCATGCTGGTGCAGGTGGGCTCACCCCTGTTCGAACTGGTGCGGGTCGACCGGCTCAAGGCCGTCGGCCAGATTCCCCAGCAGTCGGTCGCGGAGGTCGCTCCGGGGCAGCGGGTGCAGGTGGACCTGCTCGATGGCACCAGGCTCGAAGGCCAGGTTACTTTCATCGCCAGTGCCGCAGACCCGTCTACCCGAAGTTTTGCTGTTGAGGTTGCGGTAGACAATCCACAGTTGCTGCGGGTTGCCGGAGCCAGTGCCAGCCTGCGGATTTCCCTGCCGGAAATCATGGCCATGTTTATTTCTCCGGCCTATCTGTCCCTGGGTGCCGATGGCCGCCCGGGTGTGCGCTATGTGGATGACCAGGATCGGGTGGTGTTTGCCACCGTCAGCCTGCTGAGTGTAGCCACAAGCGGAGCCTGGGTTACCGGACTGCCGGATGAGATCCGCCTGATTACCCGAGGTGGCGGATTTGTGGCCGAGGGCGAGAAAGTGATCCCGGTTGAAGACGGAGAAGGTCAGGAACAACTATGAAAGCCCTGATCTTTGCCGCCATGGATCGCAGCCGGACCACGCTGCTGACCCTGCTGTTCCTGCTTCTTGGCGGTATTGCCGCCTTCATGAGCATTCCCCGGGAAGCCAACCCGGACATCACCATCCCGATGATCTACGTGTCCATGACCCTTGAAGGGGTCAGCCCGGAGGATGCCGAGCGTCTGCTGGTCCGGCCCATGGAACAGGAACTTCGCTCCCTGGAAGGGGTGAAGGAAATGCGCTCTAACGCCTCCGAGGGCCATGCATCGGTGATGCTGGAATTCGATGCCGGTTTCGATTCGGACAAGGCCCTGCAGGATGTCCGGGAGAAGGTGGATACGGCCCGCACCAAGTTGCCGGAAGAGGCCGACGAACCCAGTGTCAACGAGGTCAATGTATCCCTGTTCCCGGTGCTTTCCGTGGGGCTGTCCGGTCCCTTGTCGGAACGGGAACTGATCACCATCGCCCGCAACCTGCAGGATGCCATAGAGGGTATCCCGGAGGTTCTGGAAGTCACCATCGGTGGCGACCGGGAAGATGTTCTGGAAGTGGTGGTGGACCCCCAGGTACTGGAAGGCTACGGGGTGGATTTCACTCAGCTGGCGACCATGGTGTCCCGCAATAACCAGCTGGTGGCAGCCGGCTCTCTGGATACCGGCAATGGCCGTATGGCCCTGAAAGTCCCCGGTGTGATCGAGACTGTGGAAGATGTCATGTCCATGCCGGTCAAAGTGGAGGGGGATACGGTGGTGACCTTTGGTGACGTGGCCGTTCTGCAGCGTACCTTCAAGGACCCCACCGGTTTTGCCCGCATCAACGGCAAGCCTGCCGTGGTTCTGGAAATCTCCAAACGCACCGGCTCCAATATTGTCCAGACTGTGGCCCATGTACGGGAGCTGATCCGGCAGGCCCGGCCCCTGCTGCCGGACAACCTGGAAGTCCGCTATATCATGGACCAGTCCGAGGAAGTCCGGGACATTCTCAGCGACCTTCTGAACAACGTTCTGGCCGCCATTGTCCTGGTAGTCATTCTGATTATTGCCACCATGGGGCTGCGCTCTGCTCTGTTGGTGGGGCTCACCATTCCCGGCGCCTTCCTCACCGGCATTCTGGTGATCTGGGGCATGGGGCTGACCCTGAATATTGTGGTGCTGTTCAGCCTGATTCTGGTGGCGGGCATGCTGGTGGACGGGGCCATTGTGGTTTCCGAACTGGCGGACCGGAACCTGTCCGATGGCCAGCCGGTGAAAGTTGCCTGGGGTGACGCCGCCAGCCGTATGGCCTGGCCCATTATTGCCTCCACCGTGACCACCCTGGCGGTGTTCGTGCCCCTGTTGTTCTGGCCCGGTGTAGTGGGTGAGTTCATGAAGTTCCTGCCCCTGACGGTGATTATCTGCCTGATTGCCTCCCTGGCCATGGCACTGGTATTCCTGCCCGTACTGGGCGGCATCAGCGGCGGACGCCGGCCCCGCCAGAGCGGCGATTCCGGCCGTATGAAGCAGGGTTACCGGAACCTGCTGGCGCGGCTGGTGCGCTTCCCGGGCCGGACCCTGATAGGGGCGCTGGCAGTGATTGGCGTCATTTACGCCGCCTATGGGGAATTCAACCATGGCGTGGAGTTCTTTCCATCGGTGGAGCCGGATTCGGCCCAGGTTCAGATAAGAGCCAGGGGCGACCTTTCCGTCTGGGAGCGGGATGCCATTGTCCGGGAGGTGGAAACCCGCCTGCAGGGCATGCCGGAAGTCCGGGAGCTTTATGCCCGCTCCACGGTCAATGCAGGCAGCCGCATGGCCCCGGATGTGGTCGGCGTTATCCAGTTCAGTTTCACCGACTGGTACACCCGGCGCCCGGCCAGTGCCATTCTGGAAGACATGCGGGAGCGGACAGCGGATATTCCCGGTGTGGAACTGGATTTCCGCAAACAGGAAGGGGGCCCTGCCGATGGCAAGCCCATAGAGCTGCTGATAAGCAGCCACAATCCGGACCTGCTGAATGACTATGCGGATACGATAGAGCGGCAGATGCGGGCCATGGGCGGTTTTGTGGATATTGAGGACGACCGCAGTTTGCCGGGTATCGAATGGCGGCTGAAGGTGGACCGGGAAGCCGCAGCCCGGTTTGGCACGGATGTGCTCAGTGTCGGCAGTGCGGTGCGCCTGATCACCAACGGACTGGTACTGGCTACCTACCGCCCGGAAGACGTGAGGGATGAGGTGGATATCACCGTCCGGGTGCCCAACAACTGGCGGGAACTGGATCAGCTGCAGCGCCAGACCATCAACACCAGCCGGGGGCAGGTGCCCCTGTCCGAATTTGTCACCCTGGAGCCGGGCAACAAGACAGGTACTATTGTGCGGGTGGATGGCCGGCGCACCATCACTATTAAATCGGAACTGGCACCCGGGCAAAGGGTGGATGAATCCCTGAGCCGGCTGCAGCAACAGGTACCCAAGCCCCCGGCGGGAGTTACCGTCAGTTTTGCCGGTGAGGATGAAGATCAGCAGGAAGCCTCGGTCTTTCTGGCCACAGCCTTTGTGGTGGCCGTGGCCATGATGCTGCTGGTGCTGGTGACCCAGTTCAACTCCATTTACCAGAGCCTGCTGATACTGTCTGCCATAGTGCTGTCCACTGCCGGAGTCCTGTTGGGACTGCTGCTGAACGGACAGTCATTCGGCATTGTTATGGTGGGAATGGGCATTATTGCCTTGGCGGGCATAGTGGTGAACAACAACATCATTCTGATCGACACCTACAACGAACTGCGCCGGGAAGGGCTGGACGCGGCAGCGGCGGCCCTGGAAACCGGCTGCCTGCGCCTGCGCCCGGTGCTGCTGACGGCAGTCACAACCGTGCTCGGTCTTATGCCCATGGTTCTTGGGGTGAACATAGACCTGCTGACCCCGTCCCTGGGACTGGGGGCACCGTCTACCCAGTGGTGGACCCAGCTGTCCAGCGCCATTGCCGGCGGCCTGGCCTTCGCCACAGTACTGACATTGCTGCTGACGCCGGCTTTGCTGGTGCTGGGGGACAGAGCCGGGCAGAGGGTTCGGAGGATGTTGGGGCGGGGGTAGAATAGCCGCCCCTTTCATGTCGGTAATGAGGGTCTATCTAGACCCTTTTCAGATGATAGGTCACACTTTGATTGTCGTATCCTTTGATTTTATTTGACGTGAGAATTAGTGTCGAATCACTAAACGTAAAATTGTAATAGCTTGGAATGAAGGCTGCCATTGCCTTCATGAATATATTCAATTTCAACGGTGCCAGAACTATACGGTTATTATGCAGTGTGTACTTCTGGCTTCCACCACCCAAAAGATTGCTGCCCGGCATTTTAAAGGCTATTTTTTTGTCTGTGATGGTTACAGTCATTTTCCCTTCTGGAATAATTATGTTTTCAGGTGAGATGTCATCATCAGAAAAGTTGAAGTGTTTCATGGAATATTCTGCCAGTTCTTTATATGTCGGATTCTGGTAGATAACTTCCCATTTTCCAATCAGCCGGGGATCTTTGGCTCGGGATGATATTGGGCTTTCCGTTTCCGAGATTGCACCCTGTCCTGTATCACGACTCGACACCGGGCCACCAAGATTAAAAAAGGCGCTACGAATGTACCTTGAAAAAATAAAAATTCCCAACCCCATTGCCAATGGAAACCAGGTGCTGAAATGCAAACCTACTTCCAGGACAGACTGACTGGGGTTTTCAGGGTTATAGTAGACATTTACAATTTTATCTTTTGGATATTGATTTAATGTCTCTCTGGCCCATGTTGTCGTATTCGTCCCTATGGTGCCTCCCACTTTCACATCATCATTGCTATAGGTTATGCCGTTTATTTCATACTCATATATTATTTGTGCATTGTAGTAAGTCTCATCTCTTAGTCTGTTAGTTGTGGAGTCTCTGTATGTGTCTGAGCGGGTTGTGATTTCGGAGGAAGTGATGCGGCCTTTTATTGATGGCCAATTAGTTGTGTTGTAGGCTTTGTAGATGTTAATGCTTCCTATGACAATAAGAACAATGCTTGCCAAAGTGAATAGGCGATATCCAAATTTCAACATGGAAATGGATTTTGATAAGATTCCGAAAATGAGGTTTGTTTTAATTGGGTGTGCCATTTCAATGTCCTGAGATTTTTATTGACTGGAAGTTGACAAATAGGTATGCGCTACAGATTTCAAGACTATTTACACATAATTCCAGGTTGACCTAGGCGAATTTCAGGTAGCGGCCCTTTTTCTTTTAAAAATTAAAAGAAAAGCTTTCTGGCGCAGCTGCTTTTACACGATCTGCTCAATTCTGCCCTTTTGGCAACGAAGACAATTTGCACCGGTTCATCTATCTGTGACTTCAGCTTGGTGTACAACCTGCCGTCCAATAGAATTCTGTCTCCATTTCACCTTGCCAGTAACTGTAGACTTTACCATCGCGGTGAGTATGGCGGTCTAGTGACAATCCGGGCTGATACCATGACGGAGTCGTCAAAATTCGCAGTATTACCACGTAATGACGAACCGGGCAGGTACGGAGGGTGGTGAGCGGAGTCAAACCGTTCACCAACATTCTGGCAAGGGTAGTTCGATTTACTCAAGGGAACCATCCTTTAATCCAGGAGAACCCGGGGGCTAGCCTTTAGCCCTGCTCACTACCAAAGGTAGCCTTATATTCATTTGGTATATCTACCGGATACAAGCCACCTGAAAATGCCAGCAGGATGAGGAAAGATAATAACGCTCCCAGAGAAATGGTGGCGTAGCCGAAGCGATTTCGTACCCTGGTTTCCAGATGCTCTCGAGTCAACCAATGAAAAGCACAGGCGAGGTGAGTGAAAATCGCAACTACTGCCAAGAAATAGTATGGAATAAAGAAATACTGGAACGGCGAGATATGCAGCCCTGCCGCGGCA